>NZ_JBMDKO010000014.1:0-129975 GCF_057809755.1 Pseudomonas sp. FG13
GCGAGCCTGCTCGCGATGGCGATGGGTCAGTTACCCGTGATGTTGGATGGGCCGATGTCATCGCGAGCAGGCTCGCTCCCACAGGTTCTGCGTTGTGCATGAAGATCGGGTACGCCACCAATCCCAATGTGGGAGCGAGCCTGCTCGCGATGGCGATGGGTCAGTTACCCGTGATGTTGGATGGGCCGACGCCTTCGCGAGCAAGCCCGCTCCCACAGGGAGCGGCGTCACCAGGCCCTTAACGACACGAGCAATACATAGTTACCACCTCCGCTGTTTCTCGCACCACTAGCATGGATATCCCGAAGCGTTCGACTTCGGGATTCCATTCATCGCGAGACAGGGAGACTCAGATGACAAACACTTCTACCACCACGATCCCCAAGGCCGACGCCAACCCCAGGGACGCTATATTGAATCAGTTGCTCGCCGGCCCCACGTATCCGGAGGTCGCGTCCATACTTCTGCGCGACGGCCTCAAGAAACTCTACCCCACGCTGAACCTTGACCCACACAACACAGTGGTCGGCGAACCGAGCTGGGACATTGTCGACGGCGAAATCGTGCCACGCCCGACCCGCTATGAAACCCTTGCCGAAATGCTGGCCGGCCTGGTGAACGAAAAAAGCGATCCGATGCTGTTGATCGAAGGGTTGCATTACCTGACCCAGCTACCACTGACGTCCCCGAGTGTGCATTTGCCAGTGCGCATCGACCAGATCGGGCGCCTGGTCAATGAGCTGGTGCCGGCCATGTTGACGGCCTGTCAGGAGCAACAACTGGCGTACTGGAATGCATCCGTTGGCGAGTCCGGCCCACGCTGGCATGAACTCTCCAGCACCCTGCGCAAGGCGTGGAACGTCGGGCGTATCGAGGGCTGGACGACGACTGAGTGCGACATGGCCAGGCAACTGTTCCATTACCCCGACCGCAAGGACCGCAAGGAGAGCGACCCTTATGACACCCACGCGTATCTGATCGACGTCGACAAGGTGGATGGCCCAGAGGTGAAACGGCTGGGCGACAACTCAATCGTGGTCCTGATCGGCACCATCGAAGGCAAGGAAGTCATCCTCAAGTACTCGATCGTCAACGGTTACGAGAAGTTCGCCTCACGGCAGGCCCTGGGCCAATCCCTCCCGAACCATTTCGGTACGGCCAGCTATCGCAAAATCCAGTGGCGGCTGTATGAGCCCGACGGCAACATTTTCGATCACAAGGCCTGCGGGATGATTGCCGAGCAGGTCAAGGTCATCGGGTCCTCCCCGCAGACCTGGGTGACCTACGAGCCCCCTGTCAACGGCGAAGAAGCCGCTGAGGACGAGCTCGTGGCCTGGTTCCAGAGACAGATGCCCCATTGGTTGCTGGAGGCCTCGCCGTCCGATCAGACGCTGTTTGCCCAGTACATGAAGAACCTGTCGATACTCAATCAATCCCATGCCGGCAAAACCTATCTGGATGGGATTCCTGCCATCAAGGACTACGCGTTAAGCGAGCTGAAGAAACAGATAGTCCTGGACCACCCCGATGCCTCGACGCTCGATCTGAATGAAATCGAGTTCGAGGTACGCAGCCCCGTTATCTGGGGAAGCTTCGTCGTGCCCGGAAAGATCGATACCACCCGCTTCACCTTGGTCGAGCTCGCCTTGCAGAACCTGATCGCCCTTCCCCTGGGCGACAAAGCCGTCCAGTCCCTGGGCGAGAACGAGTTGCCCGAGTGGATGACCGTGGCGTACATCGAAAACCTCATCACCCAAGTCGATATCGGTCGCACTTACCTCGAGCTGGTGAAGGGCAAACTGCTCGACGATCCGGCAGAGTCGAGCCGCCGCGAAAAGTTGTACACCTCCCAGTTGCGCATCCAGCTGCCAATGCTGGCGCTGGAATGCAAAATCCGTGGGGAAGGACGCCTGGACGATAGGGGTTACCGCTACGTCGCCGCGCTGATGGAGCTTGATGAAGCCGATCGCAAGGTGGATGGAAAAACCATTGTCGTGCGCCAACTGGCCTTCGTACCCGAACTGCAACTGGGCGACTCGGAAGACGTCGTGACCAATATGTTCGTCATCGGCCCCGAGGATGCGAGCGCCGGGCCTTGCCTGCTGTATCGGCCCATGCTGGAGCCGCAACTGAGCCAGTACCCATCGTTCAGCAACCTGTTGTATGCGATCAGGCAAATCCCTTCGTTACGCCAATCGGTGCTGGCCTGGCTGCCTGATGGGGTGCGTAACGATTACGGCCGATTGGTTTTTCCGGACCTGTTGCCCTCCCCTTGGGGCATCGTGTCGTTCGTGACCGACCCTTTGACCTCCTTGGCCTATAGCGGTCCCGTCAGTTTGACCGACAAAACCCTGGGGACGGATTTCCTGCCACAGTTGTTCAAGGCCAATGCCGATGCCTTGGTCGAACTGGCCGATCGGCAATCGGTGTCCAACCAGGAAAATCGCTGGGAAACCTTCAAACGCGCGGGCTGGCTGATGTTCAACCTGACCTTGCCTTACCTGGGAACCGCCGTTGGTACCGCAGCCTGGCTCTGGCAAATCCTGGACGACGTCGACACGTTGATGCAAAACAAACCAGAGGCCGAACGACCGGCCAAGTGGGAGGCATTCACTGACCTGCTGCTGAACATCGCGCTGGCGATCATTACCCACGCCATCGACCGCGCCAGGGCTGCCAGGAGTCCTCATCGGGTAAAAGCCCCGCCAGAGGTGCGCGAACTGGAAAACCTGCCAAAAACCCCACACAAACTGGTGATAGAGCAACTCGGAGCGCTTCCGAGTACGTCGCTGCCGACCGAGCACTACGAGACCATCCGTTCCATTGGCGCCTTGATGGGCAGATCGCGGGAAAGCGCACAGTTCATCGACACCTTCAGCATCGATGAACCCGCAGATCCGGGAGAGCTCCAAACCGAGGGCGTGCTCAAGGGACTCTACGAACAGACGGGGGACTGGCACGCAAAAATGGCCGGCAAGTGGTTCAAGGTACGGGTCGAAGGCGAGCTGGTCTCTATCGTCGACGGAAAAAATCCCGCCCGCGAGGGCCCTCCCCTGATGGGTGATGCCCACGGCAAATGGCACATCGACACACGTCTGCGGATACGCGGTGGCGGGTCCAAAGGTGTCAGGCAGAAAGTCATCGCCGACGCACAGCGGCGTCGGATCGATCTGCTAGCTGCACTGAATCAATTCGAAGCAAAGAAGCCGCAGAACCAGAAAGCGCTGACGATGCAGGCCGAGGCAATGGACGAAGCGTCGGGCGCGGCCAGGGAAATCAAGCGCGATGTGTATGTCGCCACGCTGAAAACCCAGCGAGAAAACTACGAGCAAGCGTTGAGAACTTTGATGGAATGGCCACTTTTCCAGTCAAGGCCCGACTACCCTCGCACCCGACTTGGTTACCTGAACGCCCAGGTCAACTTCACGTTCGCCGAGTTGGAAGCTCTCCAGGAACGCTTCATTCCGGCCTTGGACAAAGCCAAAGGCTTGATCACGTCCGGGGTGAAGGTGCTGGAACAACAGCACATTGACGCCGCCGAGAGCATGGTCAGCGTCGGTGACGACATGATCGAGCGCCTGGACTATATGGAGACGCGCTTCACCGAACTGAAGAACGTCGGCTATGAAGGTTTCGAATTCATCCGGCGGCACCGTAAGAAGATGCCGATCTATACGGCCGCCGACCTTCGCCTGATCAAGATCGATATGTTTCGTCACCTGTGCCTGACGCTGGAAAGTGTCGAGTCGATGCCCGAAGGCTGGGAAGCGCTCAACCAGGTTGTCGATAACGCCACGGTCGCGTACCAAAGCCTGCGCGACGCCATCGATGAGCGCAGCGTGATCCGGCTGGATGAGCGGATCGATGCATTCGGTAGCCTGGCCGAGCAGTTCGCCGCCATCGACGAACACCTCCACTACCTGAGTAACGAGTACAAGAGCAGCGTGCGTCAGCCCCAACTCGCCCGACTGCGCACGGGGATCGCTACGCTTGAACAATGGACGTTGCGTCATCTGGCGACCGCCCTCGACGAGAGAAGAGATCGGCGAAACGCTGGTTCCCCGTATGAGCAACGCCCCAGGCCGAGGAAAAAGTTCATCCGGGCGCGCTTCTGGGGCCTGGTCAGCGGCGAGCCGCGTTTATCCCGATCGATGGAGGAAACCGATTGGCTCGATGTGAAGAATCCGTTCTCGGGAGACATCATCGTCACGTTCCATCGCAAGGAAACCGGCGAATGGATCCCGCATATGAAACCCGACGCCTCGACCTCCACCGTCCCGGCCTTGAACATCAGCATCACGAAGGGCAACGACCTGATCAACGGGCTGGCGGCGTTCAAGGCACAGATCGAGGAAACCGTGAACCAGCCCAGCAAGACACCTGCCGGCATCGGGATGATCCTCAATGCCCACGCAGGCAGGATGGAGAAAGTCAGCGCGGCCATCAAGAAGGCCCTCGACCAGGCGCAAGGCGTGACCTCAAACGAAACGTTCGAACTGCCGCAAGAGCAGCGACGCTCGGCCGAGACCCTGCGCACGCAGCTTGAGAAGGAAGCGAGCGCCCTTTATGTCCTGGGGTTCGAAACCGTTCTGAATGTCATCAAACAACGTCCGCCGACCATGAGCAGCATCATATGGCTTAAAAGTCGGAACCTGATTTCCATCACCAAACAGAAGAGCCGGCAACGCATCAAGTATCCGCCCTATGGCTTCCTCGACCGGTACGAGATCAAGGACATGAAAACCGGTAAAGCGCTCTGGTTTGCAGACTTCCGTTACTCGACAAACTGGGTACCCGCTTACACGTTCCTTTCCGCACGCCTGAAAACCGTTGCCCAAGCCAATCACAGGACCACCGTCATCGCCGACACCGAATCCCTCACCCAACGCCAACTGATCGACCATTATCGCGCTGAAATCGCCGTGGATCAGGCCAAGGACGTGTTCTTTAGAAAAACGCGACCATAAATGCACAGCCGGGCATCCTCCAATGCCCGGCCTTCACGCCTCAGCTCTTCCAGACATTCACCAGGCTCGCCAACGCGGCAGCGATTGCCGCGGGTGGCACGGCTGCAAAACCCAGCACCAGCCCGCCACGAACCGGCGAGGTGGCGCTGGGCAACCAATAGTTGCTCAAGCCATTGACTTCGACCCCTGCCGCAGTCGCCTGGGCGATCAGTTCACGCTCACGTTCGACACTGTCCACCGGCACCGTGACATGCAGCCCGGCCACGACGGTCGGCATGGCGCCGACACCCGCAATATTTTTTGGCCAGCCCGCCAGCAGCGCATCACGCCGCGCCAATGCGGCCCGCCGCATACGCCTGATGTGACGCTGGAAATGCCCCGCCGCCATGAACTCGGCCATCACCGCCTGGGTGCTGACTTCGGAGTGGCGCACATCCACCGCACGGCGACGGGCAAAGGCGTCCACCAGGCCGGGAGGCAGCACCAGGTAGCCCAGACGCAAGGCCGGGAACGCCACCTTGCCGAACGTCCCAACGTAGAGCACGCGTCCCTGGCGATCCAATGCAGCCAACGGCGCCAGTGGCGCGCCGCTGTAGCGGTACTCGCCGTCATAATCGTCCTCGACGATCCAGCCGTCATTACGCTCGGCCCAGGCCAGCAACTCCAGCCGCCGCGCGAGGCTCATCACCACCCCGGTGGGGTATTGGTGGGACGGTGTCACGTAGGCCAGTCGACAAGGGTTCAACGAGGCGAGCGCGCTGCAATCCAGGCCCTCACCGTCCACCGGCACGCCTCTCACGTCGGCACCGGCCACGGCAAAGGCATGCCCGGCTGCGCGGTAGCCTGGGTTTTCCACTGCCACGACGTCTCCAGGGTCCACCAGCAACTGTGCACAAAGGCTGATGCCCTGCTGCGCGCCACTGGTGATCACAATTTGCTCAGCCGTGCAGTGCAAGCCACGGGAACTACGCAAATATGCTGCGATCAGCCCACGCAAGCGGGCATCGCCCTGGGAGTCGCCGTAGCACAGCTGTTGCAAGTCCGGTTTGCGCCAGAAAGCCGCGTTCAGCTTGGCCCAGACGTCGAAAGGGAACAGATCGAAAGCCGGGACGCCCACCCGAAACGCTCGTGGCGGACCACTGGGAGGCGCTGGTAAATGGTGCTTTTCGACCCGATCCAACGCACCACTGTGGATAACTTTACTGGATGAAATCACAGGCAAATCCAACCAATCTGTGGATAACCCAGTGGATAAGCCTGTTGAGAACCCTGTGGACACTTTTGTGGATATGTTTTTCTCTCCGGGCCTCTTCGCGCGCAAACTCGCTTCCCCGGCGGTACCCATTCCAATGTGGGAGCGAGCCTGCTCGCGATGAGGCCGGCCCAGCATGAGAGAAGACAGCTCTGCCACGTAAGTGCCGTCCCCTACCCGCCCTTCAATGAAACCCTCGGCATAGAGCTGGTCGTAGGCCCGGACCACGCTGTTGCGAGAAATCGACAGCGCCGCCGCCAGGTCACGACTGGCCGGTAGCCGGGTGCCGCTGCCCAGCCGTCCATCCAGCACCCGCGCCCGCAGCGCCTGGTAAAGCTGGCGGCTGAGCCCCTGACGACGGTCCAGCTCGATTCCCGCTGGGTTGAATGACAGCGGCGGCACGACGTTGCTCATGACAACCCTCGCAAATGGACCTATCGAATTGGTCTTAAGTGGCTCTTACAACAGACCAATAGCCTGCCTAGGATGCTCGCATTCGCCAAGGAAAATCGTCATGTACAACCCCAAAGCCTTTGCCGTCGAAGACCTGTCCCAATTACACCGGATGATGGAAGCGTGTCGCCTGGCCTTGCTGGTCACCCATGGCGAGCATGGCTTGCAGGCCAGCCATCTGCCGCTGTTGCTGGACACCCGACAAGGCCCCAACGGCAGCCTCTACGGGCATATGGCCCGGGCCAATCCACAATGGCGCGACCTGGAATCCGGGGCCGAGGCGCTGGTGATATTTGCCGGAGCCGACGCCTACGTCAGCCCGGGTTTCTATCCCAGCAAGACCGAACATGGCAAAGTCGTGCCAACCTGGAACTACCAGGCCGTACACGCCTATGGCGGCGCCGAGGTGTTCAATGATGCCCATCGGTTGCGCAACCTGGTGAGTGCCCTCACCGACCGCCACGAAAGCGGCCGGGCCCAGCCGTGGCGCATCGACGATGCGCCGGCTGAGTACATCGACAGCATGCTCAAGGCCATCGTCGGCTTCGCCCTGCCCATCCAGCGCCTGGAAGGCAAACGCAAACTCAGTCAGAACCGCGCTCCCGCCGACGCAGCGGGTGTGCGCCAGGGATTGGCCGCCAGCCACAATGCCCAGGACCATGCCGTCGCGAGCCTGATGTCCGAATTTTCGACCAAGGAATGAACATGAGCCAGATCGAGATCCGCCCTGTTACCGCTGACGATCACGCCGCGTGGCTGCCGCTGTGGCAGGCCTACCTGAGGTTCTACAACACCGAACTGCCAGATGCGGTAAGCCAAAGCACCTGGCAACGCTTGCTCGATGAGCGCGAACCGACCCATGGGGCCCTGGCTTGGCGCGGCGACACGGCCATCGGCCTGGTGCACTTCATTTATCACCGGTCCAATTGGAGCATCGAGAATTCCTGTTACCTGCAGGACCTGCTGGTCACGGAGCAGAGCCGTGGCACCGGCGTCGGTCGTCAGCTCATCGAGTACGTCTACGCCACCGCCAAGGCCGATGGTTGCTGCAAAGTGCACTGGCTGACCCATGAAACCAATGCCACGGCGATCCAGCTCTACGAGCGCATCGCCGAACGTCCCGGCTTCATCCAATTTCGCAAAGCCTTGTAAGGAGCGCCGCATGTTGACTTCACTTGCCGATTGGAAAGGGGTTCCGGCACCGTTCACACAGTTGATCGAAGGGCGCTTCATCCGCCTGGAAAAACTCGATCCGGCACGGCACGCCGACGGTCTGTGGCAAGCACTGGAAGGCCCCGGGGCCGATCCGAAACTCTGGGACTATCTGCCCTACGGCCCCTTTTCCGAGCGCAAGGCGTTCGATGCCTGGCTGGGTAATCATGCCGCGAACATCGACCCATACTTCTTCACGGTGATCGACCGCGCCAATGGCGAGGTGCAGGGCATTCTCAGCCTGATGTCCATCGTGCCAGCCCAGGGTCGCATCGAGATCGGCCATGTGACGTTCGGCGCTTCCATGCAACGTTCGCCGAAAAGCACCGAGGCGGTTTACCTGCTGGCGAAAGAGTCCTTCGCTTTGGGTTATCGACGCCTGGAGTGGAAATGCAACAACGCCAACGCCCGCTCGAAATACGCTGCCGAACGATTGGGGTTCACGTTCGAGGGCGTCTTCCGCCAGCACATGGTAGTCAAGGGACAGAACCGCGACACCGCGTGGTACTCGATGCTGGATTCGGAATGGCCGGCCATCGGCGCGGCGTTCGAGCAATGGCTCAGTGAAGAGAATCAAAGCGAGAACGGACAGGTGCGTAGCCTGGCGGAATGTCGCTCATCGCAGTGAGTGATAGATGATCGCCACCGCGAATCCCTTCGCGATGGCGATCGATCAAGGCAAGCTATCAGGACTCAGGCGGTTTCCGGGTGGCCAGGAAGGGTTTGAGCACCTCGGGCGTCACCGCACTTCGGGCATAGGGCCAGGCCCATTGCGGTATCGATCCATGAGCGCTCACGTAGCTGGCGAAATCCAGCCGACTGTGCCCCGCCGGGCTCTGCGAGAAATCGAAATTATGGAGAAAGTACTGGGCCTGTCTTTCGCTCATGGTGTACGACCCCATGATCAACTGATGCGCCCGGGCCTCTTCATTGACCAGGCTGTCTATCAACGCCTCCGTGAAAGCCGACTCGCTGTTGAGCGAGCCGGGCCGCCCCAGGGTGAAGCGAATATTGCTGTCGCTGAATGCCGGACCCGTCAAATCCTGCCAGATGGCCCTGGCGCTTTCCCGCGAGATCCCGCGCATGGCACGAATGGACATCCACAGGTTCGGCCTGCTGAACAGGATCGCCACCCGGCTGTTGGAAAGCCGCTGCCCTGGCGCAGTGAACAACCTGGCGACAGCCGACAGGTCACTGTCCTTGAAGTACCGGACCTCCTGGAGAAAGTTGAAGAAGTCCAGTAAAGCCTGCCGATGCGTGAACAGACTGTTCAGGTTCCAGTCATCGAACGGTCGCATCCAGTTGATATCGACGCCAGCGTACCTCGTCAATTCGTCATAACGACTACTGACATAATCGCCGATGAGCTGAAGTCGCATGTTGGATATGCTCGGGTTGCGTATCCATTGTGAAAGCAGACTCACGGGAAACAGGCCACCCAGGTTGGAAGCGATCACCGGGGACTTGAGAAGAATATTTGCCCGCGTCTGCAACATAGGAAATCGCTCGAGCGCCACGGTGAGCAGGTCGGCCAGGTCCTCGGCACGGTCGTAATAAATGTGCTGCTCCAACAGCTCCGAGTCGTCATCCATGGCATTGCCGGTCTCTTGCTCGTACCGTCTCTTGACCTTTTTCAAATCATCACGATCCACCAGATAGGCACCATTGAGCAGCTCCTCTAGCTGCGTATCGTCGAGATGACCATGCAGAGCGTCATCGTAGAGGACATATGCCAGACTGTTCTTGGGATGGTGATCGGTCAACTCTCGGGCCCTGACCCCGTATTCGAGCATGATATGAATCACGTCCTGGGAGAACATGAGGTGTTCATTGTTGAGCAGTTCTTCAATCTCCGAGCTTTCGACGGGGCGCAGTAGCGTGTCCTCGAAGAAGGTCCGCACGGATCGATCGCTTTGCATGTAGTAAGGAATGCTGCTCAGTATCGGACGACCCGGAGCCCGGGGGGACAAGTAGCTACCGATGTGTTGCAGGATCTCGGGGGGCAAGTCGGCTTTCCGGGCTTGGTTCAAGGTCCTGCGCACCATGTCGTCGGCATACAGGTTCAGGAAATGCACCAACGGTCGAAACAGGTTATGCGGGTTGCGCGTGCCATAGACAATCTGACTCACGTCATACACAGCGGCCTTGCCCAACAAGTTCTCCAGGGAGCGTGCGTTATCCGCCAGCGCCTGCTGCAAACCGGTGGGCGGTGACACCAGGTAATGACTCATCTCCGGGTGTAGATCGATATAAGCGGCGGTTTCATTGCGCAGCCCCTGCATCGAAAACGTTGGCTGGGGCTGCCCCTCGTTCAGTCCCCGGGCAACGGCATTGAAGAAGCAATTGCCGTCGGCATCGAACGTGACGTCAGTGTTATCAGCCAACCTTAAGGTGTAATGATTTTCACCGGTGCGTATCAGCACCACGTCAGTGTTGGACCTGAGCGGATGCGCGCCCGTCGGATAGCCGCTTTCCTCTTGCCCGGGGGTGAAGCGTATCGACCAGTCCTGGCGTCCACGCCGTTGATCCACGATCAACAAGCTGCGATGTTGCGGCCAGCTTGGAAGGCGGGTGATGAGTGACGGGACCAGATCCATGATCTCGACGTCCCACTCGTTTGACGTGCGGATCAGATCGGCCACGGCGCGAAGCGATGTCGAAGGTTGCTTAGGGGCTGACGGGCCCGGTTGGGGAGGTCCTCCGCGCGGGCGTTTGCCCCCTCCGCCCAGGCCAAAGCCCACGGCATGCCACTGCCCATCGGGCGCGCGGGCCACCGTGCTCCTCATCACGCCACTGGAGCGAATATTCAAGCCCGTCGCCGGGTCGACAATGGTGGCCTCGATGGCCTTGAGCGACGTATGGTCATGGACCCGGAATACCGTGCCATCGGGTTGCTGCACATACACCTGGCGAGCAGAGCGCCCCGTGACGCTGTTCGTGATCGTGGGGCGATAAAAGCCCTGGGCATCCGCTGACACTCCCCGGAGCACCGACCTATCCGCCACGGCATAGCGCCGATAAAGCGTTTCTTCCAAGGGCAATCCAAATGGCGCTTTAGCCTGGCTTTGGCGAGCCGTTATCGCCAGGAAAGAGGAGCGCCCTCGCACGTTGACGCTCACGCCACCGAAGCCGACAGCCTTCCGGGTGTTTGCCACCGCATGGACGAACGCCAGTGTCGTCGTATTCGTTGGCACGGCACCGGTCCTGACCACCAAAAGGCCGGTCCTGACGGCACGGGTCAGCATCTGGAAACCGGGGATCAACAGCAGGCCGGCCAGGTCCATGACAATTTCAACCGTCATCATCACCAGCCGCGCGACGGTCTGCAGGCCGATGTCCCGGTTGCTGTTGGAGCGGTGATCCGCGTATGCGCTGTGGAAGTTGACGTGGGCCCGGTGAAAGCGCTCAAGCCAATCATCGGTAATCAAGACGCCACTGATCAGGGGCCGACCGCGGTGCTGCCCCAAGGCGCGCTTTATCTCCTCTGGATCGAGGGCGCAAATGCGCGAACGGAAATACGCTCGCCATTCTTCCTGTTGCAGCAGCCCGGTAATGCCATCGCTCAGGTCGGAAAACTCTTGCAGGTCATGGCCCTGGGGGCTGTCCGGTAAATACACGCCCACGGTGCCCTTGATGTCCGGCCCAAGCTGGTCTGAAAAGATCAGCACACCATCGATGCCGAGCGCGTTGCGCGGTGTACCACCTTGCGCGCTGACACTGCCCCCCAGGAGAAGACCATGGACATGGACCCTGTGCCCGCCAACCCAGGCCCGATTCGCCGCCGTGGGTGATTGCAGGACCGCCTCCAGCCAGCTAGCCAGCAGTTTTCGCGGATGGGCTGGCTTGGCAACCGGATCCGTCACTCTGGCCTGGAACACTGTGTCGCCCCTGAGTGCAGCCTCATAGCCCTTGAACTCCAGGTGGGCCCGGTACGACGCCTGCCAAGCCGCCTTGTACCGAGGTTCATTCATTTGCTGGCGCAGCAGGATTTCATAATTGCCACCGACATCGAGGCTCGTCGCCATCCTGGCCAGTTCGCCCCCAGTCACCGTGATCAGGAAACCGTTTTCCGGATGGCGGATCCGTTGACCGTGTTGATCGAGAAGGTAGACCGCCAACACTTCGCGCATGGCGTTCGGGTATTGCCGTGGCCGCAGATTGTCGAGCATCAATTGGGTCAAGCTGCTGGTACGGGACTGCCTGGGGCTGGCCCGGTCACCGTAGAACAGCCTGACCAGGGTTTGGTCCGGGTCCACGTCGATGCGCGGGTGAATGGTTTGCTGCAGGTACTGCTTGATCTTCTGGCGAGCGAACTGCACCAGGGTCGGAACACCGCTGCCCAGTGTGTAGACGGCCTCGAATACCTTTGTTTCGAGGCGGCGATAGTGGGCTCGCTCGGCAAACGTCGCGGTCTTGTAGAAACCGGGGCGACGGTTTTCCACCAAGGTTTCCTGACGGGCCGCCAGTGGCCCGGCCAGTGACAACAGGGGCAAGCCAAGGGCATCTTCCGTTTGCCGGGCAAAGTCACTCACTGTCACCGTTGCGTTTCCTGGCGCATCCAGGACTTTCTCCAGCGCCGTACTTTGCATTTGCAGCAGATCCGCCGCCGCCACTTCGAAAACATGCCCGGACAGTTCGACGGAAATGTCCTGGATCTTGCACGCCTGGCCCTCAAGGGTGGGAAATACCTGTCTGACCAGGTCCTGGAAAGCGTTGAAGCGCTGAAGCCCATGCTCCAGGGAATACAGGAACAGCGATGGCCGGTCGGTAAACTTGACCACCATCGCGGCAGGCCATTTTTGCGGCTGCGCGGCGCCGCTATCGAGCCTGACCGCATAGACATGGGGAACCGGTGCGCGCAACAGGCGACTTCTGTCCGCCTGGGAAGGATGGGTGGTGATGATGTCCAACAGGCGATCTTCATCGCTTTGCTGGATTCGCTCACCCTGGCTGAGTCGAGCGGCAGGATCCCGATCGGCTTTGTACAGGTCGAAAAGATGCAGGAAGCGCCGAGACAATAACTGCGCCAGGGCGACTTCGGTCGTGGATGACGCCGCCACGCCTGGCAACACCTCCCAGCCCTTGCGCTGACGAAAGAGCTCCAGTTCGTCGCGGAACTGTCGCTTCACCCGTTCATTCGTGGCTGGATGGGCCACATAGAACACGGCTTCCATGGCCCGCAACGTGTGCTCATCCAGCGGGCCGGCAAAGACGCTGTCGGCCTCCTCCAGGGAATCCGGACGGGTAAAGAACCCGACGCCCCCCTTCGAAAAGTCGGGCGCCGTGTCGCTGAGCAAACAGTTGCGCATGACGTGGGTAAAGCTGTCCGAGGCGGCCAGGATGCGCCCACCGTCCGGGCCCGTGGTGAAGCGGCTCACATAGCATTGATCCGGTTCGATGTCCGGAAGCAGCGATGCACGAAATTTCTTGGCGGGAATCCTGGTCTTGAGCAGGCCGACCAGCAGCGCGCCCATCACCCTGTCGAAGGTGGGAACGGCTGCGAACAGCAGGGTCAGCTGTACCTGGTGGGTGTCCAGCAAGTCCAGTTGCCTGAGCTGTTCCTTCGCCTGGGCATTGATCGTTTCTGATTGCGGTATAGGTGACGCAACACCCGGTTCATCCTTGGGGGAAATCGACATCTCAATGGTCCGGTTCTGATTGAAGAGTCCGGACCTTATCGCGCTGTTCGTCCCGAGATGACGTACATATGTATAGAGGGCAGTGGAACTGGGAGGGAAACGTAAGCTGATATTTATGGACAGCTGAAGTCCGCTATCGCGAGCAGGCTCGCTCCCACATTGGGAATGCATTTCCCCTGTAGGAGCGAGCCTGCTCGCGATGACAATCGATCAGCTGATGATTCGCTAAAGGCTCAAACCAACTTCTGCGCCAGCACCGCAATATGCTCCGGGCCGATTCCGCAGCAACCACCCAGGTGACTGGCCCCACGTTTCTGCCAGTCCGCCGCCCATTGAAGGTAGCCCGGTGGATCGAGGTCTTCACGCAGCGGATCCAGCCCGTCGTTGGCGGTCGCTTCTTTGGGTTGCGGCGGGAAGGCGTTGGCGTAGGCGCCGATGTGGATCTTCACCCCCAGGCGCTCGAAGGTTTGCCGGGCAGCATCGATCGCAGCACCGATCACCTCCGGCTGGCTGCAGTTGAACAGCAGCGCCTCGACGCCCAGTTCGGCCGCAACGGCCGCAGCCTCCGCCACCGGCTCGCCGGAACGCAAGCGCGGCACTTCATCAGTGTCTTCGTCCTTGAGGGTGAACGACAGCCAGAACGGCTTGCCATCCTGGGGCAGCCCGGCATGAATCGCCTTCGCTTCCACCGTCGAGCTTTGGGTTTCGGCCAGCCACAGGTCGACATGGGGCGCCAGGCCGGTTACCAGAGGCGACAACAGCTCACTGGCGCGGGAGGCATCGAACAGATCAGGCCGATAGGAACCGAACAGCGGCGGCAGCGAGCCGGCAACCCGCACGGCTTTGCCGGAAGCTTGCACCGCCCGCCGGGCCAGTTCGCCGGCCAGCGCTGCCAGGGCCTGGCCTTCGGCGGCGAAGCGCGCTTCGCCAATGTGAAACGGTACGACAGCATAGCTGTTGCTGGTGATGACATTGGCGCCGCTGGCGATATAGGCCGCGTGCACGGCCTCTACGGCCTGCGGGGCTTCGCTCAGGGCCAACGCCGACCATTCGGGCTGCCTGAACGGCGCGCCACGGCGTTGCAGTTCGCGGCCCATGCCGCCGTCGAGAATGACTGTCGTTGCTGAGCCCATATACGATTCACTCATAAGCTTATGAAAATAACTCACTACCGGAGTTGTTCTTATAACTATTTAATACGCACTCTTCAGTTAACCACAACCTGTATTTTCAGCCAGGGCCCTACATGAAACTTCAACCATTGATGGCCTTGGGCCTGACTCTGCTGGCCGCCGCTTCGCAAGCTTTCGCCGGTACCACGCTGGACCGTGTCGAGCAGAAAAAAGAACTGGTCGGCGTATTGATGGAAAGCTATCCGCCCTTCTCGTTTCTCAACGATCAGAACCAGCTCGACGGGTTTGATGTGGACGTAGCCAAAGCCGTGGCGCAGAAGCTGGGTGTGAAGCTGCGCCTGGAAACGCCGTCCTGGGACGTGATCGCCGCCGGACACTGGAGCGGGCGCTACGACATCTGCATCTGCTCCATGACACCGAGCAAGGCCCGCGCCGAAGTGTTCGATTTCCCGGTGCAGTATTACGCCTCGCCGGCGGTCATCGTGGTCAACGCCAAGGACGACCGGATCCACGGCGCCAAGGACTTGAGCGACAAGAAAGTCGGCCTCACCAGTGCCTCCAGCTACGAGAGTTACCTGAACAAGAACCTGGTGATCGAAGGCGCCGAGGATACCCAACTGAGCTATCCGTTCGACAACGTACAGATCGCCCCGTATGACACCGACAACGTGGCCTTCCAGGACTTGGGCCTGGGCGCCGGGGTACGCCTGGACGCGGTGCTGACCAATCTGGTGACCGCACAGCCACGCCTGACCGAAGACAAACGCTTCAAACTGGCCGGCGAGCCGCTGTACTCCGAACCGAACTCGGTGGCCATCGAAAAGGGCGATGCCCAGTGGGACAGCAAGGTGCGTGAAGTCTTCGCCCAGTTGAAACAAGATGGCACCTTGAGCAAACTCTCGCAGAAATGGATCGGCGCCGACATCACTCAATGACCTCTTTTCCATCCCCTTCCCAGCCACCGCAACCGGTGGCTGAGTCGCGCCTGAAGAAAATCTTCGGTTTTCGCACACGGCTGTACCTGACCTGGGCGGTCATGCTGGCGCTGTTCGCGAGTTTTTTCCTGGGCTTCGACCTGAAGTTCTCGATCATCCTGGACAAGTTGCCGAACCTGATCGGCCTGCACCTGGCACCCAACGGCTTTCTGCAGGGCGCGGTGCTGACGCTGTTCCTGTGTCTGTGTTCGATCGTCGCGTCGTCATTGCTGGGCTTCATCACCGCCCTGGCACGTCTGTCCAACAGCGCGGTGGCGTTCGGCATTGCCAGTTTCTATGCGTCGTTCTTCCGTGGCACGCCACTGCTGATCCAGATCCTGCTGATCTACCTGGGCTTGCCGCAACTGGGGGTGGTCCCAGGCGCCGTCACCGCCGGGATCATTGCCCTGTCGCTGAACTACGGCGCTTACCTGAGCGAAATTTTCCGCGCCGGCATCGTCGGCGTCCCCCAAGGCCAACGCGAAGCCTCGCTGGCGCTGGGCCTGAGCGAGACAGTGATCTTCTGGCGCGTCACCCTGCCCCAGGCCATGCGCACCATCATCCCGCCGACCACCAACCAGTTCATCTCCATGCTCAAGGACTCTTCCCTGATTTCGGTGATGGGCGTCTGGGAGGTGATGTTCCTCGCGCAATCCTATGGCCGCTCCAGCTATCGCTACATCGAAATGCTCACCACGGCGGCGATCATCTATTGGCTGATGTCCATCGCACTGGAACTGATCCAGGCGCGCATGGAGCGGCATTATGGGAAGGCGTACCTCAAGCGCAGTTGACAGCCCCATCGCTGTCAAACGGACCGTTCCGAGAGTGATGTAGGGCAACGCCACGTACCGTGAGCGCTGACGCGACGAGGCCTTGCTCAAGACGCGACCGGCCTACAGGCTTCGTCGCGATCTCTCGCCAGAGGCACAGCCATAGCCGGCATCGCGCTCCAGAGTGAGTTTTTAAAGTGCGGACTCCCTTCATGAGAGGCCGCATTCAATGCCAGACCAACACGCATATCCACTCCAATACCTTGCCTTGGCGATTGCCCTGATGCTCGGTTGCGCCGATGTCTCCATGGCTCAGCCAATCGTCAATGACGCCCTGCCCTCACCCCCGGAAACCACCGCCCAGGTACAAGCCCGCCTCAAGGCGTTCGCCAGTGCACCGGAGAGAAATCGCACCAGGGTCACCAGGACCGTGCTCGCGCTGGAAACGGGCAGCGACGACGATCTGGTCATCGTGAGCGGACGCGGCAAGCTCATGGGGCTTGTCGACGGCGGAGGCGGAATCAATGTCCTGCAGTTGGACACCGTGTCAGGGGGCAAGCTGGATGAGGTACGCAATTTCCAGGACCTGCATGTCAAGCGAGGGGAATGGTCGAACGCCCAGGGCTTCGATGGCCGAAGCCTGATTGCGCCGAAAGCCAAGCTGATCAATACCGGGCATCTCGGTGGTGAGGTACACGTTCTGGGCGGCTTCGATAATCAGGGCATTGTCACCAGCAGCGTATTTGTCGGGCCCAATGCCCACATGACGAACCCGGGCACCGCTGGGACTGTCGTTGTGGCGGAAACAGCCCGGTTCAGCGGCAGCGGAACGGTGGAGAGCCTCGATGTGGCAGGACTGTTGGAAGTCGGTCCGGCAATGGGTGCGCCTTTCATTGCCAAGGACTTCAGGCTGGCGCAAGGTGCTGAGCTCGTCTACGGCGTCAACGCCCAGGGAGGCAGTGCCACGATCACGGTCGGGGGAATCGCGACCCTGGATAACGCCACGCTGAAAATCAACGCCGCCCCGGGCGAATATGTCGGTACAAACGAACATACCGTTATCAACGCATCCAGGGTCGAAGGCGAATTCGGACAGGTCATCAGCGAACTCGCATTCATGACTGCGACGCCCCGTTACCTGGAGACACAGGTCAATCTAACCTATGCCCGGAACGAGGTTCCGATTGAGTCGCTAGCGGCTACCAAAAACGCGCGCGAATTCGCAGCCCACATCGACGAGCCACAGCCGGTTGAATCGGTTGCGCCACCCGATGTGCAAGCGCCTGCTGTAGCCCCAGCACCCAAAGCTTCCGAGCCAGCGAGAACTGCGGCCGTTGCGCAAGCGCCTGCCGCTCCGCTGCCAGCCGCCCAACCCGCCGCAAAGCCCAACGCCGCCATCAACGCTTTACTGGGCACCAACATATTCACGGCTGCCGACGCTATCGACCAGCTCACGGGTTACGACACCGCCAACCTCGCCAACGCTACCTTGAGCAGCAGCGCTCCGATCAGCACCGGGATGCTCTCGGTCATGGCCCGGAGAAAACCGCAGAGCGAGCCTGTCGACGGTCAGGTCTGGGTCCAGGCCATCGGCAACAATGGCGTTGTCGGTAGGCAATGGGGAAGCGATGCCCTCAAGCATTCAACAACGGGGCTGATGCTGGGGACCGATTGGACGGTCAGCCCTGAATGGCGCCTGGGCATCATCGGCAGCAAGACGCAGACGCGGCTGGACGGCCACCGCTTCGACGGCGAACTCGACAGTTGGTACCTGGGTGCATACGCGCTGCGCCAGGATGGCCCGCTGGCGCTGCGGCTGGGCGCCGTTCATGGCGACCATGACGGCAGTACCAAACGTCACGTGGCCTTCAATGGTTTCAGTGATCGCCTCAAGGGTCGTTACGATGCCAACACGCAACAGGTCTTTGGACAGATGGGCTACCGCTTCGACCTCGCTCATCTTGAGATCGAACCCTATGCCCATTTGGGCTACCAACGTTATCAACGTGACCGCTATCAGGAAAAAGGCGGGTACGCTGCGTTGAAGGTCCATGGCCAGACCCAGGACGCTTACAGCAGCCACCTGGGCCTGCGCCTCGCCCGGCCTTTTGCCCTGGATCGCGGTATGCAATGGACTCCTCGCCTGAATGTCGGCTGGAAACACCTCTACGGCGACGTCACCGGCCGTTCTCGCCAGGGCCTGGTGAGCGGCGGCAGTACCTATCGGGTGGAAGGCACCGAGCTGGACCGCGACAGCTTGCTCGTCGAAGCGGGGTTGGACCTGGCTGTTTCAGCCTGGCATACGCTGGGACTGGGCTATAGCGGTGAAACAGGCAACGACAATCGTAACCAGGCGCTGATGGGCCACTGGCGGATGATGTTCTGATCGCCTAAGGAGAGGCTGTGGAAAGTCGTGTGGGAGCGAGCCTGCTCGCGATGACGTCAGGTCAGCCAGTATCGATGGCGGCTGGTACATCGCTATCGCGAGCAGGCTCGCTCCCACAGAGGTTTGGTGTGGGGCAGGCATTTGCGCAAAAAAAAAAGGGGAGCACATGCCCCCCCGAGGTTAAAGCGTTGTATCGAGGCTGTTAGCTCAGCCTTCGATCTCGATCAGGATCTCGCCCGGATTGACCCGGTCGCCCTTGGCCACATGAATGGCGGTGACCTTGCCGGCGATGGCCGCCTGTACTTCGGTCTCCATTTTCATGGCTTCGGTGATCAGCACAGCTTGGCCAGCCTTCACCACGTCGCCTTCCTTGACCAGCACATCGACGATGTTGCCCGGCATGGTGGTGCTGACGTGGCCAGGTGCAGAGGCTTGCTTGCGCTTGCTGCTGCCGCCGCTGACGAATTCATTGAGCGGTTCGAACACCACTTCTTCCGGCATGCCATCGATGGACAGGTAGAAATGACGCTTGCCTTCGGCCTTGACGCCTACCCCGGTGATGTCGACGCGGTAGGTTTCGCCATGAACGTCGATGACGAACTCGGTCGGTACGCCTTCGCCGCCCGCCGAGCCCACACTGCCTGCCTCAGGGATCGGCAACAGCACTTCCGGAGTCAGGGTGCCGGCTTCGCGCTCTTCCAGGAACTTGCGCCCGATATCCGGGAACATGGCAAAGGTCAGCACGTCTTCTTCGGATTTGGCCAAGGCGCCGATTTCGCCGCGCAGCTTGGTCATTTCCGGCTTGAGCAGATCAGCCGGGCGCACGTCGATCACGTCTTCGCTACCGATAGCCTGGCGACGCAGCTTCTCGTTCACTTCACCCGGCGCCTTGCCGTAGCCGCCTTGCAGGTAGAGCTTCACTTCGTTGGTGATGGTCTTGTAGCGCTCGCCGGCCAGCACGTTGAAGAAGGCCTGGGTGCCGACGATCTGCGAGGTCGGCGTGACCAATGGCGGGAAGCCGAGGTCTTCGCGCACTCGCGGGATTTCCGCCAGCACTTCGTTCATGCGGTTCAGCGCGCCCTGCTCTTTCAACTGGTTGGCCAGGTTGGAAATCATCCCGCCGGGTACCTGGTTGACCTGGACACGGGTGTCCACCGCCGTGAACTGGCTTTCGAACTGGTGGTACTTCTTGCGCACCGCGTAGAAGTACAGGCCGATTTCCTGCAGCAACTCCAGGTCCAGGCCGGTATCGAACTCGCTGCCCTTGAGGGCAGCGACCATCGATTCGGTGCCAGGGTGGCTGGTGCCCCAGGCAAAGCTGGAGATAGCAGTGTCGATGTGGTCGGCGCCGTTCTCGACAGCCTTGAGCTGGCACATCGCGGCCAGGCCGGCGGTGTCATGGGAGTGGATGAACACCGGCAACGATTGCTCGGCCTTCAACGCCTTTACCAGTTCGCCAGTGGCGTACGGGGTCAGCAAGCCGGCCATGTCCTTGATCGCCACCGAATCGCAACCCATGGCTTCCATCTGCTTGGCCTGGGCCACGAAAGCGTCGATGGTGTGCACCGGACTGGTGGTGTAGGCGATGGTGCCCTGGGCATGCTTGCCGGCAGCCTTCACCGCCTCGATGGCCACGCGAAGATTACGTACATCGTTCATCGCATCGAAAATGCGGAAAACATCGATGCCGTTGACCGCGGCCTTGGCCACGAACGCCTTGACCACATCATCGCTGTAATGGCGATAGCCCAACAGGTTCTGGCCGCGCAGCAACATTTGCAGACGGGTGTTGGGCAGCGCGGCGCGCAGCTGGCGCAGGCGCTCCCACGGGTCTTCTTTCAGGAAACGCACGCAGGCGTCGAACGTCGCGCCGCCCCAGACTTCCAGCGACCAGTAGCCGACTTTGTCGAGCTTGTCGCAGATGGGCAGCATGTCTTCGGTGCGCATGCGGGTGGCGAGCAGCGATTGGTGGGCGTCGCGCAGGATTGTGTCGGTAACAAAGATCTTCTTGGACATGGTCATACTTCCTTACAGGCCTGCGTGGGCGGCAATGGCGGCGGCGATGGCCAGGGCCAGCTCTTCGGGTTTGCGCTTGATCGAGTAGTTGGTCAGTTCAGGGTGGCTTTCGACGAAGCTGGTGTTGAACTGGCCGCTCCGGAATTCCGGGTTGCGCAGGATTTCCTGGTAGTACGCGGCAGTGGTCTTGACCCCCTGCAGGCGCATGTCATCCAGGGCACGCAGGCCTCGGTCCATGGCTTCTTCCCAGGTCAACGCCCAGACCACCAGTTTCAGGCACATCGAATCGTAGAACGGTGGAATGGTGTAGCCGGTATAGATCGCCGTATCGGTGCGCACACCCGGGCCGCCAGGGGCGTAGTAGCGGGTGATCTTGCCGAAGCTGGGCAGGAAGTTGTTCTTCGGGTCCTCGGCGTTGATCCGGAACTGCAAGGCAAAGCCACGGTGCTGGATGTCTTCCTGCTTGACCGACAACGGCAGCCCGGACGCAATGCGGATCTGTTCGCGAACGATGTCGATACCGGTGATTTCTTCGGTGATGGTGTGTTCCACCTGCACCCGGGTGTTCATCTCCATGAAGTACACCTCGCCCTCGGCGAGCAGGAACTCCACGGTGCCAGCGTTCTCATAGCCCACGGCCTTGGCGGCGCGCACCGACAGGTCGCCGATGTAGGCGCGCTGCTCGGGCGTCAGTTGCGGGCTGGGGGCGATTTCGATCAGCTTCTGGTTGCGCCGCTGGATCGAGCAATCCCGTTCGAACAGATGCACCACGTTGCCGAAACTGTCGCCCAGGATCTGCGCTTCGATGTGCTTGGGGTTGACGATGCATTTTTCCAGGAACACTTCCGCCGAACCGAACGCCTTGGTGGCTTCGGAGATGACCCGTGGGAAAGCCTGTTCCAGTTCTTCACGGCTGTTGCAGCGTCGAATACCCCGACCGCCGCCGCCGGACGTGGCCTTGAGCATCACCGGGTAACCGATCCGGTCGCCCTCGGCCAACGCCTCTTCGATGCCCGATACGTTGCCTTCGGTGCCCGGTGTAACCGGCACACCGGCCTTGATCATGCTGCGGCGCGCTTCGGTCTTGTCGCCCATGCGGCGAATGACTTCGGCCGCAGGACCAATGAATTTAATTCCGCGTTCGGCGCAGATGTCCGCCAGTTCGGCGTTTTCCGAGAGGAAACCATAACCGGGATGCAGGGCATCACAGCCAGTCTCCACGGCGAGGTTCACCAGTTTGCGCGGGTTGAGGTAGCCGGCCAGCGGGTCAGCGCCGATGCTGTGGGCCTCGTCCGCACGCTTGACATGCAGGGCATGGCGATCAGCGTCGGAATAGACCGCGACCGAGCGAATGCCCATCTCCGCGCAAGCGCGCACGATGCGGACGGCAATCTCACCACGGTTGGCGATCAGGATCTTTTTTATCAATTGGAGGTTCCCTTGAGCCGGTGATACCACGGCCTGAGGTTCAGGCCGACGCGTGACCAGATGTAACAATCGGTCGCAGCACCACACTAGTCCCGGCCGTTGATTAACAAAAATGAATATTTATTGGGTCAGGCATAAGGGAAGACTTATAGTTGACCTACCCGTCGTGGACCAGAGTGGCTAGAAAATGCGTAAGTCATTGATGCGTATGACATTGCGTCAACTTCAGATTTTCAACGAGGTGTGCGACCTGAGGTCCTACAGCCGCGCAGCCGATGAAATGTCTCTCACTCAGCCGGCCGTTAGCCTACAGATTCGATCCCTGGAAGAGCTGATTGGCCAACCGCTGTTTGAGTACGTTGGCAAAAAACTCTACATGACCGAAGCCGCCGAAGCCCTGCAACGCGCCAGCCGGGACATCTTCGGACGCCTGGAAAACCTCGACATGCAGCTTTCGGACATGCAGGGCTCGCTGCAAGGTCAACTGAAGCTGGCGGTGGAGTCCAGCGCCAAATATTTCGTGCCGCACCTGTTTGCCGCGTTCAAGCGCCAGCACCCGGAGGTCAACCTGAGCCTCACGGTGGTCAATCGCGGACAAGTCATTCGCCGGCTCTCGGACAACCGGGACGACCTGGTGATCATGTCCATGGTCCCTCAGGACATGGGGTTGGAGTTCCTGCCATTCCTCAACAATCCGATCGTGGCCGTGGCGCCGCCGGATCATCCGTTGTGTCACATGGGCCCGCTGCGCTTGCAGGATCTGGAGCCATATACGTTGCTGCTGCGCGAGCCAGGATCAGGCACGCGGCTAGCCTGCGAGGAGTATTTCAAGGAGAAACGGGTGCATTTCACCCAGACACTGGAGGTGGCATCCGCGGAGGCCCAACGCGAATGCGTGGTGGCCGGCCTGGGCGTGGCATTGTTGACGCGCCACGCCGTGAGCCGGGAGCTGTCGTCCGGCGCACTCATCGAGCTGCCGGTCGAGGAACTGCCGCTGTACCGCAGTTGGTGCCTGGTACAGGCCAGGGCGAAACGACTGTCGCCAGTGGCCCACGCCTTCCTGGCGTTTGTGCGCGGCGAACGCGCTCAGATCATTGGCCTGGTTGAGCGTTTCGACGGGAAGCCGCCGGCGTCGCCTGCCAGTAATTGAATTCTGTGACGTCAGGATATTCGCTGATTTCCGCCAGGAGCTGGCGCTGCTCATAACGGTCTTCGATCGCACGACGAAACGCCATGCGGCGCTGGTCTTCCTGTTGACGACGGGTTTTGACGGCGCTGCGTTCTTCGTAGGACTGGGTCATGTCGAGACTCCCAAGACGTATACGGGAGTTTTACGATGACAATACGGGATGACGATTTAGCGGCGCAGGGGTTACAGATCGATGAATGTTGCGACTAGTGGCCTCTTGCAGCTTGAGGCTCGTAGCTTGCAGCTTCTAGTCATCCAACGCCTTCACCGATTTGGGCGACAGCCGCAGGCTGCGAAGGCTGCGCTTGACGCTCTTGAGGTGGTTGACCAGGCTCGGCCCACGGGCCATGGCAACGCCCATCGCCAGCACATCGATCACCACCAGGTGAGCGATGCGCGAGGTCAGCGGCGTGTAGATCTCGGTGTCTTCATGCACGTCGATGGCCAGGTTTACCGTCGAGAGTTCGGCCAAAGGCGTCTGGCTCGGACACAGGGTAATCAACGAGGCGCCGCTTTCGCGAACCAGGTTGGCAGTGATCAACAGATCCTTGGAGCGCCCCGACTGGGAAATGCAGATCGCCACATCGGTGGGCTTCAGGGTGACCGCCGACATGGCCTGCATGTGCGGATCGGAATAGGCAGCCGCCGTGAGCAACAGCCGGAAGAACTTGTGCTGCGCATCCGCCGCCACCGCGCCCGACGCACCAAAACCGTAGAACTCGACACGCTGGGCCTGGGACATGGCCGTGACCGCTTTCTGCAGCGCCACCGGGTCGAGCTTCTCGCGGACCTCCATGAGGGTGTGCAGGGTGGTGTCGAAGATCTTCAGGCTGTAGTCGGCGACCGAATCGTCTTCATGGATCGCAAACTGGCCGAAGCTCGCACCGGCCGCCAGGCTCTGCGCCAGCTTGAGTTTCAGGTCCTGGAACCCGGAGCAACCGATGGCGCGACAGAAGCGCACGATGGTCGGTTCGCTGATGCCGACACTGTGGGCAAGATCAGCCATGGAACTGTGCATCACGGCCGCGGGATCAAGCAGTACGTGATCGGCGACTTTCAGTTCCGATTTGCGCAGCAGGTGGCGCGACTGGGCGATGTGTTGCAACAGGTTCAAGGGGATGGACTCTTGTTATTGGCGGTGGCCGGGATGTAGCAAGTTTGTAGTTATACTACAGGAATTGCCTTTTTGCCTGCCCAATACGTAACTCGATATCCCGATTTCATGCTGTATGCACGCCATGTAGCAGCCAGGCGCTATAAACCGTCTTCGTCGGCCTGCAGCAACGCGGCCAGGCCTTCTGCCTCGACGGGACGGCTGATGAGGTAGCCCTGGACTTCGTCGCAACGCTCGGCTTTCAGGAATTCGAGTTGTCCCGGCCGCTCGACACCTTCGGCCACCACCTTGAGCGATAGCCCATGGGCCATGGTGATGATTGCCCGGGTGATCGCCGCATCCTCGCCCCCCTCCTCCAGCCCGCGGATGAACGCCTGGTCGATCTTCACGTAATCCACCGGGATACGCTTGAGGTAACTCAAGGAAGAATAGCCGGTGCCGAAGTCGTCGATCGCCAGCTTGACCCCAAGGTCGCGCAACTGTTGGAAGGTGGCGATGATGTGTTCAACGCTGTCGAGCAACTGGCTTTCGGTCAACTCCAACTCCAAGTACTCGGGAGCCAGGCCGGTTTCTTCCAGCACTTGGCGCACAAGGCTGACGAGCTTGCCCTGGCGCAACTGATGCACCGACAGATTCACGGATACCCGGATCGGTGCAAGCCCCTGGCGCTGCCATTCGCACGCCTGCCAGCAGGCCTGGCGCAGCACGAATTCGCCAATGGGCCCGATCAGTCCGGTCTCCTCGGCGAGGCCGATGAAATGCCCCGGCGGCACCCGCCCCATGGCCGGATGATCCCAGCGCACCAGCGCTTCCGCCGCCTTCAGACGACCGCTCGCCAGGCACAATTTGGGCTGGTAGAAGACCTTCAGCTGCCGCTCTTCAAGGGCTTTGCGCAGCTGGTTCTCCAATTGCAGGCGCTCCAGCGTGCTGGCCTGGAGGCTGTCGGTGTAGAACTGGAAGTTGTTGCCACCCAGGTGCTTGGCGTGTTGCATGGCCATGTTCGCCTGGTTGACCAGGGTGGAAACATCCCGCGCGTTGTCGGGCAGCAGACTGATACCGATGGAGGCACTGACCACCAGCTCGTGACCTTCAATGGTCTGTGGCAACCGCAACTTGGCGGACAAGCGGGTTGCCATGCGCGCCAGGCTTGAGAGATTGCCATAGGCATCGAACAGCACCGCGAACTCATCGCCGGACAACCGCGCGATGGTGTTGGCCTCCGGCAGCGCATTGATCAGGCGCCGGGCCATTTTCTGCAACAACTGGTCGGCGATGTCGTGGCCAAGGCTGTCGTTGAGCAGCTTGAAGCGGTCCAGGTCGATATGCAGCAAGGCCAGGCTGCGGCGCCCGCCTTGGCGCACCCGCTGCTGCGCTTCCTGCAGGCGTTCGCGGAACAACGAGCGATTCGCCAATCCGGTCAACTCATCGTAATGGGTGAGATAGCGCATCCGCTCTTCGGATTCGCGCCTGGCCGATAGATCGGCGAAGAAGCCCACGATATGACTAACGCTTCCGCGAAAATCTCGCACAATGCTCAATTGCAGCCACTGCGGATACAACTCGCCATTGGCCCGCGCTTCCACCAGTTCACCCTGCCAGGTGCCGTGTTGCTTGAGTGCCTGGCGAATCACGGGATAGTGCCGGCGCGCATCGCGGCTGCACGGCAGGTCGACGACGTTACGTCCCAGCATGTCCTCGATATTGAAACCGGTAATCCGAGTGAATGCCTGGTTGGCGGCGAGCAGCGCATAGTGGGGGTCGAAGATCACGATACCTTCGCTGGCGGCCTCGAACACTGTCGCCGCCAGTTGCCGTTGCTGTTCCAGCTCTTTACTGACGCTGATGTTTCTTCGAGTGCCCACCATGCGCAACACCCGGCCGCTGGCGCTGCGCTCCACGGCCCGGCCACGGTCTTCGATCCAGACCCAATGGCCATTACCGTGACGGATGCGGTACTCGATCTGATAGTCCTCGCTACGGCCCTTGAGGTGTTCGACCAGGGCTCGCTTGAGCGCTGGCAGGTCTTGGGGGTGCAGGCGTGGCGTGAGGTGGCTGAGCATCGCCGTGATGTATTCCGGCTCCAGACCCAGCAATTCCTTGAGCTGGGTGTGATGGACTTCATCAGTCTGCAGGTTCCAGTCCCACAACCCCAACTCACTGGCCTTGAGGGCCAGGGCCAGGCGCGCCTCGCTCTTGCTCAAGGCCTGGCTGGCGGCCTCCAGTTCGAGACTGCGCTGTGCGACCCGCGCCTCGAGACTCACTTGGGCCGCACGCAGTTGCTCCTCGGCGAGACGACGCTGTTCGACCTCCCGTCCCAAGGCCCCGTTAAGCTGCGCACTGCGGATTTGCGTCTGTTGCAGATGCTCGATCAACGCCTGATTCTGGAACCGTCGCAGCATGCCGCTTTGCATCAATCGATTGACCTGCCAGGCCACCACGCTCAGGGATACCAGCACCACCAGACCGAGCCAACCCCATCCGCGCTGCTGTTCGTCACCGCCCCAGAAGAGGAAGCCGATGGCCGGCAACAGGCAGGGCAAGGTGAAAGACAGGAATGCCGGTAGGCTCACGGCATAGGCAACACTGGCCGACAGCGTGGCTGCGCCGATCAGGCCGAACACCCAGGCCTGTTGCTGGAAGCTGTCGGCCGGGACCAGGGCGATGCCGGCCCCGGCCAGCGTCAAGCCAGTCATCGCCGAACCGAGCAGGAACATGCGCAACCAGATCGGGTGCGCCTGGCGGCTGGGGATCGCCGAATCGAAGGCCGCGACTTGTATCACCCGTAGCGCCACCAGCGACAACAGCCAGACCAGCCATACGCTGACCAGGAAATAGCGTGACGGCTCCCACAACAGGGCGGCGCAGACCAGCCCGTTGACCAGCATGAATAACGTGGGCAGCAGCGAGCCCTGGTACAGCAACCGTGTACGCTCTACAGCCATCTCCGTGGCGTACTGCTTGCAGATGACCCGCGGTTCCACACAGGGGCCCGCCAGATCGGAATTGAGGGTCATAGGCACTGTTCTTGTTCTTAGGGGCACGGAGAACCCGAAACGAGCACCGAGCATACACAAGCCAGAGGCCATCCCACACTGCTCCCGCTCACAAAAATGTCTAAAAATGTCGCTATTTCATTGGACGACAGCCCCTTCAAGCGTGTTTTGCCGCCGCTTGCACCCATGACTGACCGGTCATCCCAATCGGTCTTTTATCGGCAGAGGTAAAGCTTGGTTTGCCCGGGGTGCCGCCGCACCCTAGAATGCGCCGATGCGTGATGATCTCTCTCTTCTGCTGAACTCCCTCAACGATGCCCAACGCCAGGCCGTAGCAGCCTCCGTGGGTAGACAGTTGGTCCTGGCCGGTGCCGGTTCCGGTAAAACCCGGGTGCTGGTGCACCGTATCGCCTGGTTGATCCAGGTCGAGAACGCCTCGCCCCATTCGATCCTGTCGGTGACCTTCACCAACAAGGCCGCTGCCGAGATGCGCCACCGCATCGAACAGTTGATGGGCATCAACCCGGCCGGCATGTGGGTCGGTACGTTCCACGGCCTGGCACACCGCCTGTTGCGGGCCCATTGGCAGGAGGCCGGCCTGAGCCAGACCTTCCAGATCCTGGACAGCGACGACCAGCAACGTCTGGTCAAGCGGGTGATCCGCGAGCTGGGGCTGGACGAGCAGCGCTGGCCGGCCCGCCAGGCCCAGTGGTTCATCAACGGCCAGAAGGACGAAGGCCTGCGCCCACAGCACATCCAGGCCAGCGGCGACCTGTTCCTGGCGACCATGCGCAGCATCTACGAAGCCTACGAGGCCGCGTGCCAGCGCGCCGGGGTCATCGATTTTTCCGAACTGCTGCTGCGGGCACTCGACCTTTGGCGTGATCATCCAGGGCTGCTGGCGCACTATCAGAAGCGCTTCCGGCATGTGTTGGTGGACGAATTTCAGGACACCAACGCCGTGCAGTACGCCTGGTTGCGCCTGCTGGCCAAAGGCGGCGACAGCCTGATGGTGGTGGGTGACGACGATCAGTCGATCTACGGCTGGCGCGGCGCCAAAATCGAGAACATCCATCAGTACTCGGCGGATTTTCCTGACGCCGAAGTTATCCGCCTGGAACAGAATTACCGCTCCACGGCCGGTATCCTCAAAGCTGCCAACGCCCTGATCGCCAACAACACCGGGCGCCTGGGCAAGGAGCTGTGGACCGACGGCGGCGAAGGCGAAGCCATCAACCTCTATGCCGCCTTCAACGAACACGATGAAGCGCGCTATGTGGTGGAAACCATCGAGAGCGCGCTGAAAACCGGCCTGGCCCGCAGTGACATCGCCATCCTGTACCGCTCCAACGCCCAGTCGCGGGTATTGGAAGAAGCGTTGTTGCGCGAGCGGATCCCTTACCGCATCTACGGCGGCCAGCGCTTCTTCGAGCGCGCCGAAATCAAGAACGCCATGGCCTACCTGCGCTTGCTCGAAGGCCGCGGCAACGACGCAGCCCTGGAGCGAGTGATCAACGTACCGACCCGGGGCATTGGCGAGAAGACCGTCGAAGCGATCCGCGATCATGCTCGCCACAGCCATGTGTCCATGTGGGAATCCATGCGTCTGCTGGTCGACAACAAAGGCGTGACCGGTCGTGCCGCCGGCGCACTGAAGGCCTTTATGGACCTCATCGAGGACCTGGCCGCCAAATGCGCAGAAATGCCACTGCACTTGATGACCCAGACCGTCATCGAGCAGTCCGGCCTGATTGCCTATCACGAAGCGGAAAAAGGCGAGAAAGGCCAGGCCCGGGTAGAAAACCTCGAGGAACTGGTCAGCGCCGCCCGTAACTTCGAGAGCACCGAAGAAGACGCGGACCTGTCGCCCCTGGCGGCCTTCCTCGGCCACGCCTCCCTGGAGGCCGGTGACACCCAGGCCGAGGAACATGAAGACAGCATCCAGTTGATGACCCTGCACAGCGCCAAGGGCCTGGAATTCCCCTACGTGTTCCTGGTGGGCATGGAAGAAGGCCTGTTCCCTCATAAAATGAGCCTGGAAGAACCGGGGCGCCTGGAAGAAGAACGCCGCCTGGCCTATGTCGGCATTACCCGGGCGATGCAGAACCTGGTGCTGACCTACGCCGAAACCCGGCGTCTGTATGGCAGCGAGACCTACAACAAGGTGTCGCGCTTCGTACGTGAGGTGCCGAAGGGTCTGATTCAGGAAGTGCGCCTGTCCAACAGTGTCAGCCGTCCGTTCGGTGGCAGCCAACAGCACGGCACCAGCAGCCTGTTCGGTGGCAGCGACATCCCGGAGACCGGCTTCAGCCTCGGCCAGGCCGTGCGGCACTCGGTATTCGGCGATGGCGTGATCCTCAATTTCGAAGGCGCCGGCGCCCAGGCCCGGGTGCAGGTGAATTTCAGCGAAGGCAGCAAATGGCTGATGCTGGGGTACGCCAAGCTCGAGGCAATCTAGAAGGTTTTCTCGACACTTTCATATGTGGGAGCGAGCCTGCTCGCATGGCGGTGAATCAGACAACGTTGATGTTCACTGACACTACGCCATCGCGAGCAGGCTCGCCCCCACATTGACCTTTCAGCATCTGGCTGCTTTCCGATAGAACTTGTCCACCTTTCCTACAGCCCAAAGCGAACAGGCCCTCTTGCGCTTCTGAAGCTGAACCTAAGCTGTCACGCAAAAGCCCGAAACACTCTGCCGCTAGCCAGCAACAGTTCACCTGTGCAACATGGCGCGCGTGCTATTCACAAATGGGAATGCCTTTATATGAAACGTTTTCTGAGCATCGCCATGGCGTTGTGCATCGGCCTGACGATGGCCATCGACGCCAATGCCGCCAAGCGCTTTGGCGGTGGTAAAAGTGCGGGCGCGGCCCCGACTCACCAGACCAGCCAGATGGCGCCGTCCTCCGCAGCCGGTCCAACTGCCGCCACCGCAGGCGCGGCCGGTGCCGCGGGCGCAGCCACCAAGGCCGGCGGTGCTTCGCGCTGGCTCGGCCCCCTGGCCGGTATCGCCGCCGGTGGCCTGCTGGCCTCCATGTTCATGGGTGGCGGTTTCCAGGGCATGCAGATCTTCGACATCCTGATCCTGGCGGTCATCGCCTTCCTGGTGTTCCGCTTCGTTGCCGCCCGTCGTCGCAAGCAGCAGGAGCAGTACGCTCCGGCCGGCCATGCGCCAATGCAGCGTGAAACGTTCAACCAGCAGCCTGCCGGTGGCTCGATTTTCGGCGGTTCTGCACCCGTGGCCGCTCGCCCGGTCATCAACGCTCCTGCCTGGTTCAACGAACGGAACTTCGTCGAGGCCGCGCGCACCCACTTCCACTCCCTGCAGCAGCATTGGGACGCGAACGAAATGGACAAGATCGCCGAGTTCGTGACCCCGCAACTGCTGGAGTTCCTCAAGCGCGAACGTGCCGACCTGGGTGATGGCTACCAGTCCACCTACATCGACAATCTTCAGGTGCAACTGGACGGTGTCGATGATCGCGCCGACAAGACCATCGCTACCCTGACCTTCAGCGGTGTGTCGAAGGACTCTCGCTTCGATCAGGGCGAAGCGTTCAGCGAAAGCTGGAACATGGAGCGTGCCCAAGGCGAGAACCAGCCTTGGCTGGTGGCAGGTATTCGCCAGAACGGTTGAACCTTTGCGCGTTTCGCCTGTTGAAATAAGAGAACCCCGGCTCAAGCCGGGGTTTTCTATTTCGCGGTTGCATCTATGGCGCGCTACTGTATAAACCGCCTCATGTAAAACCGCGCCATCGAGAAAGAGGACACCCGGACGTGGAAGAAATCATCGAACAATTGCGTGAAGCCAACGAACCGGTACCGGTTCCACTGGAGTTGCCCGACGAAGACTTGCTGGTAGAGATCGAAGAGCAGTTGTTCATCGATATCCCGTTCGTCTTCAGGGAGTTTTTGCTGACCGTCAGCGATGTCATCTATGGCAGCCTGGAACCGGTCACCGTTACCGATCCCAACTCCCATACCTACCTGCCGGAAGTGGCCGCCACCGCCTGGGATGCGGGTGTCGACCGCAGCCTGATTCCGATCTGCCAGGACGGCGACGATTATTATTGCGTCGAAGAAGACGGTACCGTGGTGCTCTGGCAAGCCGAAGAAGAACTGATTGCCGAAGAAACCTGGGAGTCCGTTTGGCACTGGGCGCGGGACGTCTGGCTGGAAAGCTGATCAGTATCAGGGATCAATGCCCGGACGACTCCTTGTGGTTGTCCAGGGTTTCCATCAAGGCCACCTGCATTCTTGTATGCAGGCGGACAAACCAGCGCCAGAGCAATGCCGCCACGGCAGTCGCTACCACCGCAATCAACACCAGCAGCTTGTTGGTCGGCAGGATACTGGCCGACAAGGCTGCCAATAGCAGGAAAATCACCAGCAACGAGAGGATGGGGATCACTTCGGCGATCACCCGTCGCACCCGCTGGGTGTGACGACCGGCCATCTCGGCCTTCACGCCCATCTCCGCCAGCAGCATCGACAGCGCCTTGAGCTTGCGATAGGCCGCGATCAGGAAGGGCAGCGACAACAGCAGCGCCCCGCCCCAGATCAGCGCTTTCTGCCAGCTCGGGTCGCTGATCCAGTCTTGCAGATAGACCGACATCCGCTCGGCGAAATACCCGCCCGACACAAAAATCGCGATGACCAGTGCCAGGTTGATGCCCACCTGCAGCAGGATTCGCCTGATCATCGAAGCAATCAACGCACCTTCGCCGCGAGGCTGGATGCTGCGCAACCATTCACCGTACATGCCCAGCACCCGGGTCAGCCGTCGCGGCATCACGGTCGCCAATTTAAGAGACAACGGATCGGCGGCACGGATCAGGTACGGCGTCAGCAACGTGGTCAGCACCGAGACGGCGACCGCCACCGGGTAGAGAAAGTCGCTGGTGACCTGCAGCGTCATCCCCAATGAGGCGATGATGAAGGAGAACTCGCCAATCTGCGAAAGCCCCATCCCGACCCGCAGAGAAGTACGTCCATCGTTGCCGGCGATAAAGGCGCCGAGACCGCAGGACAACATTTTGCCCAGCACCACGGCCGCCGTGATCACGGCAATCGGCCAGGCGTATTGCAGCAATATGGCCGGATCGAGCATCAGGCCTATCGCCACGAAAAAAATCGCACTGAACAGATCACGCACCGGCTCCACCAGGCGCTCGATCTTCAGCAACTGCCGGGACTCGGCCATGATCGCCCCGATCAGGAACGCCCCGAGCACCATGCTGTATTCCAGTTTCACCACCAGCAGGCAGAAGCCGAAACACAGGCCCAGTACGGTGATCAGCAGCATCTCGTTACTGTCGAACTTCGCCACGTAGGCCAACAGCCTCGGCACCAGCAGGATGCCGACGACCAGTGCGACGATCATGAACAAAGACAGCTTGCCGACGGTGGAGAATACTTCGCCGGAACTCACCGTCCCGCTGACAGCGATGCTTGATAACAAGGCGATGATGCCGATGCCCAGGATGTCTTCAACGATCAGCACGCCGAAAATCAGCTGCGCGAAGCGTTCGTTCTTCATCTTCAGGTCGTTGAGCGCCTTGACGATGATCGTAGTCGAGGAAATGGCCAGGATCGCGCCCAGGAACAGCGAGTCCATGGTATTCCAGTCAAACCAGCGACCGATCTCATAGCCGATCCAGATCATCAGCACGATTTCGAGGAACGCCGCGATGAAGGCCGTGGCGCCGACCTTGAACAGCTTGCGCAGGCTGAACTCCAGGCCCAGACAGAACATGAGGAAGATCACACCCAGCTCGGCGAGGGTCTTGATGGTGTCTTCGTCATGGATGAAACCGAACGGCGGCGTATGGGGGCCGATGAGGAAACCGGCAACGATGTAGCCCAATACCACCGGTTGCTTGAAACGATGGAAGAGCACGGTTACCAATCCGGCTGCCATCATGATGATTGCCAGGTCTTGAATGAAATTGATGGCATGCATCGGTCGGGCTCCCTGATCAAATGACTCATCGCCAAGCTGGATAAGTCCGCTTCCTTTGTAGGAAATGCCCATGCAATGGGCTTTTGCAGGTTAACACCGCGACTTCCGACAAAAAGACGGTGCAATATATGGAAACAGATCCATCGGCGCGTGACGGCAGGCACAGGCGCAGCGTCCCGATATCGATGGTTTTGATAAACCTGATGGCCTATGGGCCAGCGACCAGCGCCCGCAGAGGTGCACTCCCTGAATTGCTGCCTTGAACCGTGAGTACGTTATGGAACCCGGAAACGCCCAACTGTCGATGACGGTGTTGATGACCCCCGATATGGCCAACTTCTCTGGCAATGTCCATGGCGGCACCTTGCTCAAATACCTCGACGAAGTCGCCTATGCCTGTGCCAGCCGTTATGCGGGACGCTACGTAGTGACCTTGTCAGTGGACCAGGTGATCTTTCGCGAACCGATTCATGTCGGCGAACTGGTGACCTTCCTGGCGTCGGTGAACTACACCGGCAACACGTCGATGGAAGTGGGCATCAAGGTCGTGACCGAAAACATTCGCGAACGCTCGGTGCGCCACACCAACAGTTGCTTCTTCACCATGGTGGCGGTGGATGACCAGCGTAAACCCGCGGCAGTCCCGCCCTTGCAACCGCAGAACAGCGAAGCAAAACGCCGCTACGAGCAAGCGCAGCAGCGCCGGCAGATCCGTCAGGAACTGGAAAAGCGTTATCAGGAGATCAAGGCGGACGGGCCTTAACCATTCAGCCTGTGGGACCGAGTCGCGCCCTTCGCGAGCAGGCTCGCTCCCACAGTATCTGAACCTACTCGGTCAACGGTGGGAGCGAGCCTGCTCGCAAAGGGGCCGGTGAGGATCAAAGACTGATCGGCACCGCCTCGAACCGTACCCGCGGATGTGCGATCCGGTCCTGGGCACGGACCAGCTCCAACTCATAGCTGGCGCACGCCTGGGTTTCCAATAGCACCTCATGCACCGCAGCCGCGGTGAATTCGAAGGCCGCCACCAGGTTGTCTCCCAGCAGGACCCGCGCCAGGAACAGCCCCGACGTCAGGTCTCCCACGCCCACGGGCTGGCGAGGGAAAGCCAGTAGAGGACGGCTCAGGTGCCAACTGCCATCGGCGGTCACCAGCAGCATTTCGAAGCGATCTTCGGGCTTGCCGGGGTAGGCCAGGTGTTTGACCAGGACAGCCTTCGGTCCGCGTGCCATGAGCGCGCGAGCCATGGCGAGGCAGTCGAACAGCGACTGCGCCTTGCGCCCCGAGAAACTGTCCAGCTCCAGTTGATTCGGGCACATGAGGTCAGCCACGGCTGCCGCTTCATCCAACAGGAACTCACTGACCTCGGGCGCCACGATACAGCCCTTCTCCGGGTGCCCCATGACCGGATCGCACAGATACAACGCCTTGGGGTTAGAAGCCTTGATCCGAGCCACGCCCGTCAGAATCGCCCGCCCCTGAGCGGCACTGCCCAGATAACCGGACAGCACCCCGTCGCAATTGCCCAGCTCGCCAATCGCGGCGATGCCTTCGACCAATGCCGGTATCTGCTGCGGCGCAAGCACCTCGCCGGCCCATTGGCCGTACTGGGTGTGATTGGAAAATTGCACGGTATTGAGCGGCCAGACATTCACGCCGACACGCTGCATGGGAAATACCGCAGCGCTGTTGCCTGCGTGGCCGAATACCACGTGGGACTGGATGGCAAGCAGATGGGGCGTCCGTTTCATGGGGAGAGGTTTCCGTAAAACGATTGAAATTCAAGCCGCGCAGTATGCGACTAAACGCAGCCTGTACGACAGACCGGCGACACAGTTAAGCTGATAGCAACTTGTGGGAGCACTTCGTTCATGCTGACTCTTGGAAACATTTTCGTGCTGATGCTGCTGGCCACCGGCGGCGCCTGGTTGTGGCACAACCATGGCTTGCGCGAACGGGCCCTGGCGAGGGTCGTGCAGCATTGCGCCAACCTCAAGATCGAGCTGTTGGACGGCAACGTAGCGCTGAAGAAAATCGGCTTCGTGAAGGATGGCAGTGGGCGGCGCAGGCTGGCCCGTGTCTACAATTTCGAGTTCACCGTCACGGGGGAGTCCCGTCATGCGGGCACCATTACCCAGTTCGGTGCCCACAGCGCGCAAATCGAACTCGCGCCGTATCCGATGCCCTTCGAAGAAGCACCCGAAGCGCCGATTGAACCGATCCAGACCAGGCCTCGGGCCGAGGTTATCGAGTTGAGCCAATGGCGCCAGGAACACAACAAGTGGAAGCCTTGAAACGGGTCTGACTCAGAATCGCCGACAGTTCGCCAGGCCGGCTTGCAACGCGTCAACGTCTTGCGGCTGACCGAAAATCAGTTCTAGCCGCGAATCCTGGCGCCACTCGCTGGTTTGCCAGGTCAGCGCTCCCTTATCCAGTGCATTGGCCGACACCCAGCCATCGACGCTGTGGATAACCAGTTTCGCCCGTGTCCAGTTTCCGCCTTGCAGCCATTCCGTCAGGGCCGTCGGATCGAAGCGCTGGCTCGGGTGCCAACGCCAGCCGATGCTCCAGCCCTCTTCCTGCTGTTGATGCAGGCAAATCGGCAACGTCGGATCACTCCAGATCGTCGGCATCTGGCCCACATCCCTTGGCAGATTCAAGTTATCCACAGCCCCACTTCCCTGCACACCAAACCCCGGCAGCCTGTCGAGGGGCAATGCAGCCTGTTGCGTCCAGTGCTGCGTAAGAGGCGGTAGCTGGGCGGCGATTCGAGCGCGGTCGGTTTCACTGAGGCCTTCGGACTTGTTCATCACCAGCAGTCCGGCATCGGCCAGCGCTTGCTGCTGCGCCTCGGGCAAAGGTCTGCCCTGGGCCAGCGCCTGGGCATCCAGGACCATTACGCAGGGCTGGACCGCCAGAACGCCAAGCCACGGCGCCAGCTGGAGTTGCCGCAGCAGTTGCGCAGGATGACCCAGGCCGGACGGCTCGATAAACAGCCGGTCCGGTCGTGCCTTGCGCAGTAGACGGCCGAGGCCGATCTGGAACGGCGCGCCATTGACGCAGCACAGGCAGCCCCCGGCCACCTCGCCCAGTGCGATACCATCGGCCTCCTGAGTCAGCAAGGCGGCATCCAGGCCGATCTGGCCAAACTCATTGATCAGCACTGCCCAGCGCTCATCGGCCGGACGCTGGGCCAGCAGTTGCCTGATCAGGCTGGTCTTGCCGGCGCCCAAGGAACCGGCAATGACATGGGTGGGGATGTTCTGCAACATAATCGGCGACTTTTGATGGAGGTGAACGATGCGGATAATCGGTTGGTGCTTGTTGGCGCTGATTTCAAACCAAGCACTGGCCCAGGCCTGTGTGGTTCACAGTCAAGCGGAGCGGCTCGATGTAAAAGTCTGCCAGCAGAACCGCAACATCCCGCCCAAACTGTTCGCTGACGGCTTCTGCCAACCGAACCTTGCCGGACAGAAAGTCGAGGTGCAATACGTCGATCAGTGCCCTGGAGGGGCCTTTGGCATCTGCAGCAACGCCCAAGTCGCCAATATGCCTTACCGCCAGGATATTCACTATTACGGCGTCACCACCGACGCCGCTTATCTCAAGCCGTTTTGTGAAGGGAAAAGCCAGGGTATCTGGCTCAAGCCTTAGGCCAGCCAATCCAGCGTGAGGATCAAGCGGCGTTCTCCCGGGGCCGGCTCCGGCGAGCGATGAATCAGGCCGAAGCCTTCATTGCCCAGCCACTTTTCACCTTTTAGCAACGCCACTTCGCCACTGCACAGCTGCTGGATCACCTGCCGATCACGGGGCTCGGCGTCAGGTTGAGCCAGCCGTCGACGTTCCATGACGCCCTCCTCAAGCCATTCGCTGCCAGCACCGGCATACGTTGTGATCAGCCGCACCGGCACATGATCGACGTGAAAGCGTGGGCACATGGCCTTGTCCAGCGTCCGCAGACGCATGCCGATCCGCTTGGCGCCCAGCAGGCAGGCAAACGCGCTGACCAGCCAGGCGACATCGGCAACGAAGCCTTCGTAGCCGTGCAGGTCGCTGAAACCGGCGGCAAGCCCCTTCAGTTCAGGTTGCGAGTCCTCCTCCGGGATCTCGAGTACCAGCGACTCGGCCAGCGCTTGATCCATCGAAAGCACCAACGCCGCAAAGTCACTGATGTGCGCCGGAAGCTGACGCTGCCAGACCGCCAGGTTGGTGCCGTCTTCCAGAATCTGCGCCAGGGTCCGCGGGGTATCGCCCAGAACCTGCCGAACCTGGCGCTCCTGTTTCAGAGTGGGCGCCAGCATCAGGCCGCGACCTCGTCATGCCAGGAGCCGAACGGGTCTGGCAGCAAGCGCCAACTCTCCATACCCTGGGCCATTTCCGCATCTGTGAGCAGGCATCCGTCCAGCTCTTCAGCGAGCAGGTCGAAGTCAATGTTCTGGCCGATGAAGACCAGTTCCTGGCGGCAATCCCCAGTGCCGGGCAACCAGTTTTTCATGATGGCCGCGGTGCTTTCCGCATCCTGGGGCCATTGATCCTTGGGCACGAACCGCCACCAGCGCCCGGCAAACCCATGTCGCATCAATCCGCCTGCCTGAGACCAACTGCCCGCGTCTTCAGGTTTGCTGGCCAGCCAGAAGAAGCCTTTGGAGCGTAGCAGCTTGCCGTTGATCCAGGGTCGTTCTATCAGGTCGAAGAAGCGCTGGGGATGGAAAGGCCCGCGCGCCCGGTAGACTGTCGAAGCGATGCCGTATTCCTCGGTTTCAGGCGAGTGCTCGCCACGCAACTCCTGCAGCCAGCCGGGCGCTTGAGCCGCACGCTCGAAGTCAAAACGACCGGTGTCGAGGATTTCTCCCAGGGGCACCTGCCCCATGACCATGGGCATAATCTTCGCGTGAGCGTTGAGACGCTTGAGGATAGCCATCAGTTCTTCCCGCTCGTGGCGGCTAATCAGGTCGATCTTGCTGATCAGAATCACGTCGGCGAACTCGATCTGTTCAATCAGCAGATCCGTGATCGAACGCTCATCTTCCTCGCCCAGTGTTTCGCCTCGCGATGCAAGGTTCTCGGCGGCTTGGTAATCCGGCAGGAAGTTCAGGCCGTCGACTACCGTCACCATGGTGTCGAGCCGTGCCACATCCGCCAGGCTTCGGCCTTCTTCATCACGGAACGTGAAGGTTTCAGCCACCGGCAAAGGCTCGGAAATGCCGGTGGATTCGATCAGCAGATAATCGAAGCGCCCTTCCCTGGCCAGTTGCCCGACTTCTTCCAGCAGGTCCTCACGCAAGGTGCAGCAGATGCAACCGTTGCTCATCTCCACCAGCTTTTCCTCGGCGCGGTTCAGGCTGACATTACGCTGAACTTCGCTGCCATCGATATTGATCTCGCTCATATCGTTGACGATGACCGCAACACGCAGGTTGTCACGATTTCGTAGAACGTAGTTGAGCAGCGTGCTCTTACCGGCACCGAGAAACCCGGAGAGCACAGTTACGGGAAGACGATTGGGCATCAGGTATATCCTCATCGGACGGCCGTGTTGGAAGTGTGTGTTGTGGCGCGTTTTGTCAGGCTGTCGCTTCGGTCAGGGCGATTTATTTTATGTTATAGTATAACAACAAATGCTCGCTAGCCCGAAACTCCAACTCTTCGAGAATTACTGATGCGCATTCTTTTGAAATTCGTACTGGCGGGCCTGATGCTGTCAGGCGCTCTGGAGGCGTCTGCCCGAACCTCGTTACTGGCAAACTGCACACGCAGCGCGAACTTGCTGGCTTGTTCCGATGAGCAAGGCAATGCCTATAGCGTCATGACGGCAGGGAACACGGTTTATTTGCGCGGTTTTGAGGTGAAGGGCAGCCGACATTGGGCGCAAACGACCAGCCGTTACGGGCAATTGACGTTCTTCACGGGCTTGGCCTCCGACGGTGAAGCTTGGGTTGGTTACAGTCGACGCGTGGGCTGGACCACCCTGAATCGCTTTTCCAGTTCAGGCGGTGCAGCCGGTAAATTCATCTGCGGACGCATAAACGGCTGCCAGGATTCACGCTGATGTTTCACGTGGAACGATCATAAGAACCGCATGAAACTCTGTTCATGAAAAAGATCTGGTTGAATTTATTGTTACACTATAACATAAGCTTTGACCCCATGACGGATCTTGATCATGAATGCGTTTGCGCTTCCGGACATCGCTGCCCAAGCTTCGCGCCAAGCCTTGCCTCTCGATTGGGTGGGCATGTGTGGCGTTGCCTTGCCTGTGTTGATCGAGGGACAACAACTGAGTGCTATAGCCGACCTTGGCGTCAGCCTCGACGATGTGGACGCTCGCGGTATCCATATGTCCCGTCTGTACCTGGCATTGGAGATGCTCGAAAACTCGACGCTTTCTCCCCCGCTGTTGCAACGTGTCTTACTGCATTTCCTGGACAGTCATGAAGGCCTTTCACAAGCCGCCTCCCTGACCCTTCACACCGAATTGCTGCTAAAACGCCCTGCCCTGGTCAGTCCGTTATCAGGCTGGAAGCGCTACCCGGTGAGTATCGAAGCGCACCTGAAACATGATGTGTTCCACGTGGAACTGAGCATTGAAATACCCTACTCATCCACCTGTCCATGCTCGGCGGCACTTGCCAGGCAGCTGATCCAACAGCAGTTCATGGATGATTTCGCGAATAAATCTTTGGAGCATGCTGAGGTTCTGGCCTGGCTGGGTTCCTCACAAGGGATCGTTGCTACGCCACACAGCCAACGCAGCATCGCCTCCCTGAACATTCGCTTGAGCACGGGTAGCAGCCACTTGCCGCTGCTACGGATCATCAATCAGGCCGAAGCCGCCTTGGGCACCGCGGTACAAACCGCAGTCAAACGCGCCGACGAACAAGCATTCGCCCTCGCCAATGGTCAGAACCTGATGTTCTGCGAGGATGCCGCTCGACGATTGAGTCAGGCCTTGAGGCAGTCACCCGACGTAATGGCACTCAATGTGCGCGTCGTTCACGCGGAAAGCCTGCATGCCCATGACGCCGTGGCGCAAAGCCGCTGGACACGGGAGGCAGCATGATCAGTTGCCAAGCCTTGCGTTGGGGCCCACCGGGGCGTCCGCTCACACCCGAGCTGTATGTTGAGCGCCCCGCAGGCAGCCTGACGGCGATCATCGGTGCCAACGGTTCGGGCAAAAGCAGCCTGCTGAAAGTCCTCGCGGGGTTGCAAAAGCCCCTCTCCGGAAAACTCACCCTGACGGTTCCACGTCGGGGAGGCGTCTCGTTCCTGCCGCAGCAGCAACACCTGGATCGACAATTTCCCATCAGCCTGCAAGAGCTGATAGCCGCAGGAGCTTGGGGTAGTCGACACACACCGGCCCAGCGAAGCCAGCGACTCGGAACCGCGCTGGAGAACTGGGCATTGACCGGCCTGGAGAATCGCCCACTCATGGCGTTGTCTGGAGGCGAGTTACAACGCGCTTTACTCGCTCGCTTGAGTCTGGCTGAAGCGCCGTTGCTCTTACTTGATGAACCCCATGCGGCGCTCGATGAAGAGGGTCAGGCGTTGTTGTGGAAACACATTCACACCTGGCATGCCGAGGGCCGCACCTTGGTGGTGGTGTGTCATGACCTTGCCGCTGTACGCCAGCATATTCCCCACACTTTGTTGGTCAGCGCCACAGGCTGCACGTTGGGTCGCAGCGTCGAAGTGATTACCCAACAACCTCATATAAAGGTGGCTTGATGCTCGCGGCCACCCATCTCTGGCAGCCCTTCCAGGAATTCGTTTTCATGCGCCGAGCGTTGCTTGGCGGCCTGGTACTGGCCTGCAGCACAGCGCCGTTGGGGGTGTTTCTGATCCTGCGACGCATGAGCCTGATCGGCGACGCCGTGGCCCACGGCATCCTGCCCGGCGCCGCGCTGGGCTTCTGGTTCGCGGGACTGAGCCTGCCCGCCTTGACCTTGGGCGGCCTCGGCGCGGGCCTGGGCATGGCCGGGCTTGCGGCGTGGGTCACCCGTCGAACGGGTCTGCGGGAAGATGCGAGTCTCGCGGCAATCTATCCCATCTCACTGGCGGCTGGCGTGCTGATCCTCGGCGTGGCCGGTAAACGCCTGGACCTGCTGCACCTGTTATTCGGATCAGCCTTGGCGGTGGACGGCCCGACTCTGACCGGCATGCTTTGGGTGTCGGCGGCGAGCCTGATTGCCATGGCGCTGATCTACCGCCCTTTATTACTCGACACGCTGGATCCGCTGTTCCTGCAAACCGTCAGCCGTCTAGGCCCGTTGGCCCATGGTGTATTCCTGACCTTGGTGGTGCTGAACCTGGTGATCGGCTTTCAGGCCATTGGCGCCCTCATGGTGGTCGGCCTGATGATGTTGCCGGCCGCCGCCTCGCGGTTCTGGAGTCGTCGCTTACCGCCCCTGATGGCCATCGCTGCGCTGCTCGGTTGCCTCTCGGTCTGGTTTGGCCTGTTGTTGTCCTTCTATTTCTCGCTGCCCAGCGGTCCGGCCATCGTGCTGGTTGCGGGGATGTTTTATCTACTGTCCGTGATAGTCGGTCCGGTACACGGTCTGCTGCGCCGCCCGCCCCTGCTCACATCCCCATGAGGTGTTTCCCGATGCGCGTTCTGCTCGTGCTGTTCAGTCTGATGCTGTCGATGTCCTTGTCCGCTGCCGAGAAACTTCAGGTGGTCACCAGCTTCAGCATTCTCGCCGACATAACCCGACAGGTCGGTGGCGAGCATATCCAGATCACCAACATGGTCGGACCAGACGCCGATGCGCACACGTATGAACCGACGCCGGACGATGCCAAGGCGCTGCTCGGTGCAAAATTGATCATCAAGAATGGACTGGGCTTCGAGCCGTGGCTGGATCGCCTGGTCACCAGCACCGAAACCGGCGCGCCGGTTATCAGTGCCAGCCGAGGCGTGATTCCGCGCTCATTGGATGAAGACGGTGAGACCGTTCCGGACCCACACGCCTGGCACAACCTGGCGAATGCCGAGCTGTACGTGCGCAATATCACCAAGGCACTGGAAGTCGCCGACCCAGCCAACAAAGCCGACTATGAGCGCAACAGCCAGGCGTACCTGAAGAAGATTTATGCGCTGCTTGCCGATGCCAAAGCCAAGCTCGGTTCCCTGCCGCCTGGCAACAGGAAGATCGTGACGTCTCACGACGCATTCGGTTATCTGGGTCAGGCCTATGGCATCGACTTCATGGCACCCCAGGGACTGTCCACCGAACGCGAGCCGTCAGCCGCCGAAGTCGCAGCGCTGATCACCCAGATTCGTCAGGCACACGTCAAAGCGGTGTTCATGGAAAACATCAAGGACACCCGCCTGCTGAAGCAGATCGCTGATGAAAGCGGCGCGCACATTGGCGGTACGCTGTACTCCGACGCCCTCGCCGCCAGCGGACCGGCCAGTACCTTCACCGGCCTGTTCGAATACAACCTCAACACGCTGTACGACGCGCTGTCCAAGCCGTAACCGTCAGTTTCACCTACACAGCGGTCAAGCCCTCGGCTTGACCGTTCCGCAATCCTGCCCCAACCACACGGCGCGGGTATCGAGGCTGCCATTCTGCTGGATACCGGTGGCATTGAAGGTGCCATTGACCTTGGTGGTAAATTCCCGATCGCTCTGAAAGGTGGCGATGCCGTTACCCTGGGCTTTCGGGCAACTGAAGCGAAACTTCCACTGATTGCCGGTGCGCTCGGTGATCTGCTGTTTGCATCCCGACTGCGGATCTTGCAGCGGGATGTCATTGGTTTGGACTTGGGCCGGCGTCAGGCATACCCGAATCCCCTTCCCACCCATGGTAATGCCCTGCTTTTCCAGCATCGCCCGCTGCTCCGGCGTGATCTGGTTCTGCAACTGGCCGAGAATAAGTTGCAGGTCTGGCAGGTTCTGGTTATCGACTTTCATGTTGCTTGAAGTCAGTTCCCACAAACCTGGCTGAAGCATCTGTGCCTGAGCCGCCACAGGAACTGACAAGCCAACCGCCAAGGCCAAACCCAGCAGACGAACATTCATTGCAAGAACTCCAGAGGACAAGTGGCCGTTAGACGCCGCCTACGGGCTTCGGTTCAAGCTCGGCGGCGGTGAATTAATTAGCGACATTCGTCATGGAACATGGTCTGTTAGGCATTGAAACTTCAGGAGCAAGGCTGCCCCATGGATTATTTCGGACCGCATGTTTTCGGTTACCTGATTGCGTTGCTTCATACCCTGGGTTCCATCGCCGCGGTGCATGCCGTGCTTACGGTGCGCACCGCCCAAGGCTCGATCGCCTGGGCCCTGTCACTGGTGTTCATCCCCTACCTGACGTTGATTCCTTATCTGGTGTTCGGTCGCAGCACCTTTGATGGTTACATCAAGGCACGCCGGCAAGCCAACGAAGAAATGCGCAAGGCCGTGTCCGAGCTGAATTGGCGCCCATGGGTCGAAGAGGCCCTGACCGCCCGTGCCTCCCAGGCCTACGACTCGCTACGCGCCATGCCCAAACTGGGTCGCACACCCTGCCTGGCAAACAACGAAGTGCGTTTGCTCGTCAACGGTCACGCCACGTTCGAGGCCATTTTCCGGGCCATCGAAAGCGCCCGTGAAGCGGTGCTGATCCAGTTCTTCATCATCCATGACGACCGACTTGGCCAACGCCTGCAGACGCTGCTTTTAAAGAAAGCCGCCGAAGGTGTAGCGGTGTATCTATTGTATGACCGGATCGGCAGCCATTCCCTGCCCCACCGCTATGTCCAGGCATTGCGCGATGGGGGTGTCCACGTCAAGGCGTTCGCCACCCGCAGCGGCTGGCTCAATCGTTTCCAGGTCAACTTTCGTAACCACCGCAAGATCGTCACGGTGGACGGTGTGCTGGGGTTCGTCGGCGGGCACAACGTGGGGGACGAATACATGGGGGAGATGCCACCATTGTCGCCGTGGCGCGACACCCATGTCGAAGTACGCGGCCCCGTGGTGGCGAGCATGCAGGAGTCATTTGCTGAAGACTGGTTCTGGGCTGCCCGTTCATTGCCCCCCTTGATCCTGCCGGACACTTACCCCGATGACGGCGTGCTCTGCCAGTTGCTGGCCAGCGGGCCGGCGGATGCCCAGGAAACCTGCTCGCTTTTTTTCGTCGAAGCCATCCATGCCGCCAGCGAACGGGTCTGGATCACTACGCCCTACTTCATTCCTGATGAGTCGGTATTCGCCGCATTGCGCCTGGCGGTGCTGCGCGGGGTGGACGTGCGCATCCTCCTGCCTTCACGACCGGACCATAAGATCGTCTACGCCGCCTCCAGCCTGTACGCATTCGAAGCGGTCCGCGCCGGTGTGCGCGTCTTCCGCTACAAGCCAGGTTTCCTGCATCAGAAAGTGGTACTGATCGACCGGGAAATCAGCGCCATCGGCAGCGCTAACCTGGACAATCGTTCGTTCCGGTTGAATTTTGAAGTGATGCTGCTGACGGTGGATATTCCGTTCGCCACCGAGGTCGAGCAGATGCTCGAAAAAGACCTCGCTCAAGCCCACGAAGTCGCCAAAGAGGAAAGCCGGGAAACCCACCGCCTACAGAAAGTCGGCATGCGGGTCGCCCGACTTATTTCGCCGATCCTTTAAGGGGTGTAGATATCGTCGCGGGTCCAAGGCAAGTCATGGCTGCCATCGGCATAAGCCTTCACCGCCAGGATCTGATGCAGATTGATCCACCCCTTGGCGAATGCATAGGCGCATCCGGCCAGGTACAAGCGCCAGATTCGCAGCGCCTGCTGCGGCACCTCTTTCGACGCGGCCTCCAGATTGTCTTCGAGCCGCTCACTCCAGTGATCCAAGGTGCGCGCGTAGTGCAAGCGCAAGCTCTCCACATCGACAATTTCCAACCCGGCCTCACTGATCTGGGCTGAAATCATCGACAGGTGCGGCAGCTCCCCATTGGGGAAAACGTACTTCTCGATGAAGTCCCCCGCGCCGCGTCCGACCGGACGGCCATCAGTATGTTTGGCTGTGATGCCATGGTTCATTACCAGCCCACCCTTGCGGACCGCACCAAACAACGTCTTGCAGTACTGCTCCAGATTGGCGTGCCCCACATGCTCGAACATGCCAACGCTGACGACCTTGTCGAAGCGACCGTCCTGCGGAAGGTCCCGGTAATCCAGCAACTGCAATTCCACCTGGCCCTCCAGGCCCTCCGCTTTGACCCGCTCCCGGGCCAGGGCCAGTTGCGCTTTGCTCAAGGTGATACCGAAGACCCTCACGCCGAATTCCCGTGCCGCATAACGCGCCAACCCACCCCATCCGCAACCGACATCCAGCATGTATTCACCGGGCTGCAGCCGCAGTTTGCGGCACAGGTGACGGAACTTGGCTTGTTGGGCCTGCTCGATGGTTTCGCTGCCCGTTTCGAAATAGGCGCAGGAATAGGCCATGTCGCTGTCGAGCCACAGCTGATAAAACGCGTTGGAAAGGTCGTAGTGATAGGAAATCGCCTTGGCGTCGGTTTCCTTGTCGTGGACTGAACGTACCGGCAGGCTATCGCCCTCTTCGTCCACCAGGGCCTGGCTCCATTCATCGCAGACCCGGATCACTTCGCTGATCGAGCCTTCGAGTTCGAGCTTGCCTTCGACAAACGCCGCCCCCAGCGCGTCCAGGCTGGGATGGGTGAGTTGCGCGACCATCTGTGGGTCCTTGACCACGATCGTGACGCTGGGATCGGCACCCAGCGTGAATTCGTGGCCGTCCCAGAGCCGCAGCCGAAGCGACAGTTGGAGATTCTGTAAGGCCGGTGGAAGTTGCGCGAGCATGAAATAACCCCCCTTGTTTCAGACGTCTGAAATGAGGGTAGACCATCGTAGAAAAATAGCAGGCTATCGAATTTATAGCCTTTTTCTATCGTCGCCCGAATTCGCTCCTTGAGCCGGTACTGCCAACTGTTTGGACCCTCTCCCACCATGGACTGCAAGTTCTACGGACAAGTTCTACCCCTCGTCCTGGACCTTCAGCAACGGTTCCTGAAAGCGTAGCAGCCTTCCGGCATTTCCCAATACCAGCAACGTGCTCAGGTTATGTAGCAGCGCCGCGATCATTGCCCCCGCCGCGCCAAGCCAGCCGAAGGCAGCAAAGGCGACAATCGCCAGCGTCCAGCCCAGGCCAATGATCACGTTGACCTGAAGCGTATGCCGGCATTGGCGGCTGAGCCGCACGCAGGTACCGAGCCGCCTCAGGTCGCTGCCGATCAGGACGATGTCCGCAGACGCCAGGGCAATGTCCGCTCCACCCGCCCCCATGGCGACACCCACCACCCCGGCCTTGAGCGCCAGCGAATCATTGATGCCGTCGCCGACGACCATGGGGCGAAAGCCGTTGTCGATTTCTGTCATGACTCGCTTGAGTTTGTCCTCCGGCAAGGCCTGGGCCTGCACATCGGCGATTCCCACTTCGCGGGCAAGCGTAGTGGCCACGCTCCGCCGATCACCCGTCAGCAACAGTTGCCGTCCCAGGCCCAGCGTCCGCAGCTCAGCCATGGCGACCTGCGCTTCCGGCTTGACGCTATCGGCCAGCAACAGCCAGGCAAGGAACCGTCCATCCAGGGCCAGCCCGGCAATCGGACCGTCATGATCAGGTACCGTTGACGTTTCGATGCCCAGCTGAGCAAACAACTCAGGTCGACCAAGAGCCGCTTCGCCCTGGCTGGTCATCGCCACGACACCCAGGCCCTGACGCTCGTGAATGTCCGTCAATGGCAGATATTTTTCCTGCTCCACCAGCCCAGCCAACGCCCGGCTGACCGGATGGCTGCTGGCCGAGCCCAGGCTGGCGGCCAATGGCAACAGGGACGGCTGATCGCTCTCTGCACTTTCGATGGATTGCAGGCGCAAGGTGCCGTAGGTCAGGGTTCCGGTCTTATCGACAACCAGTGACGTCAGGTCCGCAAGCTCTTCGAGAAAAGCCGAGCTGCGGATCAGGATGCCATGGCGTGCCGCCACTGCAATCCCTGCAATAGCGGTCGCCGGCGCCGACAACACCAGGGCACAAGGACAGGCCGCCACCAACACAGCCAGCATCGCCTGGGCATCGTTGGTAATGAACCAGGTCACCGCCGCCAGCAACAGCACCAACACCAGGTAGCTGCCAGCATAACGCTCCAGCAACCGGGTGATGGGCGGCTTTGAGCGTTCGGCGTTTTGCATCAGGGCGATAACCTTGCCCAGCGTCGACTCGTGCCCGGTGCGGGTCACTTCCAGACGCAGCAATCCATCGAGATTGATCGCCCCACCGAACACCTCGGTGCCCATCACCGCTTCCAGCGGCACGGATTCACCGGTAATAGGCGCAGTGTCGAGGCTGGCCTGGCCGGACAACACTCGTCCGTCAGCCGGTACGCGATCACCGGCACGCACCTCGACCGTATCGCCGGGCCGTAGCGTGGCGTTGTCGACTTCAATGATCGAGCCATCGGCCAGCACCTTGCGTCCCAGGCTGCGCGTCAGTTGACCCAAGGCGTGGATGGCTTCCTGGGAACCGATGACGCTGCGCTCTTCCAACACATGGCCGAAAATCATGATGATCGGCAGCAGCGCAGCCGTCAGCAGATCCCCCGTGGCCCAAGCCCCCAGCATCGCCAAGGCGATCAACTGATCGGTGATGCCATGCAGACTCGGATAACGCAGGCTATACCACGCCGAGCGCATCACCGGCACCGCGACCAACAGCGAAGCGACACCCAACAGCAACTGGCTGACCCCGGTCTGCTCCGGCGACCAGCCGCGCCATACCAGACCTAGCGCAAGCAGACCGAGGGCAAGCATCGCCAGGGTCAACTGGCGAGCGGCCGTGCGTTGCTCAGCGGAAGACAACATCGGAACGGCGGCAGTTTGCGCGCTCATTGCTCAGCTCCCTGAATGATCAGGCGGGAATCATCTTTCGGGTCGACCGTGGTCACTGACCCGGCCTGGCGGAGAATGCCGGGCATGCGCTCGCGATACAGGCGCAGCAGCAGTTGCGGATCAGCGTCTTTGGTCTTCGCCAGGCTGAGCACCGTAGCGGTGTCGGCCGAGGCCTTGGCGAGCCGTTCGCTGGCCTGGGCGTGAGCCACCTGCAGGGCGCGGTCGGAATCCTGGCGAGCGGTCTGGGTCAGTTTCTCGGCTTCGGTGCGGGCATTGGCAACGGCTTTGTCGGCCTGCTGACTGGCCGTCAGCACCGCATTGAACGCGCTTACCGCAGGGCCCGGCAAACTCGACTGAACATCGACCCGTACCACTTCGATCCCCAGCCCCTGCCCCGTAGCGGCAAGATCGGCCAGCCGTCGGTTGATGCCTTGCACAAGATCACCGCGCAGGCGTTCGCGGCGTTCGGCGGCCTGGTTGTCACTGCCGATCAGTTCAGGACGGGCGACCAGAATCGTGTCCAAGTCCCGAGCCGCTGCGAGGGTCACCGCGCTACGGGTGACCAGGCGATCCAGCGCTGGCAGGACGTGCTCACCCTGCAAGACGAACGCATAAGGTTCGGTGACTTTGTAGAACACCCGCACATCCAGCTGCACCACCCCGGCGTCACCCGTTAGTAAATAGCCAGAGCCGGCCAGGGCATCGCTGACCGGCGAGGCAAAACTGGCGACACGATCAGCCTGCAAGGCCGCATCCGAGCGCAGCAGGTTTTCCACGCGGCGCTCCAAGACCCGGTCCGCCGCCGGAAGCAGGATCACTTGTTCCACAGGACGCGGCCATGCCAATAGGAGCCCGGCATTCTGAATGCGATCCAGAGCGCCAAAGTGCAGTACCACGGCTCGGTTTTGAGGGTCGATCTGCCGAACATTGGAAAAGACCCAGGCCAACGCAGCCAGGATCGTGACAGCGTAAAGTGCCAGGAATGCCACGCGTCCAGCCTGAATCCAGGGGCTGGATAACTCATTTGTTCCACGTGGAACCACACTCATGGTTGTGTTCCACCTTTAAGTTCCACAGACGGCGGACCGTCCACCAGCACCCTGAACGGCGCCGCATCCGTGCGCAGGATCAGTTTGGTACCGGGGCTGACAATGGTGCCCAAGGTGTCCAGCGAACGCAGCAGGTTGTAAAGCTGAGGCGAACCGGCATAGGCCCTGCCATAGATTTCAGCGGCTTCTACTCGGGACTGGGCCTCGATATCGGCGGCTTTCACTGTGGCGTCAGCCTGCACGATCCGCGCATCGCGTTCGGCGGCGGAGCGAATTTGCGCGGCTTCGCGTTTACCGATGGCGGTGCGTTCAGTGGCGATGGTTTCCCGCTCGGCACGCATGCGATCCACCGTCGCGGTCAACGTCACCGAAGGCAACGTCAGACGCTCAATGCCCACTTGCAGTACTCGCACGCCATAGGTGGCGAGCAACTGCTGTTCGATCTGCTGGCGCAACTGCGCTTCAAAATCGCCGATGCGTACCTGGCTGGCGTCGGTGTTCACCAGATTCGCCAGGTCAAAACTGGCAGCCGTGGTTTCCAGGGCCGAGCCCACGAACGTGCGAATCTGCCGGGCGGCTTCGTCCGGTTGGTTCTGTACAGCACGCATGAAGCGTTGGACGTTATCTGGATCACCCTGAACCTGCCACGCCACGTAGGCTTGAACGATGATGCGCAAGCCGTCACGGGTACCGACATCCTGCAGCCCGCTGGACGTGGTGCGCAGCCGCAAGTCCACCGGAAGCGCCGCCTCGAACGGCGCCGGCCAGCGCCACCCCAGGCCAGGTTGCAGCAGCACCCGTGCCGGATTGCCGAAACGGGTGATCACGGTCGCCTCCCCCGAACGCACCTGGACCAGGCTCGCGGCCGCAACGGCAAACGCTACCAGCAGCGCCGCCCAACCCATGCGCCGCCAGGGAAATGGCCCGGCCTCCTGCGGATCCCCGTGATGATGATGGTGATGTCCATGATGATGACCGGCATGGCCGTGATCATGACCGGTGTGATCGTGATGATCGTGGGAAGAAGACTGGCTCAATGGGCAGCTCCTGGCTGGACAAGGTTACGCGGCGATGCGGGATCTGCCGGAAGCGTGAAAGTGCGTAGATCGATGGTCGGCGCGTTACCGCTGCCGCCCAGACGGTGATCGAGAACCAGCAACTTGGCATTGCCAAGGCCCCGGCTCAGTTGGCTGAGGTACTGCTCCAGCACAAAGGCGTGGCCGGCCGTGGCGTAGGCCTTGCGTTCAGCAGTGAAGCGCAAGTCGGAAGCCTGGGCGGTCGCGTTGATTTCCCGGGCAGTGGCCTGGGCCTGGTCGTGGGCAATACTGGCTTGCAGTTGTGCCTGGTTGGTCTGCTCCGCCGCAGCGCCGCGCTCCCGGGCAATCAAAGCCTGGGCGCCGATCTGCGCCGCTTGCACGCCATGGTAGGCATTAGCCGCACCCGCTGGTGGGTGGATCGCTTCGACGACAGTGGCGAGGATTTCCACGCCACTGTCGAGCCTCTGCAAATCGGCTTGTACAGCCCGACCGATTTCATCGGCCAGGCTGACCCGATCTGCTCCCAGCAAACCATCCAGCGTGCGCGAGGCAAACTCATGCACCAAGACGCGGCTGGCGGTGCTGCGAATCAGTGTGGGGATGTCGGCGCTGTTGTAGGTGGCGGCCAGCGCCGCCGCATCGGTGAGACCAATGCGATAGACAAAACGCACATCCATGTTGACGATCTGGAAGCTCTGCTGATCGGCACGACGGCTGGCAATCACCTGGGATTTATCGTTCACATGGCTGGCGTCCCACAAGCGATTGGCAATCGCCGGTGCTGGACCTTCCGCCGACTCGGTCTCGGTGCTCGCCCCGCTTTCGCCCACGCTGGTGGCCAGTTCATGGACGATGCCGTTTTCGACGTTAAGCACCCGACCCAACGGCCAGGGCAAGCCGAACTGCAGGCCAGGACCGAACACTTCCACCGGCTTACCAAAACGCTCGTAGATACCGCGCCCTTGCAGCGGTACTTCATGCACGCCCGTGAGCAGCCAACCCACCAGCGACACCAGCGCCAGCACCGGCAAAAAAGCGCGGCGCATGTAGCTGAACGCCCAGATCTGACGCAGGTCGATGCCAAAACGATTGTGCAATTCGTGTTGCAGGGCCAGCAACGGCTGCGGCGGCCAGCGCAGCAGGTCGGCGATGACGCTGCGACCCAGCAAGGTGGGTTCCAGGGAATCCCGGCGTGGGCTGAACAATGACAGCACAGCCCGCAGCAACAGCTCCGCCGCCGCCAGCCCCGGCAACACCCCCATCAGCACCGCCAGGCGCACCGGCCAGACGGACGATTCGCCGGCGAACAACAGACACAGTGCGCCGAGCACCAGCACGATAATCGCCAGGCGGGTCAGCTGCGCCAACGGCAGCGCTTCCGGCCATTCAAGGGTGGGTTGCTGCGCCAGTTGCCGTTCAAATACCAACAAGCCGAACGCCAGCAATAATGAAAGCGCTGCCCCGACACTGGCCGACGCACCAAGCGTGGTCGCCGGCAACGCCAGATTCCAGGCTTGTTCCAGGCTCAACAGCACCACCCCTGCCCAACCGGCCAACCACAACGTCGGCGCGCCGATCTGTTTCAGCAGGCCGATCCACCGCGCGCTGATGCGCTCCAGCAGTCGCTCATACCAGCCGGATTGATCAATCGGTTCACGCTCGACGGCTGGGATCTGCGCCGTCGATAACGCCGGTAGCAATGCCCTGTTGCGCCACTGCGTCACCCACCAGGCGGATTGCAGACCGGCCACCAACACCAGCAACGCGGCACTTTGACTCGCCAACAAGGCCGGCCACAGTGATTGCGGCGAAAACAGCCCGACAAAGAACCCCGTCACCAACCCCAGACCCGCCAGGAAGGCCAGGGCAAAAGCGATCCGCTTCAGACGCCGCCCGTGGGATTGTGCCTGCTGAAAGCGTGGCCACTCGGCCACCTGTGTCCCCTCGACATCAAGATCGACTTGCATACCACCCCAGCACTTGTGGCGATCAAAGACCGGGCGTGTGGACAGACTTCACCACCGCTTCGTTATAAGGCGTTACCTTATAACCATAGCTGTGAAATTTCTGTTTTTAATTCTTCATGTTGGATGGCAAAACCGGTGAGATGAACAGGGCCTTTGTGGCGCGGGGATTTATCCCCTCGCCACAAGGTTGTCAAATGGATCGAAGTCAGCCAGACGAACTCTGCGCCTTGCGACGACGTCGACTGATCAGGCCCAACGCGCTTGCGACCACAAACAGCACGCCACCGATCTGCAACCAACGCTTGTAGGGACGCAATTCGGAACGAATCGGATCGAGGGCTTGGGTCACGTAGCGTTTGTCAGCCGCACGGAAATCCGGCTCCTGGCACTGATGACCGAAATCCCCAGCCCACGTCACATAAGGACCTTCTTTCACGTAGCGCTGATACAACGCGCTTTGTTCCTCGAGACTCGAGTTGTACGCCACGGCTCTGCACAACACCGCCGCAAATGCCTGGCTGGTATGGGGCACATTGTCCGCCGCCTTGCTTGCCAGGGCGGTGGCGACAAAACGGTAGTGATAGCGCTCGTTCGGTTGCGCGGCGCTGGCCTGCTGGCGTTGCACCTCCCCTTCGGCCACCAACGGCCCGACCTTCAGCTCAACCGGCTCCAGGCTGTAGCCGCCTCCCATGACGGCATAGTCCGGCGCCATCTCGTAACCGAGCATCTCCATGCCCCAATCGCGCGCCATCCTGGACGCATAGAAATACGCCTCGGCGCGCCGGGTCGGCCACCATTTGGACTCTGCCTCCTGGCGCAGTTGCCCGTAGGCCCGGGCCTTGTTCTGCAGATCGGGGTTATCGAAGTAAGCCGGTGCCTCGTCATACCGCCCTTCCCGCAACAAGCGACGGCCCAGCAGGTTGCGCAACTGGGCGGCGACCGGCAGTTGCACGTAGTTGTCGCGATCCTGCTGGCTCAATGGCGGTGGCGCCGGGACCTGGGCGTCGACGTACTGTTTCAATTCCTCTGCGGTCAGTACCCGCTCGGCGACTGCAGCGGCGTCGTACCAGTAGTTGCCCTGGCCACGGTAGAGCTGATCGAACGCTTGCAGGTAATCACCCCGTTGCAGGGCCAGGATCGCGCTCTCGCCTTCGACCCGGCACTTGGGCTGCACCGTTTCGTAATCCCAATCCGGCGTGCGCCGATTGCCCCAGGATTCGTCCTTTGGAAACGCCTGGGCCGCCTTGGAATAGGCCGCAGCCGCAGCCGTCTTGTCACCGTCACGCACCGCCAGTTTGGCCCGCAGCCACCAGGCCAATCCGCTGTCGCCGGCTTTTTCCACAAAGGCTTTGGCGCTGGCGTAATCGCCGTGCTGGTAGCTCACCGCCGCCAGCCGATCGGCATCATCCAGATTGCCGTGACTGCTGGCTTGCAGCAGCTTGACCAGCCTTTTATCACCGGATGGCTCCTCCCCATCCCACCAACTGACGCGGCTGAGCAAGTAGCTCGTCACCAACCGCTGCACGGCTTCGCTCTTGAGCAACTCCCTCAGGCGATCATCCGGCTGGCCATTCAGGTCCGCCGCCAGATACAACAACGAGCTGTAACCGACCTCGGAACCGTGCAGCGACTGGGTCGCATACAGCTTGATAGCACTGTCCCAGTCGTCTGCGGTATAGGCTACCCTGGCTTCTTCGCCGAGACTGGCGATAGCCAGCTCCAGCGGATCACTGAAGCCGGCAACGCTCAAGTCTCGGACCTGGCGAAACGCCGCACGGGCCTGATCCCGCGACGCCGCCGGATCTTCATTGCCCGCCTCGGTACTCACGGCAAACAAAGCCCGCCCCAGGGAATAGGCCGCCCAGGTACTGCGCAACGGGCGCTGGTCCGCTGGCAATGCCAGCAACTCCTGGAACGCCTGGGCAGCCCTCTGGTTTTCACCGGCACCAAAGGCGGCCGCGCCGATGGCGTACAACCGTAGCTCGGCCGGCAGGTTCGCCGCTTGCGCCGCGACCTCGTCGACGTCGGTCAACGCCCGCAACCGCTCCACCAACGCTTGCTGCGGTGGGGTCAGGCCAATCCGTTCAGCCTCGCTGCGCTGTGCCACGTAGGCAGACATGTCGTCGTAGTTGTAATCCGGATTGCGCGTCGCCTCACTGGCCGGCTTGAGTCCCGCGATGGCATGGCCAAGACGCTTGATCTCGAAGCGAAAGCTGCCTTCGGGTAATTCGGCCAAGGATTGGGCGCGGTTGTCCAGCAAGCGCATCGGAAACTCCGGACCACAGGCCAAGGCCTGGCCCAACGGCAAGCCGAGGCTCATACAAAACACCGGGCAGAGCAAACGACGAGGCCATTTACGGGTAGACATTGAAAGCTCCTTGTTCAATTTTTGTACAGCGCGCCCAACCCATGGCCCGTTGGGCACCGGCAGCGAGGCGACCTTCCTGAATGCGGGTGAAGGTAAGCAGTCCGGGGGTTTGTTGCAACGTATAACCCGCCAAGGCATCGACCCCATCACATGCACCAACGGCAAGTGTCACGCGTTGGGGCCAGGGGCTGTCGAGATTGCCCCGATTGGCCAACCGGATATCGTACAAACCGTCTTTTTCCTCCACCGCCAGGGCCAGGTGGCTGTCCAGTTTGTCTCCTCGAGCCACCGCGCCGAGGGTGGTCAGGCTCCAGACACGGCGGTCACCCGCCAGCGGCAAGCGAAACCAGATCAAGCCAGCCAGGTGTTTCGGCGGTTCGGCACGCAGATCCGCGGCCAGGCCAGCCACCTGTTGCGGGTCTGCCAGCAGTTCCAGCCGCTCGCCTCCTCTGTCGATGGGTACTTCGCTTTCAACCACTGGCACGCCGCTCTCTTGGGTCAACAGCGCCACGCCATAAGCCGGCAGGGCCAGGTAGAACGGCCGCCGGGTGACCTTGCTCCAGCGCTCGGCCCAGTGCCGGGCCTGTTTCGGATCGAACAACCCCTGCCGCGGGTCGCTCACCGCATGGACCTGTAGCACGCTGCTGTCCACGGCCTCCAACAACCCGGGCAGCGCGGGGCTGTCGAGCCAGGCCGGCAAGGCCGTGATACTCAACCGCAAAGTAGACGGCAAGGTCTGGCGCAACTGGCTCAGGAATGTCCCATAGGCCGGCAACCGCGCGTTACCGGCGTCATGGTCGATCTCCACGCCCACCGGTGTCAGACCCTGGGCTTGCCAGTCACTCAGCACTTGCTGGATCTGCGCAATGACCTCGTCCCGATCCAGCGTTCCGAGCTGACCGTCCAGGCGGATCACCGCAATCAGCGGCCGGCCATCGGCCTTGAGCAAGGCCGGATCGATCCGCGCACGGCTCCAGCCCGCACGGGGAAACGCCTGCAAGGCCAACACACGCAAGCTTGAGAAGTCCTGATGGCTCTGGCGCAGCGCCGATGCGTGGGCCGGCGTCCACTGGCGTTGCCAGATATAGAGTTGTTGATCGAGGGGCGCGGCGGGGGGTTGCTCGCAGCCCTGCAAAAGCAGCGCGACGAGTGCCAGCGATGTCCGGAAAAGAAAAGTCATGAACCTTCATCACCCGCTAAAACCCGGCAGATTACCGTGTCTTGCACCGAACGGGCATAGGGCCACACCATTGCGCCGAAGTTTTCATGTGTCACAACGAGGTCAGGGCCGCCGTATGCCCAACGGCCCTTCCCACGTGCGACAGGCTACGCTCAGACGTGTTTCTGCAAACCGACAGCCGTACGCGGCATGCCCACGAACCCGGGCAGGGCCTCGATCCGCGCCAGCCACTCGCGGACATGGACGTAGTCGTCCAGCGACACGTTGCCTTCCGGCGCATGGGCGATGTAGGTGTAGCCGGCGACATCGGCGATGGTAGGCGCATCACCCGCCAACCAGGTGTGGCTGCTCAAATGTTGATCGACGACTTTCAACAGACCGTGGGACCGGGCGATCACCTCCTCGGCGTTATAAGGCGCACCGAACACCGTGATCAGCCGCGCGGTGGCTGGCCCCGTATGGATTGCGCCAGCTGCCGTCGATAACCAGCGCTGCACCTGAGCGGCACCCACAGGGTCGCTCGGAAGCCAGCGGCCCTTGCCATATTTCTGCGCCAGGTACACCAGGATGGCGTTGGAGTCGGCCAGTACCACGCCGTCATCGTCGATCACTGGTACCTGACCAAATGGGTTGAGGGCCAGGAAGTCCGCCTGTTTATGCGCCCCCTTGGCCAGATCGATGAAGATGACCTCGACTGGCAACTCGAGCAGCGAAAGCATCAATTGCACACGGTGGGCATGTCCGGAAAGCGGGAAGTGATAGAGCTTGATAGGGTTCATGGTCGACTCCGCTGGAAATGACGCCGTCAGCAGAACGGCATCGATGGCGTCATCTTCCCCCTCAATTAAAAGCTAGAGAATCACCCGTAAACGCAATCCATTATTTCCTTCAGCGAAACAATGCATCAGTTTCTCAAGGCCGGGTGCCTACGCAGGGCGCTGACCGTGAAATCGACAAAACTGCGAACCCGAGCCGGTGCATTGCGCCCCCCCTGGTACAGCACATGAATCGGCAGGGGCGGCAGTTCAAAATCGGCCAGGACGATTTCCAGCTCCCCGCTGGCAATCTCCCCCGCCACTTGATAAGACAGCACACGGGTCATTCCCAGACCCTGGCAGGCTGCCGTAATGGCGGCCTGATTGGCGGTGACCACCAACCGAGGCACTGGCCGGACCGCCAGCGGTTGCCCGGCATCGAGGAAGGTCCAGCTTCTGACCTGGCCAATGGCCGAAGAGGCCACTACCGGCAGTCGCTCAAGCGCTTGCGGATGCTGGGGTCGACCGTGCTGAGCGAAAAACGTGGGAGAGCCGCAGACGACCCGCCGCACTTCACCGACGCGGACGGCGTGCTGATTGCTGTCGGGCAGCTCGCCGATGCGCACGGCAATGTCCATGCCTTCCTCGACCATGTTGACGTTGCGGTCCAGCAGCAAGGCATTGATGCTGACTTCCGGATACTGCTGCAGGTATTCCACCAGCAGGGGCGTGACGAACAACTGACCGAACAGCACCGGTGCGGTGATCGTCAGTTGCCCCCTGGGCTGGGCATGGCTGCCGGCCGCCGAATCCTCGGCTTCCTGTAGATCGCCCAGGATCCGGCGACTGTCCTCCAGAAAGCGCTGGCCGGCTTCGCTCAGGTACACGTTGCGGGTGGTGCGAACCAGCAACGGCGTGCCGATGCGTTGCTCCAACGCTGCCACCGCACGGGTGACACTGGCTGCCGACAGACCCAAGCGCCGCGATGCCGCCGAAAAACCCGACTCCTGGGCAACAGCAATAAACACCTGCATTTCCTGAAACCTGTCCATCCATCCCCCGATGAGAAATCCTGATACAAGTTTTCCAAACGCCGCAAAGCAGCGCCGCACGGCCATTGTAGGGCCTGAGCAAACGAACCGTAGCGTCACGACCCGGCTACTGATGAACAAGCTTGCTACCATCGCGCCCATCATTACCCTTTGATGACTAATAAACAGCACAGAATCCTGTGGGAGCGAGCCTGCTCGCGATAGCGGTGAATCAGTCACCATCCATATGAATGACCCGTAGCTATCGCGAGCAGGCTCGCTCCCACAAGGCTGTGTGCCTGGTTCCAGACTCCGTACAAGGCCTGTTTTCGTGAACGTTTTTTTACGCGGACTCTTTTCCCCCTTCGCCCCTTTGATCACTTTGGGCAGCCTGGTCCTGATCGTTCCCCTCGCAATGCGTATCGCACTGGGTTGGTCCGATCCGTTGGGCTACCTGTCCGACCTGGGCGTTGGCGGCTTGCTGCTAGCGCTGCTTTACCGCCGCCCCCTCTGGCTGGCCTTGCCTGTGTTGCTGGCCTGGACCGCGCTGACGTTGGCCAACATCGAGTTGATCAGCGCCGTCGGACGCATGCCCAACCCCTCGGACCTGCACTACCTGACCGATCCGCAATTCGTCGAAAACTCCAGCAGCGGCGGCTTCGCCCATCCCTGGTTGGCCACGCTGCAACTGACAGCGCTGGCGCTCTGGCTGATGGTGCAATGGCCAGGCCGCTCACACCGCGCACTGCCCTTGCCACGCCACGCCTGGGCATTGCCGGCGCTGCTCCTGCTGGTCCACGGCACCGTACAATCCTGGCGCCCCACCGGGGCGGACCAGTGGAACGTGTTCAATCTACCCCATCAACTCGCCACGGCGGCGGTCGCAACCGGGCAGGACCGGATCCAGCACTGGCTTGAAGGCGATACGGATGCCCAGATTCCGCCGATGGAAGGCCTTACCCGGCTGGACCTTGATGGAGAGAAACTGCTGACCGCGCCAGGCCAGGCGCGCAACGTGCTGGTCATCGCCCTGGAAGGCATACCGGGTGCCTATATAGAAACCAACCGCCAGGCCCTGAAAGCCGGTTATCAGGATAGCCCCATGCCGCGCCTCAGTGCCTGGGCCGAGCGAGGCATGAACACGCCCGATTATGTCCTGCACAGCCACCAGACCATCCGCGGCCTGTACTCGATGTTGTGTGGCGACTACGACAAGCTCGACGATGGCACGCCCAAGGGCGTCGAAATGCTCAACCAGACCCAGCGCAACCAGGACTGCCTGCCGGCCCAGTTGCGCCAGCATGGCTTTGCCACGCATTTCCTCCAGGGTGCGGGCCTGCGGTTCATGGCCAAGGACCGGATCATGCCCCACATCGGCTTCGATACGACCCTGGGTATGGAATGGTTCACCCAACCCGCTTACCTGGAGTTTCCCTGGGGCAAGGACGACAAGACCTTCTTCGAAGGCGCGCTGGACTACGTCGGACACCTGCAACAAACGAACAAACCCTGGATGCTCACCCTGCTGACCGTGGGCACGCATCAGCCCTACTCCGCACCGGATGACTACCTGCAGCGCTATGAAACCGCCAAACAGGCCGCCGTGGGTTACCTGGACGATGCGCTGGATAACTTCCTCATCGGGCTGGAACGCCAGGGCATCCTGAAAGACACCTTGGTGGTGATCACCTCGGACGAGTCCCATGGCATCGACGATGTACGCTTGGCGTCATCCTGGGGATTCAACCTGACGCTGGCGCCGGAACCCTTGCCGCGCATCAAGCCAGGCACCTATGGGCACGTCGACCTCACCGCCTCGATCCTCGACTACTTCGGTTTCCCGGTGCCTGCGTCGCTGTCCGGTCGTTCGATGTTCAGGGACTACACAACGGGACGGGAAATCATGTCGTTCACCAATGGCATGCTGCGCTACCACGACGGCAAGGGCACGTTCACCGAATGCGATTTCCTGCAGCGTTGCCGCTACTACGCCAGCGAAGGTTTCATCGCCGACCGGGCGACCTACGGCGGGCACTACAGCGGCCAGCGGGCCAGGCTGATCAGCGCACGGGCAACGGCCCTCAACCAGACCCTGCTACGCACGCCTCTGAACCAGCATTATCAATTCGGCAGCACCGAGAAAATTCCACTTCCCGCCCAGGTTTCCAACGACTGGACCGACAACCTGATCGGCGCCCAATACCTGGAAATGCCCCAGGGTTCGCAGACCCGCGTCAGCCTGAGCATCCGCGCCATCGAGACGGACCATACGGCCTATATTTCCCTCAAGGCCAAGGAGTTCGAGCAGGATGTGCCGATGGAACTGCCGACCGATGTAGCGGTGACGTCCGAACAACCGCTGGTGATGAACATCCGTTTCGATAACCCGCAGACCCGCAAAGCCTTTTCCTTCCATTTGCTGGGCCACGGGGAGGGTGCTATCGAGATCAGCGACTTCAGCGTCGTGACCGAGCTGCCGGGCCAGACGGACCAGCCGGAATACCTGGACGATATGCAGGAGGACAGCCAGGCCCAGTCCAGTTGAACAAAAAGCGCGCAGCCGCTGGACGGCTGCGCGTTTGTTCGGGCCTGGCCTGACCACTCACGGCGCTGTAACGCCGGGATTGATCGCTGCGCTTCAATACTTATCCACAGGGCATCGCTTCACCGGCCGGAGCCACCTGCCAACTGGTACTGAGGATAATGCGCGTGGCGTTTCGTTGAATCGGCACCAGATGATGCAGCGTGGTACCGGACTTGAGGAAATACACGTCACCCTTGAGGTGGTGGCAGGCCTTGCCGGGGTTGTCCAGGCGGTATTCCCATGCGTTCAGGTCATCCTTGTTCCCGTTGCTGTGGGGCACGCATTGCAGCACGTCGCCCCCCTCCGGGTCTTCAGGCGCCTCGATGATCCAGACCAGGGTGTAGGGGTAATCGCCCCAATGCCAACCATGGGTATCGTCTGGATGATTCAGCCGACTGATCAGGTACTGTCCGCGGTCCAGGCAGGACGCCAAGTCTTCGCCTGCGATGCTGCCGAGGAAATGGCGTAGCGACCCGGAGTGGTAAAGCGCCGGGATCACGACCCCGCCCTCGGCGATTTCCGCCTGAGGGATCACATGGATCTTGCGGTAGGGATCATGGATAAACAGGACGGTCGCATCGCGACCTGCCGAATATTCATCGAGCAACCCATGTACTTCGGACTGGAGCGCTTCCGGCATCTCGCCGGGTAGAAATGAAAAGTCCTTGAAGTGGAAATAGCCCTCTCGGTGAAACGAATTACGAACCTGCTTCATCCGGATTTCATTGCTCAAGAAATCCCGGAAGTGCCTGGAAAGTTGCTGTTCCACATCCGCCAGGATCCGACCTGTTTTTCGATTACTCATTCATTGCTCCATTCCATAGCCCGATTGTAGGACGACGGAACTGTTCGCTACAGTGCAACAGACGACAACAAACGGTAGTTTTACGCCAAATGCACACCCACCCAGGAACAGTGGCCATTCTCGTTTACGAGGGTCTTTGCGTATTCGAATTCGGTATTGCGCTGGAGATATTCGGCCTGCCTCGTCCAGAGTTGGACGTTGCGTGGTACGCCCACCGCATCGTTGCTGTCGATCCGGTCCCCATGCGGGCATTGGGGGGCATCCAAATCTCGGTCGACGCCGGGCTGGAAGAGCTGGACACCGCAGACACCATCATCATTCCCGGCTGGCGCTATCGCGACCCACCTCCGCAAGCGTTGCTGAACGCTCTCATAAACGCCCATGCCCGAGGCGCCCGCTTGCTTTCGATCTGCTCGGGTGTGTTCGTACTCGCCGCCACGGGACTGCTCGACGGTGAAACGGTAACCACCCATTGGCAGTTTTCCGATGAGCTTGCCGAACGCTTCCCTCTCATCAACGTGGACCCGAATGTGCTGTATGTCGATTCGGGGCAAATCATTACCTCAGCCGGCAGTGCCGCCGGCATCGACGCCTGCCTGCACCTGATCGCACGGGATTTTGGTACTCATATCGCCAACTCGGTGGCCCGTCGCCTGGTCATGGCGCCACAGCGAACCGGTGGTCAATCGCAATTCATCGTCGCCCCCGTGGGCAAGTCGCCGCGCAACGAACTGAGCCAGGTCCTGCAGTGGATCCGCGAACACCTGGACCAACCCCTGAGCGTGTCCGACATGGCCGCTCGCGTGGCCATGAGCGAGCGCACTTTCCTGCGTCGTTTCATAGAAACGACCGGCCTTTCGCCAAGGGCCTGGCTGCAACAGGAACGCCTGAACCGGGCCAGGGAACTGCTGGAAACTACCGATCAGAGCGCGACCGGCATTGCGCAGGCCTGTGGTTATCGCTCAGTGGAAAGTTTCCGGGCGGCGTTCAGGAACGCCGTCGGGTTGCCGCCCTCGGCCTACCGTGAAAGATTTGGCAGCGCGAAGATCAGCCGGCAAGCGTCCCGGGTTGCAGCGGCTGAACCCCATCCACCAACCGATGCCACTTGGCGTACTGCAACCGCATGATGGTCTTGCCGTCACAGATCTCCCTCACCCGATCATGCCCGAGGCCTGGTCGAGTGGCAGCTCCAGCACTTCGATTTCCTCGCCTTCTTCCAACCCGCCGCCGGCGTGTCGTTTGTCTTCGTCGTCATACTCGTCGACGAAGCCCGGCGCGGTCACTCCAGTACAGTGGTGAACACTTTGCCTGGGTTCATTAACCCGGCGGGGTCCAGCGTGCGTTTGATGGCACGCATCAACTCGATCTCCAGGGGGTCCTTGAAGCGAACTGCCGCCTCAGGCTTGGCTTGCCCCAAGCCATGCTCGGCGCTGATGCTGCCGTTGAAGGCGCTCGTCATCCGGTAGATGACTTGCATGATCGCGTGTTCATGAGTCCTGAACGAGGCGTCCGCATCGCCGAGCGGCTTGCTGATGTTGTAGTGCAGGTTGCCATCGCCCATGTGGCCATAAGAAACAATGCGCACGCCAGGAAAGTCCCGTTGCAGGGCCTTGTCGGTGCACTCGATGAATTCCGGTATCCGGCTCACGGGCACGCTGATGTCATGCTTGAGGCTCGGACCTTCATGATTCTGCGCCTCGGAAATGCCTTCGCGCAGTGCCCAGAGCGCCGCGGCTTGTGCCTGGTTGCCGGCCAATACCGCATCAATGACCCACCCACGCTCAAAGGAGTCGGCCAGGCCGTTTTCAAGCAGCAGTGCCAACGGCGCGTCGGGCACGGTGTCGCGCAATTCAATCAAGGCGTACCAGGGGTGCTTCGTTGCCAGCGGGTCGCAGCAGCCGGCCACATGGTCCAGGACAAAATCCAGGCTCTGGCGCGACATCATTTCGAAGCCCGTCAGGCGGTCGGCACACAAGCCGCGAACATGGCCGATCAAGTCCACCGCCGCCTGCGGCGAAGGCAGCGCGACCCAGGCTGTCGCCGTGCTGTGGGTCATCGGGAACAGTTTGAGCACCGCCGCCGTGATGATCCCGAGCGTGCCCTCCGAGCCGATGAATAAGTGCTTGAGATCGTAACCGGTATTGTCTTTGCGCAGCCCCCGCAACCCGTTCCAGACGCGACCGTCAGGCAGCACCACTTCCAGGCCGAGGGTAAGCTCACGCATGTTGCCGTATCGCAGCACTGCCGTGCCGCCGGCATTGGTCGCCAGGTTGCCGCCCACCGTGCAACTGCCCTCCGCTCCCAGCGAGAGCGGAAACAGGCGACCGGCCTGGTGGGCGGCATCCTGCAATTGTTGCAGGATCACCCCGGCCTCGACCGTGATGGTTTCGTTAGCCAGATCGATGTCACGGATACGTTTCATCCGGGTCAAGGACAACACCAGCTGATTGCCAGAGGGGTCAGGAATCGAGCCGCCGCACAAGCCGGTGTTGCCGCCTTGCGGCACCAAGGCAACCTGGGCGTCATGACAGATCCGTACAACCTCGGCCACCTCTTCGGTCGTCGCCGGACGTACCACCAAGGCCGCCAGGCCTTGATAAGCGTTACGCCAATCTGTCAGATAGCTTTGCATCAGCTCTGGGTCGCGCACCAATCCTGCTTGCCCGACCACCTGCTCGATGCGTTGCAGCACCTCTTGGCTCAATGATGGCATCCTCTGTCCTCGACCGGTTTACGGACGCTGCCCGAACGCCGCCTGGCTCGCCGTCCAACCCGCCACACGCTCGCTCAAGGACAACCCAAGGCCAGGGCGGGTAGGCACTAACATGCGTCCATCGCGGGTTTGCATGCGTTCGTTGAACAGAGGCTCCAGCCATTCGAAATGCTCAACCCATGGCTCGCGGCTATACGTGGCGGCCAGATGAATGTGCAGTTCCATGGCAAAGTGCGGCGCGATCATCAGTCCCGCTTGCTCGGCCAACGCCTGGACCTTGAGGTAAGGGGTAATGCCACCGACACGGGGCGCGTCGGGCATCAGGTAATCGGCGGCGCGCAGCTTGATGAATTCCCAGTGCTCGGCAACGCTGGTGAGCATTTCACCGGTCGCGATCGGCGTGTCGAATTGCAGGGCCAGCGCGGCATGACCTTCAGCGTCGTAGCAATCCAACGGTTCCTCGATCCAGACCAGGTTGAACTGCTCGAGACGTCGACACATTCGCTGCGCAGCAGGTCGGTCCCATTGCTGGTTGGCGTCCACCATCAACGGAAAGTCATCCCCCAGATGTTTGCGGATGGTGCTGACACGGCGCAGATCCAGCGCCTGGTCAGGCTGGCCGACCTTGAGCTTGATGCCCCCTATGCCCTTCTCCCGGGAAAGGTCGGTATTGATCATTAATTGGTCAAGCGGAGTGTGAAGGAACCCACCCGACGTGTTGTAGCACTGAACAGAATCGCGATGGGCGCCCAGCAAGCGAGCCAGGGAAAGATTTGCCCGCTTGGCTTTCAGATCCCACAAGGCGACATCAAACGCACCAATCGCCTGGGTGGCCAGACCGCTCCGCCCCACCGAAGCACCGGCCCAGCAGAGCTTGTCCCACAGCTTGGAAATGTCGCTGGGGTTTTCGCCAATGAGGCTGGGGGCAACTTCCTGGGCATGGGCAAATTGCCCAGGACCACCGGCGCGCTTGGAATAGCTGAATCCCAAGCCCCGATGGCCGTCCCTGGTTTCGATTTCCACAAACAGAATGGCGATTTCCGTCATCGGCTTCTGCCGACCGGTGAGCACCTTGGCGTCGCTGATGGGATTGGCCAGCGGCAGGTAGACCGAGGCCACGCGCACCCAGGCAATACGGTCGTCGTCGGAGGAAGGTATTTGCGGCGTCTCTTGCATGGCTATGCTCCGAACGTTTTGGAGTCAGCCGCTGCCGCACGGGTTCGTGTGACAGCGGCATATACGCGGGAATGAAAACAGGCCACTAACTGCGCATCAATTCGATAGCAGCGCTTTTCCTGTTGCGAATGACCGTCACCAGGTGCCAGGAGATAGACGCGGCGGCCAGGATGAGAAAGCCCGCTGAGATGGGGTTGGACAGGAAGCCGGTGAAATTGCCATCGGACAGCATCAAGCCACGACGCAAATTGGTCTCCGCCATGGGGCCCAGGATGAAACCGATGATGAACGGCGCAATCGGCAACCCGCTCTTGACGAACCCGTAGCCCAGCAAGCCAAACAGCAGCACCGCCCAGACGTCGAAGATCCGGCTGTTCAGGCCAAATGCGCCAACCACACAGAGCACAAGGATGATCGGCAACAGAATGTGCTTGGGCACCGCCAGCAGTTTGATGAACATGCGCAGTCCGTAGAACTCGAGCACCAGCATCAGGACCGAAGCGAGGATCAGCGCGGCGAAGATCGTATAGACCAACGGCGCCTGGCTGATGAACAGCAGAGGCCCCGGCTGGATGCCGTGAATCATGAAACCGCCGAGCATCACAGCCGTGGTGGTATCGCCGGGAATGCCCAGGGTCAACAGCGGAATCATCGCGCCGCCAATGCCGGCGTTGTTTGCCGTCTCGCTGGCGACCACGCCGTCGATCTTGCCTTTGCCGAACTCTTCCGGGGTTTTGGAACGTTTCTTCGCCACGATATAAGAAACGATATTCGAGGTACCGGCACCGATACCGGGCAGGATACCAATGCCCAGGCCGATCAGGGATGAACGGGTGGCATTGGGCAGTTGACCGACGAACTCCTTCATCGAAAAACCAAAACCTTTTACGCCTTTCATGCTGACGTGCTGTGGTTTGGCTCGATGGCTCAGGCGTGCGCTTTCAGCAAACTTCAGCACTTCGGCCACTGCAAACATACCGATCATGACAGTGAGCATGGCAAAGCCGCCATTGAGGCTCGGCAGGTCAAACGTAAAACGGCGGATCGCCTCGACCGGGGCAATCCCCACGGTGGAAAAGGCAAAGCCCAGGGCACCGGCGAACAGGCCTTTGACCAACGAGCCGGTGGACAGCGTGGCGATCAACGTCAGCGAGAAAATCGCGATGGAAAAGTATTCGTGCGGGCCAAAACTCAAGGCCAGATCCGCCAGGATCGGAGCGATGAACATCAGCGCGGCGATACTGAAAATAGTGCCCAGGAACGAGAACACCACGCCGATCCCCAGCGCCTTGACGCCCATTCCCTTCTTCATCAACGGCCAACCATCGAATGTCGTGGCGATCGATGCCGGCGTTCCCGGTATGTTGAGCAATATCGCCGATATCAGTCCTCCCGAGGTGGCACCGACAAACAGCGCAACCAGCAGCGCCAGGCCCGTGCCAGGGCCCATCGAGTAAGTCAGCGGCAGGCACAACGCGATAGCCATGGTGGCCGAAAGCCCGGGCACCGCACCAAAAACAATCCCCACCGCAACACCGAGTGTCATGAGGAAAAACACATAGGGAGTCAGTACGGCACCGAAGCCTTGCTGCATGAGTTCAATCATGGCCGTCTCCTAGAAATCCAATAGACCGACAGGCAGGAGCAAGTCGAAGCCATGGCGAAAAATGTAAAAGATCAACACTGACGAAACGACCGCGATGAACCCGTACAGGAGGTGCTTGACCTTCTGTTCCGCAGGGGTCAACACGATGAATTGGACGTACAGATAAAGCACGGTCATGACGATGAATCCCACGGGTTGCAGCAACGCGGTGTAAAGCAGCACCAACGCGAGGGACTTGAAAACCGTCGGATAATCAATCTGCTCGGTTTTTTCAGCGGGTTCGGCAGGTTGGTCCGGCAGCTTTCGCCACGCCCATAATTGCAACGCGCCCAACAGGCACAACGCAACGGCGAGCACCCAGGGCACAAACGCAGCATCGACGAAACTGCGGCGCGGCAGATTCAGGGTCAATACCAGATACGCCACGCCGGCACCGAGCATTGCCAGTCCGGCAATCAGCTCGTTTCTTTTATAGGAATCCATACAGGCTCCTCTTGCTGGGAAGGACTGGGCTGTCGGGTGCCAGTACGCACCCGAGCCCGTCATGCGGTGTTATTTGGCCTTACGCATCTCGTCCTTGAACTGCATGAAGCTGTCGCGGGTTTTGTTGAGGGTCGCAATGGCTTCTTCGCTGCCCTGGAAGCTGACCGGTTGCTTGAACGACTTCTTCAGCTCCTCGGCGTATTCCGGCTCTTCGGTGATCTTCTTCATCGTATCGGCCATTTTCTTGACGATGGCCGGGTCCGTACCCTTCGGGAAGGCCACGACGTAAGGCTTGTCCAGGACCAGGTCCACGCCTTGTTCCTTGAAGGTCTTGACGTCACCCAGCAGTGCGTTGCGCTCGGCGTTGGGTTGACCCAGGGCGGTCATTTTGCCGCTGGTGATGTAATCCTGGACCGAGCCATAGCTGATGGCACCGAGGTCGATGCGCTTGCCCAGCAAGGCGACGATTTTTTCGGACACTGTGCCGCTGTCGACCATTTTCAATTTCACGCCGGCCAGCTTCTCGAACATCAGCCCTTGAAGATGGGAGAAGTTGCCCATTTCGGTACCGTAGGTGATGGTGCCGGGCTTGGCCTTGGCTTTTTCAATCAGTTGATCAAGGGTGTCGATGCTCGAGCTTTTCGCCGAGACAAACACCGCACCTTTGTCGACGCCAGCGATGCAGGAGATATCAAATGCGTCAAAACGGTCCTCGGAGAGCCCTGCCACCTCGTTCACGATCAACTGGCCGGTATGGGTAAACAGAATGGTATTGCCATCCGGTGCCGCGCTCTTGACCGCATCGGCGGCAATCGTCCCGCCCCCGCCAGCCATGTTGGTGACGACCATGGGTTTGCCAGTGAGCTTGGTGAAGTACTTGGCCATCATTCGGGCATTGAAATCGGTATCACCACCGGCATTGGCAATGACCACCACCTGCACGGGTCGGCTTGGCCAGTCACTGGCGTCGGCGGCCATTGCCGTGCCGGCGGTCAGGCTCAGAAAAGAGGCGATTAAAGAGGCGCAGAATGTTTTTCTCATTATTGTTCTCCAAGTACTGCCATTCATTGGGGGTAGGAACTAAGGAGGAAACGCAAGCGACAGACACCCTCGCCTGGCTGGACAGCTGACGTCGCTTGAATGTCGATAGGGGAAAATTCGATTGCACTTGCAAGCCTGCATAAGGCTTTTCAGAAAGTGGCGAAGGCCGTTGGCGCTCTGTGGAGAGAAGCAAGGCCGACGTATTACAGACTTGCTGGGCTGCAAATGTAGAAGGCATATCGGAGCCTTTCGTTTTTATTATTTTTTGATGTCATACGTTGTCGTATGACTGAATATCATCACCTATGTCCCAGGTTGTCAACGCAGTTGTTCAGCGGTTCTTCGTGAATACGACGAACCGGCTGCCGACAGGAGCGGGTTGGGTCTGCGTTCTAGCGCACCAAGGCATGGCGTATCGAGCAGAAAAAACTTCTGGATTCAAGCTTGTAGCGCTTCATCCAACGAAGCTGTGGAAAACCCCGATCAAGCTCGATTCTTGGCCGGGGAAGAGCTCACCGTAAGTTTCTGGAGCGTCCTGGCTGGAGGCCTGAGAGTGAACCTAATCCAGCAACCGATGCAGCTTGGCGTACTGCAACAGCATGATGGTCTTGCCGTCGCAGATTTCTCCGCTCTCGATCATGCCCAGGGCCTGGTCGAGCGGCAGCTCCAGCACCTCGATTTCCTCGCCCTCCTCTTCCAACCCGCCGCCGGCGTGTCGTTTGTCTTCGTCGAAATACTCGCCGACGAAAAAATGCAGCCGCTCCGTCACCGAGCCCGGGCTCATGAAGGCTTCGAAGACCTTGCGCACGTCCTGGATGACGTAGCCGGTTTCTTCCTGGGTTTCCTTGCGGATGCAGGTGTGCGGATCGTCGTTGTCCAACAGGCCGGCACAGGTTTCGATCAACAGGTCATCGTGTCCGTTGACGAAGGCCGGAAAGCGGAATTGCCGGGTCAACACCACGGTCTGCTTGGCCTTGCTGTACAGCAGGATTGTGGCGCCATTGCCGCGGTCATAGGTCTCGCGGGTCAACTCCTGCCATTGGCCGTTGCGACCGAGGTAGTCATAGGTGGTCTTGCGCAGTACGTACCAGTTGTCCGAGAGCACTTCGACGTTCTTGATGCGTACGCGATCGTTGATACCGGTTGCCTGGGTCATTCATCCACTCCATTCGGGACCAGGGTTGCATTTGAAAGCCTGCTTACGCTGGCTTGATGTCGTTCATGACACCGCCGGAACACGCGGCAATGCTCGTTTGTGAGCCGTCTTGCCGTAGGCGCGTTCGATGATGTGTCGCGCCTGAGGCGACACCTCTTCACCCATCAGATACGCATCGATCTCCATGTAACTGCAACCATACGCCACCTCATCCAACCGACCGGGTGCCAAGTCTTCCAGATCGGCGGTCGGCGCCTTTTGCACCAGCGACGCAGGCGCGCCCATGGCATCGGCCAACCACCGCACCTGAGTCTTCGTCAGCCCGGACAACGGCGCCAAGTCGCATGCACCGTCGCCGAATTTAGTGAAGAACCCCATCACCGCCTCCGCGCCATGGTCGGTACCGACCACCAGCCCATTGCTCATATTGGCAATGGCGTATTGTGCCAACATCCGTGCCCGGGCCTTGGCATTGCCTTTGACAAAGTCAGTGTGCTCGGCCGAAGGCTGCAAGCCGTCGATCGCGATATTGGCCATCAGGCCATCCACACACGCGGCAATGTTGCTCGTGGTGATCAGGTCCGGCCGGATGAAGTCCAAGGATGCTTGGGCGTCTGGCTCATCGGCCTGGGTCTTGTAAGGCAGTCGCACGGCGATGAAACGCGCCTCGTAATCCTCGCCTCGCAATTGTTCCACCGCCAACTGGCATAGACGCCCGGCTGTGAGCGAGTCGACGCCGCCGCTGATACCCAGTACCAGGGACGTGCAACCCGACTCACGTAAAACCTGCTTGATAAACCCAACGCGACGGGCAATCTCGAGGTGCTCACCGCCCTGTTTGAGTTGGCGATCGATGCCCAGTTCCCGGGCAATGCGCTCTTGCTGAAGTGAAGTCATATCAGGCTCCCATCTGTGGATTGATCAGGGCGACGTTGAACACTTGGGCGGCATAGCGAAGGAACGAAACATCTTCACAGACGTTCTTGATCGGATCATCGGAGAACTTCACCACCGGCTCGCCATGAACGCGCACCAGTTTCATGACAATGCTCAGCGGCTCGACCCCCTCGACATCGCAGGCCAGGCTGGTGCCCATGCCAAAACCGAACTTGGCCTTGCCGCGGACATGACGCAGGATCGGCAAGCATTTCTCGAAATTGAGACCGTCGGAGAACATCAGGTCCTTGGTCCGTGGATCGACACCCAATTCCCGGTAACGCCCCAGCACTTTGTCAGCCCAGACAATCGGGTCACCTGAATCCTGGCGCAGCCCGTCATAGAGCTTGGCGAAGTACAGGTCGAAATCCTTGAGGAAGAAGTCGGTGCTGATGCAGTCCGTCAGCGCGATACCGAGCCGGCCACGATACTCGCGCACCCAGTTTTCCAAGGCCGCGTTCTGACTCTCGCGCAGGCGCCCGAGTTGCTGATGGACCATCAGCCATTGGTGAGCCATCGTGCCGATCAGTGGGAGATCGAACTCATACGCCAGGTGAGCGTTACTGGTGCCGACAAACACGCCGGGAAAATCACTGCGCATGATATTCACCACTTCACGTTGCGCCCTGAAGGACAGCCGGCGACGGGTGGAAAAGTCGGAAACACGGAACTCGGCAAGTTCTTCACGACTGGCGTTTTTCTCCAGCCACTCGAACTTCTGGTACAGCTTGCGGGTAACGTCGGCCAGTTCGACTTCGGGGTACTTCTCGCGGTTGCGCAGCTCGCTGACCATCGCCAGTACCGGCTGCTCGAACATGATGCAGTGCAACATCGGACCACGAACGCGGATGTGCAGTTGGCCGTCAACCTCCGACACATGGATGTAGCGCAGATTGAAGCGAAACAGACCCAGGAACTGTTCGAAGTCCGGTGTCAGGTATTCGCGGAAACGCTTGTTGAACAAAAACCTTTGCTCCCCCTCGCGCAACTGCAATCCGGCAAGCTTTTCCAGTTCCACACGAATGTCCGGGATCAGGTGACCGAGCCGCTCTTTGGAACGCACGATGAACTGATACTCCACCTCCACGTTCGGGTGCTGGTGCAAAACCGCCTGCATCATGGTGAAGGTGTAGTAATCGGTATCCAGCAGGCTCTGGATGACGCCACTGTTTGAGTCGAATGCGCTGTCCATGTTTGCTCCTTACTCGCTTGCCAGGCGGATGGTTTCTTCGCGGGTCCTGGCAACCCAGACCCCCGCTTGCTGCAGGTCCTGAATGGCTTGCGTGGCGCCCTCCTCACTGATGGCCCGGCAGGCCGGAAGGTGAACGATCACGTTGAAGCCGGCGGCAGCCAGTTGCAGGGCCGTGGTCTTGACGCAGAAATCCAGCGCCAGCCCGCCGACAAGAACCTGCTCCACACCCAGGCCTTTCAGGTACTCGATCACCCCGGTGGACAGCTTGCCGTGCAGGTCGTGGTAACAGGCGCCGTACGGGTGAAAATCCGGCTCGACGCCCTTCCAGACGAAATAGTCGTAGTCGTAGGGAGTCGGCAGTTCGTCCAACAAGGTGAAACCTTCGGTACCGGGGACACAGTGGCTGACCCAAGTGACGTCGGCGTGCTCGAGCCCGGTCGGGGTGAGCATCTGTGAATGCTCGGCGACCACCCATGGCGCCTGAGGCGAATGGGCATCCTTGCTGCCGACACGCAGGCTGGCCAGGGAAGCGATGAAATTCAGCTCGTCGCCAATTTGTTCTCCACCAGGCACTGGCAGCTCATCAGGGCAAAGCGGTGTAAAGCTCTTTTGCGCATCGACATCGAAGGAAGCCGTCTTACGGTTCAGGCTATTCATACTGGTTTCTCCTGTTCACGGAAACGAGAGTACATAACGTGTACTTTAATGACAAGCCACCGTGAAAAGAATTTTTCTTGCCTATCGATTCATGCAAGCCTGAAATAGACATGACTCAGATAAATTTCACCGGACACGTTTTTGATGATACGGTACATGTCGTGTACCTAAAGAGAATAAGCCATGTTCGAACTGGCCCTTTATGGCGGCGCCTTCAATCCCCCTCATGCCGGTCACGCCCAGGTGATGATCCAGGCGTCATTCCAGGCCAGGCGCGTGCTGGTCGCCCCAAGCTTCAGGCATCCCTACGGCAAGCGAATGGTTGACTATGAAATTCGCCTGAAATGGCTGGAGTCGATCGTCGAGCACGTTCAGCCGCTGTGCTGCGCGCCAGTGCATGCAAGCCGGGTCGAGCAGGTCGTCGCGCGTGGTGTCGAAGGCGCCATCTACAGCTACACCCTGCTTGCCCACCTGGCCGACAGCCTGGCCTTGGACGGCAAGCGGATAGCGTTAGTGGTGGGCCAGGACGTCGCGGATCTGTTACCGACCTTCTACCGCGGCCAGGAATTACTGGAGCGCTTTTCCATCCTTTGTGTGGAAGAGAAGATCCATGTGCGCAGCACGCTGGTTCGCGAACGACTGGCTTTAGGCGAACTGCTGCCCAATCACTGGATGGCACCCGGCATGGACCCGGTAAACTACGACCTTTACGCTACCCACGGAAACTGACATGCCGAACCGCACAGCCGCTGCGCGCGATTATCTGCACACCATCGACCTGTGTGTGCTGCGCTTCAACCGGGAAGCCCAGGCCCTTGAAATCCTCCTGAACCGCCGGGAAGCAGAGCCGTTCGCCGGCCATTGGGCGCTGCCAGGGATCGTGGTGAATGGAGGGGTCGAAGATCTCACGCTGAACGACGCCGTGGAGCGCCTGCGCAATTCGAACAAAGTGGGCATGCCGCTGGCCTGGATCGAACAGGTCGGCACCGTCGGCGACGCGTTCCGCGATCCACGCTGCTGGTCATCATCGACGTTCTACCTGGCCATTGTCAGCGATACGCCCCCGCTCGCCGAACACCAGGGATTCTTTGCGCTAAAGGACGTCGCTGACGCCACGATAAAACTCCCTTTCGACCACAACAGCCTGGTGGCTGCCGTGCAGGAGCGGCTGTTCTCCAAAGCGCTCTACAGCAGCCTGCCGCTGATGTTCCTAGGCCCCGAGTTCAGCGCGCCGGAAGCCGTGGGCATTTTTTCCCTGGTACTCGAGCGTCCGGTGCTCAAGACCAGTATGCGCCAGCGTCTGCTGAAGATGACCGAAGCGGGCTACCTGCAGGAAACCGGCCGCAAGAAAAGCGGCGATGGCGGCCGCCCGCAACGCACCGTGGAAAACCTCAAACCGGGCAGCGTCTACCTTTTTGACCGGTGTTTTCTGGAGTGATGCTCAGCCCGGAATCCGGGCGCTCGGCAAGCGCGCATCCGCGTCACTTGATGCCATAAAAATTCCTACGATTGCCCATCATCTTTTCTAGTTCGACAAAACCTGTCCACTCGTCAAATCTTCGCCCAACCCTGGCGGGGACTCATAAAAACAAGACCTGACGAGCGTGCTTCATGGGCATCAGTATGAAATTCGGCCACAAGATCCTTCTCGGCGCCTGTGTCATCTCAGTGGCAGTATTCCTGTCGTTCTCACTGCTCAATGACCATCGACAACAAGCAAGTACCCGCGAAGCGCTGCACAGCAGCTTGCAAACCACTGGCAAGTTGCTCGGCGCCAACCTCGACAATTGGCTGGCTGGCCGGCTCCTGCTGATCGAGGGCGCCGCCGAAACCATTGCCGCCGACCCCACCCCGGCTACCATCAGCAAGATGCTCTCTCAAGACATCATCACCAAGACCTTTATCGCCAGCTATGTCGGGCTCCAAGATAGTCGTTTCTTCATTTATCCCGAGCGGGTGATGCCCGATGGCTACGATGTCCGTCAGCGCCAGTGGTACAAGGAGGCGGCAGCCTCCCTCAGCCCCGTCCTGACCGAACCCTACATTGGAGCCGGCATCGATTATCTGATCATGACCGAGGCGGTGCCGATCAAGATCAACGGCAAGGCAGCCGGCGTATTCGGGGCGAGTCTGAGCCTGGAAAAGCTCGCCAGCATCGTCAACTCCGTTGATCTCAACGGCATCGGCTATGCCTTCCTGGTCAGTGACGACGGCAAGATCCTGGTGCATCCGGACAGTGCCTTGGTCACCAAGACTCTGGCCCAAGCGTTCCCCGAAGGTGCTCCGGGTATCAATGACAACCTGAATGAAGTACAGGAAAACGGCAGCACCCGGATCGTTACATTCACGCCGATCAACGGCCTGCCGTCATTGCACTGGTCCATCGGACTGTCGGTGGACAAGGACAAGGCCTACGCCGCGCTCCATGAGTTTCGCACCTCGGCCCTGATCGCAACGCTGATTGCGATACTGATCACCGTTGTCTTGCTCGGTCTATTGATCAATGCCCTGATGCGGCCTTTACGCAATATGGGCTTGGCCATGCAATCCATTGCCGATGGCGAAGGCGATCTGACCCAACGCCTGCAGAGCCTGTCCCAGGACGAGTTTGGCGTGATGGCTGGCGGGTTCAACCGCTTCGTCGAACGCATTCAGCACTCGATACGCGAAGTCCTGACGTCCAGTAGCCAACTCACCCAACTGGCCGCGCAGGTCAGCCAGGCATCGCACTCGTCCCTGAAAAGCTCCGACACCCAGGCGGCGTTGACCCACAACATCGCCACAGCCATCAACGAGCTGGGCGCCGCCGCCCAGGAGATCGCCCGTAGCGCCGCACATGCGTCAAATCGCGCCTCGGATACCAAGAACCAGACCCAGGAAGGCCAACAGGTAGTGGAGCGCAGCATCAGCGCCATGGCACAGCTCTCATCACAAGTGCTCAATACCCGTCAGGACATCGAAAGCCTGAATGAAAAAACCTTGAAAATAGGCCGGATCCTCGACGTGATCAAGGGTATTTCCGACCAGACCAACCTGCTGGCCCTCAACGCCGCCATCGAGGCCGCCCGTGCCGGAGACGCCGGACGTGGCTTTGCGGTGGTCTCGGACGAGGTGCGCACCCTCGCCCATCGCACTCAACAATCGGCGCAGGAAATTCACAATATGATCGAGGAGTTGCAAGCCGGCGCCGGCAGCGCCGTCAATGCCATGCTGGAAAGCCAGCGCCACAGCGACACCAACGTCAGCACCGCCAGGCTTGCCGGTGAACGACTCAATCAGGTACTGCAGGGCATTGGCGAGATCGACGAAATCAACCTATCCATGGCCACCGCTACCGAAGAACAAACCTCAGTGGTGGACAATCTGGATCGGGACATCAGCCACATCAATGACCTGAACCAGAAGACTGTCGGCAATCTGCAATCCACTTTGCAGGCGTGCAATGAACTGGAAAAACAGTCGATCCGCCTGCAGCAAATGGTCAACACCTTCAAGATCTGAAGGTGATCCAGGACCCGTTCGGCAGACGTCCCTCACTCCACCGTCACAGACTTCGCCAGATTCCGCGGCTGATCGACATCCGTCCCCTTGAGCACGGCCACGTAGTACGACAGCAACTGCAGCGGGATGGTATAGAGGATCGGCGCCAGGGCGTCGTGGATGTGCGGCATATGCACCACGTGATTCCCTTCGCCATTGGTCATGCCGGCCTTTTCGTCAGCAAAGACGATCAGTTGGCCGCCACGGGCACGCACTTCCTGAAGGTTGGACTTGAGCTTTTCCAACAGCTCGTTGTTCGGGGCCACGGTGACCACCGGCATGTCGTTGTCCACCAGAGCCAGCGGGCCATGCTTGAGCTCACCGGCCGGGTAGGCTTCGGCGTGGATATAGGAGATTTCCTTGAGTTTCAGGGCGCCTTCCATCGCTACCGGGAATTGCGCACCACGGCCCAGGAACAGGGTGTGGTTCTTCTCGGCGAACAGTTCGGCGATTTTTTCCACAGTGTTGTCCATCGCCAGGGCTTCACCCAGACGGGCCGGCAGGCGGCGCAGTTCTTCCACCAGTGTTGCCTCTACACCCTCGGCCAAGGTCCCGCGCACCTGGCCCAACGACAAGGTCAACAGCAGAAGACCGACCAACTGGGTGGTAAAGGCCTTGGTCGACGCCACGCCGATCTCGCGGCCAGCCTGCGTCAGCAAGGTCAGGTCGGATTCGCGCACCAACGAGCTGATGCCGACGTTGCAGATCGCCAGGCTGGCGAGGAAACCCAAGGCCTTGGCATTGCGCAGGGCCGCTAGGGTATCGGCGGTTTCACCGGACTGGGAAATGGTGACGAACAGCGTGTCCGGTTGCACCACCACCTTGCGATAACGGAACTCACTGGCAACTTCCACCTGGCACGGAATACCGGCCAATTCCTCCAGCCAGTAACGAGCGACCATGCCGGCGTGATAGCTGGTGCCGCAGGCGACGATCTGCACATTGCGAACCTTGGCGAACAATTCGGCTGCCTGTGGGCCAAAGGCTTGGACCAATACCTGGCTCTGGCTCATGCGCCCTTCCAGGGTACGTTGCACCACAGCCGGTTGCTCGTGGATTTCCTTGAGCATGAAGTGGCGGAACTCGCCCTTGTCGGCGGCTTCGGCACCGTCGCGGTACTGCACGATTTCGCGCTCTACCACTTGGCCATCGAGATCCCAGATCTGCACGCTGTCGCGGCGAATTTCAGCGATATCGCCCTCTTCCAGATACATGAAACGGTCAGTGACCTGACGCAGTGCCAACTGGTCAGACGCCAGGAAGTTTTCCCCCAGGCCCAGGCCAATCACCAGCGGGCTGCCACTGCGGGCCGCCACCAGACGATCCGGCTGTTTCGCACTGATGACTGCCAGGCCATAGGCGCCGTGAAGCTCCTTGACGGTGGCCTTTAGGGCCACGGTCAGGTCCGTCAGTTCCTTGAGCTTGTGATTGAGCAGATGGGCGATGACTTCAGTGTCAGTGTCCGAGGTGAAGACGTAGCCCTGGGCCCTGAGCTGTTCACGCAAGGCTTCGTGGTTCTCGATGATGCCGTTGTGCACCACTGCCAGGTCGCCGGAGAAATGCGGATGGGCATTGCGCTCGCACGGCGCACCGTGGGTGGCCCAACGGGTGTGGGCAATGCCCAGGCGACCGATCAGCGGCTCGGCTTCCAGCGCCTGCTCCAGCTCACTGACCTTGCCCGGCCGACGCATGCGCTCAAGTTGCCCATCGTTGGTGAGCACTGCCACACCCGCACTGTCATAGCCACGGTATTCCAGACGCTTGAGGCCTTCGAGCAGGATGGCTGTGATGTTGCGTTCAGCAACGGCGCCGACAATTCCACACATGTTATTTCTCCTGGCTGACAGACGCGCAGATCACCTGGATGCCGCGCGCCTGAATCTGATCGCGAGCCTCTACGGGCAGGCGATCATCGGTAATGAGGGTATGGACGCTGCTCCACGGCAGTTCCAGGTTGGGGATCTTGCGACCGATTTTATCGGCCTCCACCATCACGATTACCTCACGGGCCACCTCAGCCATGACCCGGCTTAGCCCCAGTAACTCGTTGAAGGTGGTGGTACCACGAATCAGGTCGATGCCGTCGGCACCGATGAACAGCTGGTCGAAGTCATAGGAACGCAGGACCTGTTCCGCCACCTGGCCCTGGAAGGATTCGGAATGAGGATCCCAGGTGCCGCCAGTCATCAACAGTACCGGTTCGTGTTCCAGTTCGTTCAAGGCACTGGCGACGTGCAGAGAGTTGGTCATGACCACCAACCCCGGTTGCAGGCCGAGTTCGGGGATCATGGCGGCAGTGGTGCTGCCGCTGTCGATGATGATGCGCGCGTGTTCGCGAATCCGCTTCACCGCCGCCCGGGCGATGGCTTGCTTGTACTTGGACACGGTCTGGGCGTTATCGGCCACCAACTCCTGCGGCATCGGGACCGCGCCACCGTAACGACGCAAGAGCAGCCCATTGGTCTCCAGGGCGGCAAGATCCTTGCGAATCGTAACTTCCGAGGTTTCGAAGCGCTTGGCCAGCTCGTCCACACTGACTTCACCCTGCTCTTGGAGCAAGGCAAGGATGTTGTGGCGGCGTTGGGGGGTGTTGCGCTTTGACATGGCAGTTTAAGTTTCGATTCGAAAGATAACGTAAGCAATCAAAACCTATTGTGCGGCGATCGTCAAGGCGAAGGGAGAAAAATTCAGAAAAGAGGGAGATCCTGTGGGAGCGAGCCTGCTCGCGATTGCGTTGTGTCAGTCGATGACTACTTGGCTGATATACCCCTATCGCGAGCAGGCTCGCTCCCACAGGGTGGACTGTGGATAACTTTAAGGTTTCTTGATTTTTTCCGGACGCTTCCAGCCGTCGATATTCTTCTGGCGTGCACGCCCCACAGCCAGCTGTCGGTTATCCACATTCTGGGTAATGGTCGAACCGGCCGCTGTGGTCGCACCGCTGGAGATATCCACAGGCGCTACCAAGGAGTTGTTGGAACCGATGAATACGTCCTCCCCCAGTACCGTCTTCCACTTGTTCGCGCCGTCATAGTTACAGGTGATGGTGCCGGCGCCAATATTGGTGCGGGCGCCGACTTCAGCGTCACCCAGATAGGTCAGGTGACCGGCCTTGGCGCCTTCACCCAGGTGGGCGTTCTTCAGCTCGACAAAGTTACCCACATGGGCATGGGCCTCCAGCACGGAGCCAGGACGCAAACGGGCAAATGGGCCGGCATCGCTACCTTCTCCCATCACCGCTCCGTCCAAGTGACTGTTGGCCTTGATCACCACGCCTTTGCGCAAGGTGCTGTCCTTGATCACGCAGTTCGGACCGATAACCACGTCGTCTTCGATGACGACCTTGCCCTCAAGGATGACGTTGATGTCGATGACCACGTCGCGGCCCACGCTGACCTCACCTCGAACATCGAAACGGGCCGGGTCACGCAGGGTTACGCCCTGGGCCATCAAGCGGCGAGCGGCGCGCAGCTGATAGTGGCGTTCCAGCTCGGCCAGTTGCCGACGATCATTGGCACCCTGCACTTCCATTGCGTCCAAGGGTTGCTCAGTAGCAACCACCAGGCCGTCAGTCACTGCCATGGCGATCACGTCGGTCAGGTAGTACTCGCCTTGGGCGTTGTTGTTCGACAGGCGACTCATCCAGTCACCCAGGCGCCCGGCCGGCAGCGCCAGGATCCCGGTGTTGCCCTCGGTGATGGCGCGTTGGGCTTCGTTGGCATCCTTCTGCTCGACGATGGCGGTAACCTGGCCGTCGGCGTCACGCACGATGCGACCGTAGCCGGTAGGGTCATCCAGCTCGACGGTCAACAGGCCCAGTTGTTGCGGGCCAACATGCTTGAGCAGGCGCTGCAAGGTGTCGATTTCGATCAGCGGCACATCACCGTAAAGAACCAGCACCGTGTCAGCGGTAATGAACGGCACCGCCTGGGCCACCGCGTGGCCCGTCCCGAGTTGTTTATCCTGCAGGACAAAATTCAGGTCATCGGCCGCCAGCCGTTCACGCACGGCATCGGCACCGTGGCCGATCACCACATGAATACGCTGTGGATCGAGTTGGCGAGCGCTGTGGATAACATGACCGAGCATGGAGTTGCCAGCGATCGGATGCAGTACCTTGGGCAGCGCCGAACGCATGCGAGTGCCTTGGCCGGCCGCGAGGATAACGATTTCGAGAGACATGACGGGTACCAATCCTGGGTGGTCAACGACTGCGAACAGATGATGAGTGTCGCGAAAAGAAAAAAGGGTAGCCGAGGCTACCCTTTTTAATCAATCACACAAAAAGCAGACGGCTTAGCCGCCGAACTTCTTGCGGATCTGCTGGACGGTGCGCAGCTGGGCTGCGGCCTCGGCCAGACGTGCAGCAGCAGAACCGTAGTCGAAGTCTGCGCCTTTTTCGTGCAGAGCCTTCTCGGCAGCCTTGACGGCTTCCTGAGCGGAGGCTTCGTCCAGGTCGGCAGCACGTTGCACGGTGTCGGCAAGGACCTTGACCATGTTCGGCTGAACCTCGAGGAAACCACCAGAGATGTAGAACACCTCCTTTTCCCCGCCCTGCTTGGTCAGACTAATCGGACCTGGCTTCAAGCTGGTGATCAGCGGTGCGTGCCCCAGAGCGATACCAAGATCCCCCAGTTCACCATGCGCAACCACAAACTCGACCAGACCGGAGAAAATTTCCCCTTCCGCACTGACGATATCGCAATGGACTGTCATAGCCATCTGATTGCCTCAACCTAAATTAGCGCCCGTTTCCGGGCGCCGGGATTACAGTTTCTTGGCTTTCTCGATCGCTTCTTCGATGCCGCCGACCATGTAGAACGCTTGTTCTGGCAGGTGGTCGTAGTCACCGTTGAGGATGCCTTTGAAGCCAGCAATGGTGTCTTTCAGGGAAACGTATTTACCCGAGGCACCGGTGAAGACTTCAGCCACGAAGAACGGCTGCGACAAGAAACGCTGGATCTTACGAGCACGGTTTACCAACTGCTTGTCGGCTTCCGACAGCTCGTCCATACCCAGGATCGCGATGATGTCCTTCAGTTCTTTGTAACGCTGCAGCACGTACTGAACGCCGCGAGCGGTTTCGTAGTGGTCGTTGCCGATCACGTTCGGGTCCAGCTGGCGAGAAGTCGAGTCCAGTGGGTCTACCGCTGGGTAGATACCCAGGGAAGCGATGTCACGGGACAGAACGACGGTGGCGTCCAAGTGGGCGAAGGTGGTCGCTGGCGACGGGTCGGTCAAGTCGTCCGCTGGTACGTATACCGCCTGGATCGAGGTGATCGAGCCTTGCTTGGTCGAAGTGATGCGCTCTTGCAGCACGCCCATCTCTTCAGCCAGGGTCGGCTGGTAACCTACTGCCGAAGGCATACGGCCCAGCAGTGCGGATACTTCGGTACCGGCCAGGGTGTAACGGTAGATGTTGTCGACGAACAGCAGAACGTCGTTACCTTCGTCACGGAACTTCTCGGCCATGGTCAGGCCGGTCAGGGCTACGCGCAGACGGTTTCCCGGCGGCTCGTTCATCTGGCCATAGACCAGTGCCACTTTGTCCAGAACGTTGGAGTCCTTCATCTCGTGGTAGAAGTCGTTACCCTCACGAGTACGCTCACCCACACCAGCGAACACGGAATAACCGCTGTGCTCGATGGCGATGTTACGGATCAGTTCCATCATGTTTACGGTCTTGCCTACACCGGCACCACCGAACAGACCGACTTTACCGCCCTTGGCGAACGGGCAAACCAGGTCGATAACCTTGATGCCGGTTTCCAGCAGCTCGTTGCCACCCGCTTGTTCAGCGAAGGTTGGCGCAGGACGGTGAATGCCCCAGCGCTCTTCGGTGTCAATCGGACCAGCTTCGTCGATCGGGTTGCCCAGTACGTCCATGATCCGGCCCAGCGTCGCTTTACCGACCGGTACGGAAATGGCTGCGCCAGTGTTGTTGACGTCCAGACCGCGCTTCAAGCCTTCGGTGGAGCCCATCGCAATGGTACGAACCACGCCGTCGCCCAGCTGCTGCTGAACTTCGAGGGTGGTTTCGGCGCCTTGAACCTTCAAGGCGTCGTAGATGCTCGGTACGTTGTCGCGTGGGAATTCCACGTCGATAACGGCGCCGATGATTTGAACGATACGTCCGCTACTCATAGCTGGATCCTCTGAATATTTGAACCGTTAAACCGCGGCAGCGCCGCCGACGATTTCCGAGATCTCTTGGGTGATCGCAGCCTGACGCGCCTTGTTGTAGATCAGCTGCAAATCGCTGATCAAATCACCGGCGTTGTCGGTAGCGTTCTTCATCGCGATCATCCGCGCGGCTTGTTCAGCTGCGTTGTTCTCGACCACCGCCTGGTACACCTGCGACTCCACGTAGCGGACCATCAAGCCGTCGAGCAGCTCCTTGGCATCCGGTTCGTAGAGGTAGTCCCAGTGGTGCTTGAGTTCCTGTTCCGGGGTCGCAACCAATGGAATCAACTGCTCCACGGTCGGCTGTTGCGTCATGGTGTTGATGAACTTGTTGGATACCACGGACAGGCGGTCGATCCGGCCTTCCAGGTAAGCATCCAGCATCACCTTGACGCTGCCGATCAGGTCATTGATCGACGGTTCTTCACCCAGGTGGCTGATAGCGGCGACGACGTTACCGCCGAAGTTGCGGAAGAAAGCCGCACCCTTGCTACCTACCACGCACAGATCGATCTCGACGCCTTGTTCGCGGTTTACCGCCATGTCCTTGACCAGGGCCTTGAACAGGTTGGTGTTCAAGCCACCGCACAGACCACGGTCACTGCTCACCACAACGTAACCGACGCGCTTGACAGCGCGGTCGATCATGAATGGGTGGCGATATTCCGGGTTGGCGTTGGCCAGATGACCAATCACCTGGCGGATGCGCTCCGCATAAGGACGGCTAGCAGCCATGCGCATTTGTGCCTTGCGCATTTTGCTGACCGCCACTTTTTCCATGGCGCTGGTAATCTTTTGCGTGCTTTTGATGCTCGCAATCTTACTGCGAATCTCTTTTGCGCCTGCCATGTAACACCTATCAGGTTAGCAAGCGGGAGCCTTGCGGCTCCCGCTGCGGCTTACCAGGTTTGGGTGGCCTTGAACTTCTCGATACCGGCTTTGAGGCCAGCGTCGATTTCGTCATTGAAGTCACCCTTCACGTTGATCTTGGCCATCAAATCGGCGTGATCGCGGTTGAAGAAAGCAATCAGCGCTTGTTCGAAGCTGCCGATCTTGGCGATTTCAATGTCAGTCAGGAACCCACGCTCAGCGGCATACAGCGACAGCGCCATGTCAGCGATCGACATCGGTGCGTATTGCTTCTGCTTCATCAGCTCGGTAACGCGCTGACCATGCTCAAGTTGCTTACGGGTCGCTTCGTCCAGGTCAGATGCGAACTGGGCGAATGCCGCCAGTTCACGGTACTGAGCCAGAGCGGTACGGATACCACCGGACAGCTTCTTGATGATCTTGGTCTGAGCGGCACCACCTACACGGGATACCGAAACACCGGCGTTCACAGCAGGACGGATGCCCGAGTTGAACATGGCCGATTCCAGGAAGATCTGACCGTCGGTGATGGAGATCACGTTGGTCGGAACGAACGCGGAAACGTCGCCAGCCTGGGTTTCGATGATCGGCAGAGCGGTCAGGGAACCGGTCTTGCCAGTCACGGCGCCGTTGGTGAACTTCTCGACGTACTCTTCCGAAACGCGGGATGCACGCTCCAGCAGACGGGAGTGGAGATAGAACACGTCGCCTGGGTAGGCTTCACGGCCTGGTGGACGGCGCAGCAGCAGGGAAATCTGGCGGTAAGCCACTGCTTGCTTGGACAGATCGTCATAGACGATCAGCGCGTCTTCACCGCGGTCGCGGAAGTATTCGCCCATGGTGCAACCGGAGTACGGTGCCAGGAACTGCAGTGCGGCCGATTCGGAAGCACTGGCAGCAACGATGATGGTGTTAGCCAATGCACCGTTCTCTTCCAGCTTGCGAACCACGTTGGCGATGGTCGATTGCTTCTGACCGATTGCCACGTATACGCAGAAGATGCCGCTGTTTTTCTGGTTGATGATCGCGTCGATCGCCAGAGCGGTCTTACCGATCTGACGGTCACCGATGATCAGCTCACGCTGGCCACGGCCGACAGGGATCATGGCATCGACAGCCTTGTAGCCAGTCTGTACAGGCTGGTCTACCGACTTACGCCAGATCACGCCTGGAGCAACTTTCTCGACCGCGTCGGTCTCGGTGTTGTTCAGCGGACCTTTGCCGTCAACAGGGTTACCCAGTGCGTCGACTACGCGACCCAGCAGTTCCTTACCAACCGGAACTTCGAGGATGCGGCCGGTGCACTTGGCGCTCATGCCTTCAGCCAGAGTCGTGTATGCGCCCAGTACAACGGCACCTACGGAGTCCTGCTCCAGGTTGAGGGCCATACCGTAGACGCCGCCCGGAAACTCGATCATCTCGCCGTACATGACGTCGGCCAGACCGTGAATCCGCACGATACCGTCAGATACGCTGACGACAGTGCCTTCGTTACGGGCTTGGGAGGTCACATCGAGCTTTTCGATGCGGCCCTTGATAATTTCACTTATTTCGGAAGGATTGAGTTGCTGCATTGCTCTGCTGCCCCTTCAAACTCAAGATTTCAATGCTTCGGCAAGTTTCGCGATTTTGCCGCGAATCGAGCCATCGATAACCAGGTCGCCGGCGCGGATTACAACGCCCCCTATAAGGGACTTGTCTTCCTCGACTTGCAGGCGCACTTCCCGGTTGAGTCGTGCACTGAGAACCTTGGCGAGTTTGTCTTGCTGTTCTTGGTTCAATGCAAAAGCACTGGTGACTTCCACGTCTACCGATTTCTCCTGCTCGGCCTTGTACAGGTCGAACAGGGCGGCGATCTCCGGCAGAAGCGGGAGACGGTCGTTTTCAGCAACGACATGGATGAAATTCTGTGCCTTGGCATCGAACTTGTCGCCGCACACGTCAATGAACGTGGCGGCCTTTTCTGCGCTCGTCAGTCGCGGGGCCTTGAGCACGCGCTGCATGGTGTCGTCTTGCGACACCGCTGCTGCCAGGCCGAGCATGGCTGACCAATTGGCCAGTTGCTGGTGGGCCTGAGCGTGCTCGAAGGCCGCCTTAGCGTAAGGTCGGGCCAACGTGGTCAGTTCTGCCATGATCGCCCTCGCTTAGATTTCAGCAGCCAGTTGGTTAACCAGCTCTGCGTGCGCGTTTTGATCGATTGTGGCACCCAGGATCTTCGAAGCACCGCCAACGGCCAGGCTACCCACTTGGGCACGCAGCGCGTCTTTGACACTGTTCAGTTCCTGTTCGATCTCGGCTTGAGCCTGAGCCTTCACACGGTCAGCTTCGACACGAGCCTGTTCACGGGCTTCGTCGACAATCTGGGTACCGCGTTTCTTGGCTTGCTCGATGATTTCAGCTGCCTGAGCTTTCGCTTCGCGCAGTTGCTGACCCACTTTCTCATGGGCCAACTCCAGGTCGCGAGCTGCTCGGCTGGCAGCGTCCAGCCCATCAGCGATCTTCTTTTGACGTTCGTGCAGTGCCGCAATGACCGGAGGCCATACGAACTTCATGCAGAACAGTACAAAAATCAGGAACGCAACGGACTGGCCAATCAGGGTCGCATTAATGTTCACGCCAACACCTCGCAGTTACGTTGTCCATCACACCAAACTACTCGAGACATCCGAGTAATTAGCCAGCGATCTGACCAACGAACGGGTTCGCAAAGGTGAAGAACAGAGCGATACCAACACCGATCATGGTTACGGCGTCGAGCAGACCGGCAACGATGAACATTTTGACTTGCAGCATTGGAACCATTTCTGGCTGACGCGCAGCGCCTTCCAGGAACTTGCCGCCCAACAGGCCGAAACCAATTGCGGTACCCAGTGCGCCCAGGCCGATCAACAGTGCAACAGCGATAGCGGTTAGACCAACTACAGTTTCCATCTTTCCTCCCGACTTTTACGTCGTATGGTTTAGGTTTTTTTAATTTAAAGCGGTAAAACAAATCGTTTCATCGTGGCCTGTTCGGGCCCCTCCCCGTTTGACCGGGAAGGACATCAGACTAGTCGAGACTGGCCTTAATGGTTTTCTTCGTGCGCCATCGACAGGTAGACGATGGTCAGCATCATGAAGATGAACGCCTGCAGGGTGATGATCAGGATGTGGAATACGGCCCACGCCCACTGCAGTACCACGCCCAGGCCACTGAGCCAGAGCAGGCCGCTGCCGAACATCACAGCGATGAGGATGAACACCAGCTCGCCGGCATACATGTTACCGAACAGACGCAGAGCCAGAGAGATAGGCTTGGCGATCAGGGTCACGAACTCCAGCAGGAAGTTCACCGGGATCAGCAGGGCCTGAACAAGGATGTTCTTGCTGCCGAACGGGTGCAGGGTCAGTTCGCCGATGAAGCCGCCGATGCCCTTGACCTTGATGCTATAGAAAATGATCAGTGCGAAAACCGAGAACGCCATGCCCAGGGTCGCGTTCGGGTCGGTGGTCGACACGGCGCGGAATGGGATGTGGTGGTCACCGGAGATCAGGATGGCCAGTTGAGGAATCCAGTCGACCGGTACCAGGTCGACGGCGTTCATCAGGAACACCCAGACGAAAATGGTCAGTGCCAGCGGTGCAATCACCGGGCTACGACCGTGGAAGCTGTCCTTCACGCTGCCGTCGACGAACTCGACCAGGACTTCAACGAAGTTCTGCAAGGCACCCGGCTGGCCCGAAGTCGCCTTCTTGGCCGCCATGCGGAAAAGGAAAACGAAGATCAGACCCAGCGCGACCGACCAGCCGAGGGTATCGACGTGGAAAGCCCAGAAACCCATTTCCTTGGCTTCTGCTGCGGAGTGGGCAAAGCCCCAGCCGCCGTTGGGTAGCTGACCGAAGGTCAGGTTCTGCAAGTGGTGCTGGATATAGCCCGAAGCGGTTGTCTCTGCCATGGTTGCCTCAAACGCCCTAAGGTCTCGAAAGTCTTGTTCTCATTAGCAGGGGAGCGAACCAGCTGACCATTTGGGTCAACAGGAAGACACCGAATACAGCCAGTGGTGCCAACGGCTTCACACCTGCGAACGTCAGTGCAAACAGCACTGCCGTCAAAATCAGTTTCCCCGCCTCGCCGGCATAAAAAGACCGGACGATGGCTTGGGCTGCTCGGGCGCCGGAAAACCGAAATGCCCTGTGAGCGAAGTAAATATTGGGAAGCAAGGCTATCAGGCCTCCGCAAAGACCTGAATATCCGGCTACGACACCGCGCCATTGCCAGAGCGCCAACGAGGCGATCAGTACAACGACCAATTGGGTCATCAACACCGGGAAAACAGCCAGACGATGGAATGGCAGGCGGTTTGGCGTGCGGGTTTCCATCGCTTTTGCTCTCCAATGGTCGGCTGCCTGAAATCAATAACTTGGCATAATTTGTGCCGACAAAATGCGCGCAGAGTATAGGGGCGGTTCTGCCCCTATTCAACTGCCGGGTAGTGATTTCCGACTGCGCGCTACAAGAGCAATTGTTTCAGCGAATGTGCGCAAGGACGCCTTGCAGCTCATCGAGGGAGTTGTAACCGATTACCAATTGTCCCTTGCCCTTCTTGCCGTGGCGAATCTGCACCGTAGAGCCCAGCCGCTCGGCCAGGCGCTGTTCCAGGCGGGCGATATCCGGGTCCGGTTTGGGGGCTTCGACGGGGGCTGGTTTACCGCTCAGCCACTGACGAACCAGTGCCTCAGTTTGGCGCACGGTCAGGCCTCGTGCGACAACATGTCGCGCCCCTTCAACCTGTTGATTTTCCGGCAATCCGAGCAAGGCCCGGGCATGACCCATTTCCAGGTCGCCATGGGACAGCATGGTCTTGATGACTTCCGGCAACGCAATCAAGCGCAACAGGTTGGCCACGGTGACGCGGGATTTGCCCACCGCCTCGGCGACCTGTTGCTGCGTCAGCTGGAATTCCTGTTGCAGACGCTGCAGGGCGACCGCTTCCTCGATCGGGTTGAGGTCTTCGCGCTGGATGTTCTCGATCAACGCCATGGCAATCGCGGTTTCATCCGATACGTCGCGCACCATCGCCGGAATGGTTTCCTGCCCGGCCTGCTGACTGGCGCGCCAGCGGCGTTCGCCGGCAATGATCTCGAAGCGCCCGCTACCGATCGAACGAACCACGATCGGCTGCATCACGCCCTGGGCCTTGATCGACTGGGCCAGTTCTTCCAGCGCCTGCGGATCCATGTCCCGGCGTGGCTGATATTTGCCGCGCTGGATCAGATCCAGCGGCAGGTGTTGCAGCTCACGCTGGTCGGCCTGTACGGCCTGCTCTTCCAGCGCGCTGACCGTGGGACCGCTGAGCAGCGCGTCCAGTCCACGTCCGAGACCACGTTTCTTGACGGCCATGGGGTTTCCTTAAGTTGGCTGGGCGGCAGCGGTGCGTGGGTTGCGGCGCTGACGGCGAACCATTTCGCCCGCCAGGGCCAGGTAAGCCAGCGCACCACGGGATTGTTTGTCGTAGGCCAGGGCCGGCATGCCGTAACTCGGCGCTTCGGCCAACCGGATGTTGCGTGGAATGACCGTGTCGTAGAGCTGCTCGCCGAAGTGTTCCTTGAGCTGGACCGACACGTCGTTCATCAGACTCAGGCGCGGGTCGTACATGGTCCGCAACAGGCCTTCGACCTTCAGGGCCGGATTCAGCAATTCGGAGATGCGCTTGATGTTATCCACAAGGTCGCTCAACCCTTCCAGGGCAAAGTACTCGCACTGCATGGGGATAATGACCCCATCGGCGGCCACCAGGGCGTTGAGGGTCAGCATCGACAGCGACGGCGGGCAATCGATCAGGATGTAATCGTAGTTCTCCCGGATCGGCGCCAATGCGCTGCGCAGACGGCTTTCCTTCATCTGCATTTCCAGCAGCACCACTTCGGCCGCCGTCAGGTCACGGTTGGCCGGCAGCAGTTGATAACCGCCGTGTTCGGAGAAATGCATGGCCTGGCCCAGATCGCATTCACCGATCAGGACGTCGTAGATGGAGTTTTCCAGGCCATGTTTATCCACACCGCTGCCCATGGTGGCGTTGCCCTGTGGATCAAGATCGATCAACAGCACCCGACGCTTGGTCGCGACCAGGGATGCTGCGAGGTTGATGCAGGTGGTGGTCTTGCCCACACCACCCTTCTGGTTCGCTATCGCGAATACCTTAGCCATTCTTGCTTGTGTTCCCAATCATGCCGTGCGGCGCAGTATCAGCAGATGGCGTTGGCCTTGGCAACCGGGTACGGCCAGGGCGTGTTCGCTATCGAGGTGGAAATCCGACGGCAATGCTACCAGCTCATCGGCCGGATGGACGCCCTTCATTGCCAGCCAGCGTGTTTCGACATCGCCCAGGTGGCGCGTCCAGTTGCTGAAATTCTCCATGCTGCTGAAGGCCCGGGAGATGATCCCGTTGAACGGCTGTGCAGGTTGGAACGCTTCGACCCGGCTGTGGATAACTTGCAGGTTATCCAGCTTGAGCTCGAGTTTGACCTGGGTCAGGAAGCGGGTTTTCTTGCCGTTGCTGTCCAGGCAGGTCACTTGCGAGTCCGGAAACAGGATCGCCAGCGGGATGCCGGGCATGCCACCGCCGCTGCCCACATCGAGCCAGCGACCGTTTTCGATGAAAGACATCACGCTGAGACTGTCCAGCAGATGCCTCGATACCATTTCGTCCGGATCGCGCACGGCAGTCAGGTTGTAGGCCTTGTTCCATTTGATCAACAACGCCAGATAACCCAGCAGTTGCGCATGCTGGGCTTCGCTCAGGCTGACCCCGAGTTGACGGGCGCCTGTGGATAACTCATCGGCGTGTTGCGAGGTGACCATCGAACTCAAGCGCTTTGCTCCAACTGACGGCCCGCGCCGCGTTTTTTCAAATGAATCATCAACAGGGAAATCGCCGCCGGGGTTACGCCAGGGATCCGCGACGCCTGCCCCAGGGTTTCCGGCCGGGTTGTGCCGAGCTTGCTCTGGATTTCCTTCGACAGGCCGGAAATGACCGTGTAATCGATATCCACAGGCAGCTTGGTGTCCTCGCTGGCGCGCAGACGGGCGATTTCGTCCTGCTGGCGGTCGATGTAGCCGGCGTACTTGGTCTTGATCTCGACTTGTTCGGCGACCTGTGGATCGTCCGCGCCCTGGCCGGTCACTTCCACCAGCCCGGCGTAATCGATTTCCGGCCGACTCAAGAGGTTGAGCAGGTTGTATTCGTGTGTCAGCGGCGTGCCGAACTTCGCCGCGATGGCATCGCCCTGCTCGGTACCGGGACGAACCCAGGTGCTTTTCAGCCGTTGTTCTTCCAGTTCGATACCTTCGCGTTTCTTGCAGAACGCGGCCCAACGCACGTCATCCACCAGTCCCAGCTCGCGGCCTTTCTCGGTCAGGCGCAGATCGGCGTTGTCTTCGCGCAGGATCAGGCGATATTCCGCGCGGGAGGTAAACATCCGATACGGTTCCTGGGTGCCCAGGGTGATCAGATCGTCCACCAACACACCGATGTACGCTTCGTCGCGACGCGGGCACCAGCTGTCCTTGCCCTGGGCACGCAACGCCGCGTTGGTCCCGGCCAGCAAACCCTGGGCACCGGCTTCTTCGTAGCCGGTGGTGCCGTTGATCTGCCCGGCAAAGAACAGGCCGCCGATGACCTTGGTTTCCAGGCTGTACTTCAGGTCACGGGGATCGAAGTAGTCGTATTCGATGGCGTAGCCCGGACGAACGATGTGCGCGTTTTCCATGCCGCGGATCGACTGCACGATCTGCAGTTGCACGTCGAACGGCAGGGACGTCGAGATCCCGTTGGGGTAAAGCTCGTGGGTCGTCAGGCCTTCCGGTTCGATGAAGACCTGGTGGCTTTCCTTGTCGGCAAAGCGATGGATCTTGTCTTCGATCGACGGGCAATAACGTGGGCCGACGCCTTCGATCACGCCTGAATACATCGGCGAGCGATCCAGGTTGGCGGCAATGATCTCGTGGGTGCGGGCATTGGTGTGGGTAATCCAGCAGCTCACCTGTTGCGGATGCTGTTCTTTCGAGCCCATGAACGACATCACCGGGATTGGCGTATCACCCGGTTGTTCGGTCATGACCGAGAAATCCACAGACCGACCGTCAATTCGCGGCGGCGTACCGGTTTTCAAGCGACCTACACGCAGCGGCAATTCACGCAGACGTTGAGCCAAGGCAATCGACGGCGGATCGCCCGCGCGGCCGCCGGAATAGTTCTGCATTCCGATGTGGATAAGTCCACCGAGGAAGGTTCCGGTGGTCAATACCACGGAATCGGCAAAGAAACGCAGGCCCATCTGGGTGACAACACCGCGGACCTGGTCTTGTTCGACGATCAGGTCATCGGCCGCTTGTTGAAATATCCACAGGTTCGGCTGGTTCTCCAGGATTTCGCGGACAGCCGCCTTGTACAAGACCCGGTCGGCCTGGGCGCGAGTGGCTCGTACGGCGGGGCCTTTGCGGCTGTTCAATACGCGAAACTGGATACCACCTTTATCGGTAGCCATGGCCATCGCACCGCCGAGGGCGTCGATTTCCTTGACCAGATGGCTCTTGCCGATGCCACCGATGGCTGGGTTGCAGCTCATGGCACCGAGGGTTTCCACGTTATGCGTCAACAGCAGGGTCTTTACACCCATGCGTGCTGATGCAAGTGCTGCCTCGGTACCGGCATGACCGCCGCCGATGACGATCACTTCAAAACGGGAAGGGAAATCCACCACGCACCTCGTGCCTGCTTAATTCAGGTAATTCGGAAATAGGTTATGAGTCTGGCCCAAACGTTTTCTGGACCAGGTCGGCAAGTATAGGGACTTCCCCTTTCCTAAAGAACCCTTTGCACAAAATTTAACCAGCTGTGGAGAACTCGCGGTTAAAAAAATAAAAAAGAGAGAAATTTATAAAACCTTTGTTTTTATGTTTATTCTTACTGCCCACCCTTTCTGTGGATAAAACTCTGTAGGCCTTTATTTTCAATGTGTACAGAGATCTTGAACTCTGTGGTCATCTGGCGCTGAGGGGTTTGGATAAACGGTGTAAGCCTGTGGATTAAGTGAGTGGTTATCCACAGAGCGGGTTATCTTCAATTTCCAAGGGGGTTTATCAACTGAGCTCAACGTCAGTTACCCACAGGGCTTAATCCACAAGCGGAACGCATATCCGCCCATGGGCAAGCCGCCATGAAGGGCAATCGAGGGAAGACAAGAAGAGAAGCCGGGCCGCAGGGAACGCGATGTGCAGCCCGTTTTGAGGGAAGGACTTACTTACCGATGCAGAAGCTGGAGAAAATCCGGCCCAACAAGTCATCGGAGCTGAAGGCACCGGTGATTTCTCCCAGGAACTGCTGAGCCTGGCGCAAATCTTCGGCCAGTAATTCTCCGGCACCCGCCAGCGTCAGCTGTGCACGACCGTGTTCCAGGGCGGCGCTGGCATGGCGCAAGGCTTCAAGGTGACGACGCCGGGCGCTGAAGCTGCTTTCCGAGGTTTGCTCGTAGCCCATGCAGGCCTTGAGGTGTTCACGCAGCAGTTCAAGCCCCTGTCCCGCGGCCTTTGCGCTCAGACTGATGGTCACGTGACCGTCAGCGCTGGCCTCAAGCGCTATTGCTTCGCCAGTCAGGTCGGCTTTGTTACGGATCAACGTGACTTTCGCCGGATCCGGGCGCACTTCGAGAAACTCGGGCCACAACGCGAAAGGATCATCCGCTTCCGGTGCCGTCGCATCGACCACCAGCAACACACGATCGGCCTCGCCAATGGCCTTCAGCGCCCGCTCAACGCCAATCTTTTCTACTTGGTCATCGGTATCGCGCAACCCGGCGGTATCCACAACGTGCAAGGGCATGCCGTCGATGTGGATATGTTCACGCAAGATGTCCCGGGTCGTGCCGGCGATCTCCGTGACAATCGCCGCCTCACGGCCTGCGAGGGCGTTGAGGAGGCTGGATTTGCCGGCGTTCGGTCGCCCGGCGATCACCACGGTCATACCGTCGCGCAACAAGGCCCCTTGTCCCGCTTCCCGCAGCACTGTGGATAACTCCTCTCGCACTTTGTCGAGCAGGCTCAGTACATGGCCATCGGCGAGGAAGTCGATTTCTTCTTCGGGAAAATCGATGGCTGCCTCGACGTAGATGCGCAGGCCGATCAGTTGTTCGGTCAGGCCATGCACGCGTTGGGAGAACGCGCCTTGCAAGGAACGCAGGGCATTGCGCGCAGCCTGTGCCGAACTGGCCTCGATGAGGTCGGCAATCGCTTCGGCCTGAGCCAGGTCGAGTTTGTCGTTGAGGAAGGCCCGTTCACTGAATTCGCCCGGCCGGGCCAGGCGACAACCCAGTTCAAGGCAACGCTTGAGCAGCATGTCCAGCACGATGGGTCCGCCGTGCCCCTGCAGTTCCAGCACATCTTCACCGGTGAATGAATTCGGTCCCGGGAAATACAGCGCGAGGCCTTCGTCGAGCACCTGCTGGTCGTCACTGAAGAATGGGCCGTAATGAGCAAACCGTGGCTTGAGCTCACGACCGCTGATGGCCTTGGCCGCGACACTGGCCAGTGGTCCCGAAATGCGGACGATGCCGACACCACCGCGACCTTGGGCGGTGGCAACGGCGGCGATGGTTTCACGAGGTGTGCTCATAAACCGGTATCCAGACAAAAGTGACAGATAGCAAAACGCCCCACTAGGGGGCGTTTTGTGTGGTTATCCACAGTGCAAGTTACGCCTCGGCTTTCTTCGTAGCCGATTCGATCTTACGCGTGATGTACCACTGTTGAGTAATGGACAACACGTTGTTCACAACCCAGTACAGCACCAGACCGGCCGGGAACCACAGGAAGAAGAAGGTGAAGATGATCGGCATCATCTTCATGACCTTCGCCTGCATAGGGTCCGGAGGCGTCGGGTTCAGCTGCTGCTGGATGAACATGGTGGCGCCCATGATGATCGGCAGGATGAAGAACGGATCCTTGATCGACAGGTCGGTAATCCACAGCATGAAGGGCGCCTGGCGCATCTCCACGCTTTCCAGCAGAACCCAGTACAGCGACAGGAACACAGGCATCTGTACGAGAATCGGCAAGCAACCACCCAGCGGGTTGATCTTCTCTTTCTTGTACAGCTCCATCATGGCCTGGGACATTTTCTGCCGGTCATCGCCATGTTGCTCTTTCAGAGCGGCCAGTTTCGGTGCCACGGCGCGCATGCGAGCCATGGACTTGTAGCTGGCGGCCGACAATGGGAAGAACAACCCCTTGATCAGCATGGTCAGGAAGATGATCGACCAGCCCCAGTTACCGACGATGCTGTGGATATGTTGCAGCAGCCAGAAGATCGGCTGGGCAATGAACCACAGGAAACCATAGTCCACGGTCAATTCCAGACCTGGGGACAACTGTTTCAGTACGGCCTGGCTTTTTGGACCGGCATACAACGTAGCGCTGGTTTCAGCCTTGGCACCCGGCGCAGCGGTCAATGCAGGACCGGTATAGCCGATGATGTAGTTGCCTTTGCTGTCCTTGCGGGTCTGGACGATGTTGCTTTCGCCCTTTTGCGGGATCCAGGCGGTTACAAAATAGTGCTGCAACCAGGCAACCCAGCCACCTTGGACGGTTTCCTTGAGCTGCGCCTTGTCCATGTCTTTCATGGACACTTTCTTGTACGGCTCGGAACTTGTCCACAGGGCGGCGCCCAGGTAAGTCGCGGTGCCGGTGGCGGTGCTGGAGGAAGGATCGGCGCTGGCATCACGTTTCAACTGCGCGAACATCGCACCGGACCAGGGCTGTGCACTCTGGTTGTCGATCAGGTAGGACACGACTACGTCATACAGGCCACGTTTCAGCGTGAAACGCTTGATGTAGTTGACGCCATCCTTGCTGAACTTCAGGTCCACGACCAATTGGTCCTGACCGTCAGCCAGTTGATAACTTTTCTTCTCCGAAGCGTACACCGGACGACCGGCCGGACTGGCATCCGGGCCATTGATGCCGATCAGGCCGCTCTGGGCCAGATAAGTCCGCTCGTTACCGTTATCGAACAGCTGGAACGGAATGTCCGGATGATCCTGGCGGCGTGGATAAAGCGGCAGCGTCAGTTGGGCGACGTCACCACCCTGTGGATCGATTGCCAACTGGAGCACGTCGGTCTTGATCTGGATCAGATCTTTGCTTGCAGCCACAGGGGCTTCGGCGGGAGCACTGGTATCGCTTGCCGCGCGTGGAATGTCGTCACTGCTGGCAGCGTTGTTACCGGAAGCAGTGTCCGGCAGGCTCGGTGCAGTATTGCTGGCTGCAACATTCTGAGTCGGCAGGGCAGCCTGGCCATAGTCCTGGTTCCATTTAAGAACCATGACGTAAGACACGATTGCCAGGGCGACGATCAGGATCGTGCGTTTGATATCCATGATTACTCGGCCATCGAAGAAGAACGGGAGGTAGGGATAGGCGGAACCGGGTCATAACCGCCGGGATTCCACGGATGACAGCGACCTAAACGACGAAAGGTCAGCCAGCCACCGCGCAGAAGGCCATGATTTTCTATGGCTTCGTACGCGTAGCAGGAGCAGCTGGGGTAGAAACGACAGTGACTGGCCATCAGAGGACTAATGGCATAGCGGTAAAACTGGATCGGAACGAGTGCCAGTTTACGCATCGGGACTGTCTACCCCTGCAGTTTCGGTGTTGACTGGTGATGCTGGCTTGTTGCGAGCCAGACGTTTCCAGAGCTTGCCGAAATGCTGAATCAGTTCAGGGTTTTCTACGTCCCCCAAACCTTTGCGCGCGACGATAACAATGTCCCATCCGACCAGTGAATCCTGGTTCAGGCGGAACGATTCGCGCATCAGACGTTTGAGGCGATTGCGCTGCACGGAGAGCTTGACGCTCTTTTTCCCGATAACCAGCCCTAGGCGGGGGTGATCGAGATCGTTGCTGCGCGCAAGGAGCAGGAGATTTTTCCCCGGAACCTTGCCGGTAGGGGAGTCAAAGACTGCCTTGAAATGCCGGGGTGTAAGCAGACGCTTTTCCCGACTGAAGTCCTGACTCACCTCCAGTGCCGGATTATCAAACTGCCAGACGCGCACGACCTTTGGCGCGACGACGCGACAGGACGGCACGACCGTTCTTGGTAGCCATGCGAGCACGGAAACCGTGGGTACGAGCGCGTTTGATAGTGCTTGGTTGGAAAGTACGTTTCATGTCGTGTTACCTGGTTCGTCCACAACGGGCCGGAATGGCCCCCGTTTTAAGAGACCGGGGATTCTAGAGAAAGCAAGTCCATAGGTCAATTTCCAACCAACGTTTCCTTTAAATAGATGTTCAGGCTGCCGGCCGTTGATCACACAGCGCCAGATATAGAAATAAAGAAGGGAATTATTTAAAGCTTTTCTGTGAAGCTTATAAAGGCTAGGCAGCCATCTGTCTGTGGATAACCTAGTCAAGCCCTTGTAAATCGCCATGTACAGAGAATGACAACTACAGGGGAAAGCAGTGTCCAGCCTGTGCTGCGCAGTCGGATAAGCTGTGTGTGGAAAGGTGAGTTATCCACAGCGCGCTTATCCACCGAGTTTCGCCCCCACTTGTACAACGACCTCAGGCCCGGTTATCCACAGAGCTTATCCACTGACCGCCTGTCGTCTTTTTATGAGTTAACGCATTGATAAATCGTGGATGAGGATGAACCTGCGTGTGGATAAGTGGACGTCTGCTCGCTACAATGGCCGCTTGTTTTTGCCTCACCGGCTTTCAACTTAGGGGATGTCCGTGTCAGTGGAACTTTGGCAGCAGTGCGTGGAGCTTTTGCGCGATGAGCTGCCTGCCCAACAATTCAACACTTGGATCCGCCCACTACAGGTCGAAGCCGAAGGCGACGAGTTGCGCGTCTACGCACCGAACCGTTTCGTTCTCGACTGGGTCAACGAAAAGTACCTGGGTCGGGTCATGGAGCTGCTCGACGAGCATGGCAATGGCATGGCGCCTGCGTTGTCCTTATTAATAGGCAGCAAGCGCAGCTCGGCCCCGCGCGCGGCTCCGAATGCACCGCTGGCTGCTGCGGCCTCCCAGGCCCAGGCTGCCGTGGCACCGGCAAGCCCGGTCGCCCCGACTCCCGCGCCAAGCAAAAGAAATCCGCAGAAAGTGGCCGAAGCCAGTGAAGAGCCCTCCCGGGACAGCTTCGACCCGATGGCGGGCGCCAGTACCCAACAGGCGCCGGTACGCGCCGAGCAACGCACTGTGCAGGTCGAAGGTGCGCTCAAGCACACCAGCTATCTGAACCGCACCTTTACCTTCGAGAACTTCGTCGAAGGCAAATCCAACCAACTGGCCCGGGCGGCAGCCTGGCAGGTGGCGGACAACCCCAAGCATGGCTACAACCCGTTGTTCCTGTATGGCGGCGTGGGCCTGGGTAAAACCCACTTGATGCACGCTGTGGGTAACCACTTATTAAAGAAGAACCCGAATGCCAAGGTCGTGTACCTGCATTCCGAGCGTTTCGTGGCCGATATGGTCAAGGCGCTGCAACTGAATGCCATCAACGAATTCAAGCGCTTCTACCGTTCGGTGGATGCGCTGCTGATCGACGACATTCAGTTCTTTGCCCGTAAGGAACGCTCTCAGGAAGAGTTTTTCCACACCTTCAACGCGTTGCTTGAAGGCGGACAGCAGGTCATCCTCACCAGTGACCGTTATCCGAAGGAAATCGAAGGCCTGGAAGAGCGCCTGAAATCGCGTTTCGGCTGGGGCCTGACGGTGGCCGTCGAGCCGCCGGAACTGGAAACCCGGGTGGCGATCCTGATGAAGAAGGCCGACCAGGCCAAGGTCGAGCTGCCGCACGATGCCGCGTTCTTCATCGCTCAGCGTATACGTTCGAACGTGCGCGAGCTCGAAGGTGCGCTCAAGCGGGTGATCGCGCATTCCCACTTCATGGGGCGCGACATCACCATCGAGCTGATTCGCGAGTCCTTGAAGGATCTCCTGGCGCTTCAGGACAAGCTGGTTTCTGTGGATAACATTCAGCGAACTGTTGCTGAATACTACAAAATCAAGATATCCGATCTGCTCTCCAAACGCCGTTCGCGTTCGGTGGCCCGGCCGCGCCAGGTGGCCATGGCCTTGTCCAAGGAGCTGACCAACCACAGCCTGCCGGAAATCGGCGATGTGTTTGGCGGACGCGACCACACCACGGTGTTGCACGCCTGCCGCAAGATCAACGAACTTAAGGAATCCGACGCGGACATCCGCGAGGACTACAAGAACCTGCTGCGTACACTGACCACTTGATGACCACTAGCGCAGCTTATTAAGGCAAGGGACTAGACCATGCATTTCACCATTCAACGCGAAGCCCTGTTGAAACCCCTGCAACTGGTCGCAGGCGTCGTCGAACGCCGCCAGACCTTGCCGGTACTTTCCAACGTGCTGCTGGTTGTCGAAGGCCAGCAACTGTCGCTGACCGGTACCGACCTGGAAGTCGAGCTGGTCGGTCGTGTGCAGCTTGAAGAGCCGGCCGATCCGGGTTCCATCACCGTGCCAGCGCGCAAGCTGATGGACATCTGCAAGAGCCTGCCCAACGATGCGCTGATCGACATCAAGGTCGATGAGCAGAAGCTCGTGGTCAAGGCCGGGCGCAGCCGTTTCACTCTGTCGACCCTGCCCGCCAACGACTTCCCGACCGTGGAAGAAGGCCCTGGCTCGCTGACCTGCAGCCTTGAGCAAAGCAAGCTGCGCCGCTTGATCGAACGCACCAGCTTCGCCATGGCCCAGCAGGACGTGCGTTACTACCTCAACGGCATGCTGCTGGAAGTGTCTGCCGGTGTTATCCGCGCCGTTGCCACTGACGGTCACCGCCTGGCGATGTGCTCGATGCAGGCCGATATCGGTCAGCCGGATCGCCACCAGGTGATCGTACCCCGCAAAGGTATCCTGGAGTTGGCGCGCCTGCTGACCGAGCCGGACGGCAACGTCAGCATCGTGCTGGGCCAGCACCACATCCGCGCCACCACCGGGGAGTTCACCTTCACCTCGAAGCTGGTAGACGGCAAGTTCCCCGACTACGAGCGTGTGTTGCCTAAAGGCGGCGACAAACTGGTGCTGGGTGACCGCCAGGCGCTGCGCGAGGCCTTCAGCCGTACCGCGATTCTGTCCAACGAGAAGTACCGCGGCATCCGCCTGCAACTGGCCAGCGGTCAGTTGAAAATCCAGGCGAACAACCCGGAACAGGAAGAAGCGGAAGAAGAAGTGGGCGTTGATTACAACGGCGGCTCCCTGGAAATCGGCTTCAACGTCAGCTACCTGCTCGACGTGCTGGGTGTGATGACCACTGAGCAAGTACGCCTGATCCTGTCGGATTCCAACAGCAGTGCGTTGGTGCAGGAGTCCGATAACGACGATTCGGCTTACGTTGTCATGCCGATGCGTCTGTAATAATCAGCAGAAGCTAGATGTCCTTAAGTCGCGTCTCGGTCACCGCGGTGCGCAATCTGCACCCGGTGACCTTCTCCCCCTCCCCCCGAATCAATATTCTTTACGGCGCCAACGGCAGCGGCAAAACCAGTGTTCTGGAAGCCGTACACCTGCTGGGGCTTGCCCGTTCGTTTCGCAGTACCCGCCTGTTACCGGTCATCCAGTACGACCAACTGGCCTGTACGGTGTTTGGACAGGTGGAGCTGGCGGAAGGTGGGCAAAGCGCGTTGGGCATTTCACGGGACCGGCAAGGCGAGTTCCAGATCCGGATCGATGGCCAGAACGCCCGCAGCGCCGCGCAACTGGCGGAGATCCTGCCATTGCAGTTGATCAACCCGGACAGTTTCCATCTGCTGGAGGGTGCGCCGAAGATTCGCCGACAGTTCCTGGATTGGGGCGTGTTTCACGTGGAGCCGCGCTTCATGGCGACCTGGCAGCGCTTGCAGAAGGCGCTGCGCCAGAGAAACTCTTGGCTGCGACATGGTACACTTGACGCCGTTTCGCAAGCGGTTTGGGACAGGGAACTGTGCCAGGCCAGCGCTGAAATCGATGAATACCGCCGCGCTTACATCAAAGCCTTGAAACCGGTCTTCGAGCAGACCTTGAGCGAGCTGGTTGAGCTCGAGGGCCTGACGCTCAGCTATTACCGAGGCTGGGACAAGGACCGGGAATTGAGCACCGTACTGGCTGGCTCGCTGCAACGGGACCAGCAGATGGGCCATACCCAGGCTGGACCTCAACGCGCTGACTTGCGCCTCAGATTGGGCGCCCATAACGCCGCGGACATTTTGTCCCGGGGTCAGCAGAAGTTGGTGGTGTGTGCCTTGCGTATTGCCCAGGGGCACCTGGTCAGCCAGGCCCGTCGCGGTCAGTGTATTTATCTGGTGGATGACCTGCCGTCCGAGCTGGACGAGGCCCACCGTCGGGCGCTTTGCCGTTTGCTGGAAGACTTACGCTGCCAGGTTTTCATCACCTGTGTAGATCACGAATTATTGAGGGAAGGCTGGCAGACGGAAACGCCAGTCGCTCTGTTCCACGTGGAACAGGGCCGTATCACCCAGACCCACGACCATCGGGAGTGAAGGCATTGAGCGAAGAAAATACGTACGACTCAACGAGCATTAAAGTGCTGAAAGGCCTGGATGCCGTACGCAAACGTCCCGGTATGTACATTGGTGACACCGACGATGGCAGCGGTCTGCACCACATGGTGTTCGAGGTGGTCGACAACTCCATCGACGAAGCCCTCGCTGGCTACTGCGACGACATCAGCATCATCATCCACCCGGATGAATCCATCACCGTTCGTGACAACGGTCGGGGCATCCCGGTAGACGTGCACAAGGAAGAAGGCGTTTCCGCGGCCGAGGTCATCATGACCGTGCTGCACGCCGGCGGTAAATTCGATGACAACTCCTACAAGGTTTCCGGCGGGCTGCACGGCGTAGGTGTCTCTGTGGTCAACGCGCTGTCCGAGGAGCTGGTGCTCACCGTGCGCCGCAGCGGCAAAATCTGGGAACAGACCTACGTCCATGGTGTACCCCAGGCACCGATGGCCATCGTTGGCGACAGCGAAACCACCGGTACCCAGATCCACTTCAAGGCTTCCAGCGAAACCTTCAAGAACATCCACTTCAGTTGGGACATCCTGGCCAAGCGGATTCGTGAGCTGTCCTTCCTCAACTCCGGTGTCGGCATCGTCCTCAAGGACGAGCGCAGCGGCAAGGAAGAGCTGTTCAAGTACGAAGGTGGCCTGCGTGCATTCGTTGAATACCTGAACACCAACAAGACTGCGGTCAACCAGGTGTTCCACTTCAACATCCAGCGCGAGGACGGCATCGGCGTGGAAATCGCCCTGCAGTGGAACGACAGCTTCAACGAGAACCTGTTGTGCTTCACCAACAACATCCCGCAGCGCGATGGCGGCACCCACCTGGTGGGTTTCCGTTCGGCGTTGACGCGTAACCTGAACAACTACATCGAACAGGAAGGCCTGGCGAAGAAGCACAAAGTCGCCACCACCGGTGACGATGCCCGCGAAGGCCTGACGGCGATCATTTCGGTGAAAGTGCCGGATCCGAAGTTCAGCTCCCAGACCAAGGACAAGCTGGTGTCTTCCGAAGTGAAGACCGCGGTCGAGCAGGAAATGGGCAAGTACTTCTCCGACTTCCTGTTGGAAAACCCGAACGAAGCCAAATTGGTGGTCGGCAAGATGATCGACGCCGCGCGTGCCCGTGAAGCGGCGCGCAAGGCCCGTGAGATGACCCGCCGCAAAGGTGCCCTGGACATCGCCGGCCTGCCGGGCAAACTGGCTGACTGCCAGGAAAAGGACCCTGCCCTGTCCGAACTGTACCTCGTGGAAGGTGACTCTGCTGGCGGCTCCGCCAAGCAGGGACGCAACCGCCGGACCCAGGCCATCCTGCCCCTCAAGGGCAAGATCCTGAACGTCGAGAAGGCGCGCTTCGACAAGATGATCTCCTCGCAGGAAGTCGGCACGCTCATCACCGCGCTGGGCTGTGGCATCGGCCGCGAAGAGTACAACATCGACAAGCTGCGCTATCACAACATCATCATCATGACCGACGCCGACGTCGACGGTTCGCACATCCGTACCCTGCTGCTGACGTTCTTCTTCCGTCAGTTGCCGGAGCTGATCGAGCGCGGCTACATCTATATCGCCCAGCCGCCGCTGTACAAGGTCAAGAAAGGCAAGCAGGAGCAATACATCAAAGACGACGACGCCATGGAAGAGTACATGACGCAGTCGGCCCTGGAGGATGCGAGCCTGCACCTGAACGAAGACGCCCCGGGCATTTCCGGTGAGGCTCTCGAGCGCCTGGTCAACGACTTCCGCCTGGTGATGAAAACCCTCAAGCGCCTGTCCCGCCTGTACCCACAGGAACTGACCGAGCACTTCATCTATCTGCCTGCCGTCAGCATGGAGCAACTGTCCGATCACGCAGCGATGCAGGATTGGCTGGCCCAGTACGAAGTCCGCCTGCGCACCGTCGAGAAGTCCGGCCTGGTCTACAAAGCCAGCCTGCGTGAAGACCGCGAGCGTAACGTCTGGCTGCCGGAGGTCGAACTGATCTCCCACGGTCTGTCGAACTACGTCACCTTCAACCGCGACTTCTTCAGCAGCAACGACTACAAGACTGTTGTATCCCTCGGCGCGCAACTGAGCACGCTGCTGGATGAAGGCGCCTACATCCAGCGTGGCGAGCGCAAGAAAGCCGTCACCGAGTTCAAGGAAGCCCTTGAATGGCTGATGGCTGAAAGCACCAAGCGCCACACTATCCAGCGATACAAAGGGTTGGGTGAGATGAACCCGGATCAGTTGTGGGAAACCACCATGGACCCGGGCTCGCGCCGGATGCTGAAAGTGACCATCGAAGACGCCATTGGCGCGGACCAGATCTTCAACACCCTGATGGGTGATGCGGTCGAGCCTCGTCGTGACTTCATCGAGAGCAACGCACTGGCAGTGTCTAACCTGGATTTCTGATCCTGCGGCAGTGCTGCTACAAAAAAAGCCAACGCTCATGCGTTGGCTTTTTTTTACGCCTGAAAGCAGCGATTCCATGGCAGACCGTGCGGTCGAAAATCGGGTAACCCGGTAACACTTCGGAACAAATCCTTCATTCTCAGTCCCTTGCATATCGGCCTAGACCCCCGGCACCACGGGTTCTCAGGTTTTCTGGCGTAAAACTTGCGTGTTAAATAAACAACACATCGTTTCTTTAAATTTACAAAGAGGCGGTGGTACGAGGCGGTACGAATAAATTCAAGACCAAGGGTAGTCTCAATGAGTGGTACGCAAACTTCCAACAATCTGGAGCAAGGGCTCAAACCCCGGCATGTGACGATGCTCTCCATCGCCGGCGTGATTGGTGCCGGGCTTTTCGTAGGCTCCGGTCATGCTATCGCTGCGGCCGGTCCGGCCGTGCTGTTGGCCTACGCCGCCGCCGGTGCATTGGTGGTGTTGGTGATGCGGATGCTGGGTGAAATGGCGGTGGCTTCGCCGGACACCGGTTCGTTTTCGACTTACGCTGATCGAGCGATTGGTCATTGGGCTGGCTTCACCATCGGTTGGCTCTACTGGTGGTTCTGGGTGCTGGTGATTCCCCTGGAGGCCAACGCTGCTGCAACCATCCTGCACGCCTGGTTCCCAAATGTGGCCATCTGGGTGTTCACTCTGGTCATCACGTTGCTGCTGACGATCACCAACCTGTTCAGTGTGAAGAACTACGGAGAGTTCGAGTTCTGGTTTGCCCTGGTCAAGGTCATAGCGATCATTGGCTTCGTTGTCCTGGGCACATTGGCGATCTTCGGTCTTTTGCCCAACAGCCAAGTCAGCGGTGTTTCGCACTTGTTCGACACCCAAGGCTTCCTGCCAAACGGTATGGGCGCAGTGTTGGGCGCGATCCTGACCACCATGTTTTCGTTCATGGGTACTGAGATCGTGACCATTGCGGCGGCCGAATCGAAGAACCCTGGGCAACAGATTTCCAAGGCCACCAATTCGGTTATCTGGCGGATCGGCTTGTTCTATCTTGTGTCGATTTTCATGGTCGTATCCCTGGTGCCATGGAATGACCCGCTGCTCGCCAGCGTGGGCTCTTACCAGACTGTGCTGGAACGCATGGGCATTCCCAACGCCAAGCTGATCGTCGATATCGTGGTGCTGGTGGCGGTGACCAGTTGCTTGAACTCGGCGCTCTACACGGCGTCGCGCATGATGTTTTCGTTGGGCAAGCGCGGTGATGCACCGGCCGTTGCCCAGCGCACCAACAAGAGCGGCACGCCTTACTGGGCGGTGATGCTTTCGACCGCTGCGGCGTTCCTGGCGGTGTTTGCCAACTACGTGGCCCCGGCGGCGGTGTTCGAGTTCCTGCTGGCCAGCTCCGGCGCCATCGCACTGCTGGTGTATCTGGTGATCGCGTTCTCGCAACTGCGCATGCGCAAGCAACGCATGGCCCGTGGGGAAAAAATCGCCTTCAGCATGTGGTTGTTCCCAGGCTTGACCTACGCGGTGATCATTTTCATCGTCGCGGCCCTGACCATCATGCTGTTCCAGGAGGCCCACCGTGTGGAGATCCTGGCGACCGGGCTGTTGAGCCTGCTGGTAGTGGTCTCCGGATTGCTGGTGCAGCGCCGCCGGATTGCAAAAACAGGAAGCCTGGTACAGGCACGCGGCTGATTTGATCGTTCCCACGCTCAGCGTGGGAATGCAGCCAGAGACGCTCTGCGTCTCAAAGAGCCGAACGCAGAGCGTCCGTTGAGGCGTTCCCACGCAGAGCGTGGGAACGATCAACCTAGCTCGCCACCGATGTTTCGCTTCCCGCCGTCACACTCTCCAACCGATACCCATACCCATAAATCGTCAACAACTGCCAACCTCGGTCCGCCGTCAGGCCCAGCTTGTTGCGTAGGCGATAGATATGGGTGTCGAGCGGACGGGACGAGGTCATTTCTTCGTGGGTCCAGAATCGCTCGTAGAAATATTCCCGGGACAGTGGGCGACCCAGGTTGGCGAACAGGCAACGGGCCAGGCGGTATTCCCGTTCGGTCAGGCTGATCGGGATACCGGCTCGGGTTACGGTCAGCTCGGCGTCGTCGAAGGCCAGGTCGTTGAACACCAGCACGTCGCTGGCCGGAGCGCGTTGCAGGTTATGACGACGCAACACCGCGGTGACCCTGGCCTTGAGCTCGTTGGGCCGGAAGGGTTTGCTCACGTAATCGTCGGCGCCGGCATTGAGCGCCTGGACGATGTCGTGTTCGCCGTCCCGGCTGGTGAGCATGATGGCGGCCGGTGGCGCATCCATGTGCTCGCGGGTCCAACGCAGCAGTGAAAGGCCGCTGATATCGGGCAGTTGCCAATCGAGGATCAGCAGGTCGAAGGTCTCCCGCCGCAGTTGCCGCAACAGGTCTTCGCCACGTTCGAAACTGTGCAGGGTCCAGGTTTGCTCACCCCTGCCGGGGATCTGTTGCAGTGTCTGTTCCACCCGGCGCAGCTCGGCCGGTTCGTCATCCAATATGGCGACACGCATGGGACGCGATTCCTTGATCTCGAAAGTAACGGACATCATCAGGGGCACGCAATCTGCCATTTTTATTGCCGTTCCCCTGTCGCAGGCTGCGACAATACCGGCTCACGGCGCAGAGGGAAAGGCAACCGCACGCCGCCCATCGAGTCCGCTATAGTCTTGGGCTTCACATCAAACAAGAAGCCACTCCTCTCTCATGTTCGGTCAGGGCATCCATGAGTCATCCGCGTCGCAGTGAAAGCCGTGAACCCACCCAGGCCCAGCGATTGTTTCGTCAGTTGGTGCGGGAATGGTTGTGGATAAGTCTGCTGCTGTTACCGGTGACGGCGCTGTTGTCGCTCAGTGTCCAATCGGCTCGCCATGGATCGAGCGTCGTATTATCGGTGTGCCTGGTAGCCTGCGTGCTGGGACTTTTACTGCTGCGCCCTCACTTGGCCCTGTGGACAATGGTGGGTGGCATGGCGGCGGCATTGTCGATCAGTGCTGTGCTGGCGTTAGAGGGCTGGTGGTGGTCGCCGCTGGCGAGTGTATTGGGCATGCTGTTTGGCTACCTGATCTGGAACTGGCGACGCCTGAGCGTAGTGCTGGCCTATTTCGGCTGGGAGCTGGCGCGCCTGGACGCGGAGCCGAAAGTGTTTCCGGAACGCCGACGCACCCCCTACACCGGCAGTGACCGCCTGCAGGGCCAGATCATGGCCCTGGAACAGGCCATGGGCAGGACCCGCGACACCCGCCGCTTCATTGCTGACGGCCTGGAATACCTGCCCGTCGCGACCATGATCAGCGATCCGCAAGGCCGGATATTGCTCGGTAACCGCAAGGCCCGGGATCTTTTCGGCCATGTCCTGGCAGGCGGCGATGTGCTGGAACAGCTTGTGCAACTGGGGTACCCAGCGCTGGAGCGTGAACCCCATCACCGGTTATCCACACTGCCCTTGGTGGAGTTTCGCGACACTCGCGAACGCAGCCTGCGCCTGGAGCGTGCCCCGCTCATGCCGGTGGACGGTGATACGCCCATTGGCTGGTTGCTGAGCCTTATCGACCTGAGCGCCGAGCGAGAAGCCGAAGAGCAGCGCAGCGTGATGTTGCGTTTTCTCTCCCACGACTTGCGTGCCCCCCACTCGGCGATCCTGGCGTTGCTCGACGTGCAGCGGCATCAGACGGGAGGAAGTAATCTGCTGTTCGATCAGATCGAGCGTCAGGTTCGTCGCGCCCTGGACCTGACCGATGGCTTCGTGCAACTGGCCAAGGCGGAATCCGAAGCGTACCAATTCCAGCCGACCCTGTTCGCCATGCTGATTCTGGATGTGCTGGACCAGGCGTTACCCATTGCCCAGGCCAAGCGCATCCAACTGACTCATGCCGTGGATGATGAAGAAGCGATGGTGAGGGTGGATCAATCCCTACTGACCCGTGCGCTGTTCAACCTGCTGGAAAATGCCATCAAGTACAGCGCGCCCGATAGCTGGATTTCGTTGGTGGTTCGCGGCGCGGAGGGTTGGTTGATCTGTGAAATCAGCGACCAGGGCAAAGGCATTGGTGTCGATGAGCTTCCCGATCTGTTCAGTCAGTATCGGCGGTTCTCGTCGGCCCACGGCGTGGATGGGATTGGCTTGGGATTGTCGATGGTCAAAGCCGTGGTGGACCGCCATGGGGGACAGATCGAATGTCACAGCGTGGTCGGTGAAGGTACGACGTTCAGCTTGCGGTTTCCCTTGCTGGGGGACGAAGCGGAAGATCGCAACCTTCTATAGAAACGGTTCCAGGCAGCGAATCGCTCAGGCGCTATAAAAAACTTATGCACCTTCAGACTGGTTTTATGTTTTTAAGAAATATGCATTAAAAACAACCAGTTACAAGATAAAAGCTGTGTCTATCGAATAAACGGTACACAGCTTATCCACAGATATCAGACAGCGAGTTGATCCGTAGCCGCCGGTGTCGTGGGGGTCGGGGGGAGCGAGCCCATGTCCCGCTGGGTCTGTTCGTTCCAGGCCTGGACCCGGTCGTTGAGGTCGGCAATGGCGCGGGGCCCACTGCCTTGGGCATACATTGGCTCGCCGATGACCACGGTGATGGTCCCTGGCGTCCTGATCCAGCCAGCCTTGGGCCAGAATTTGCCGGCATTGTGTGCAATCGGCAGTACAGGCAGATCGGCGTTCACTGCCAATGCCGAACCGCTGCGGGAAAACTTGCCGACCGTGCCATACGGCACACGGGTACCTTCCGGGAAGATCAATACCCAGACGTTGTCCTTGAGCAGCTCGTCGCCCTTCTTCGCCACTTGCTTGAGCGCAGCCTTGGGATTGTCGCGATCGATGGCAATCGGCCGCAGCATCGCCATGGCCCAGCCGAAGAACGGTACGAATAACAGTTCACGCTTGAGCACCTGGCTCAGCGGCTCGAAATAGGCCGACAGGAAGAACGTCTCCCAGGTGCTCTGATGGTTGGACTGGATCACGCAGGGCCGCTCAGGCACGTTTTCGGCGCCCTTCACTTCATAGCGAATACCCAGGAACACTTTGCTTAACCACAGTGCGCAACGGCACCAGTACACGTTGATGAAGCGGTAGCGCGCCTTGAACGGCATGAAAGGCGCGACAAAAAAACTCAGGGAGCACCACAACAAGGAACTGGTGCCCAACAGCAGGTAAAAGAGAAAAGATCTGATGGCCTGCAATATCGACATAGCGGCATTTACCGTTGCGGGCAATGCCCGCCTGTTCAAGCGCTTCCCGAACAATCCTTGATCAGGATGTCTTGGGAGCTCTAATTGTGGATAAGTTCAGCGGCAATCGCCGCCAGGTCGTCAAAAATCAGGGTGCCTACCGGTAGGGTCTTGCCCAGAGTCTTCTCGCCTTTCCCGGTTTTTACCAAAACTGGCTGACAATCGACGGCCTTGGCCGCCTCCAGGTCACCGAGGCTGTCGCCGACGAACCAGACGCCCGCCAGCGGCACAGCATAATGCTCGGCAATGGCCTTCAACATGCCCGGTTTGGGTTTGCGGCAATCGCAACCTTCATCCGGCCCATGGGGGCAATAGACGATCAGCCCGACTTCGCCGCCCTGCTCGGCCACCAGGGCGCGCAAGCGCTCATGCATGGCGTCGAGGACCGCGAGGTCATAGTAACCGCGGGCAATGCCCGACTGGTTGGTGGCAACCGCCACCGTCCAGCCGGCCTTGCTCAACTGCGCAATGGCTTCGATCGAGCCGGGGAGCGGCAACCACTCCTCCACCGATTTGATATAAGCGTCGGAGTCGTGATTGATCACCCCGTCCCGATCGAGAATCAGCAGTTTCAAGGTTTACCCCAGCAGCGAAATGTCGGCGACGCCGAGGAACAGACCCCGCAGACGCGACAGCAGTGCATAACGGTTGGCCCGTACGCTGGCGTCTTCGGCATTGACCATCACTGCCTCGAAGAACGCATCCACCGGTTCACGCAGTGCCGCCAAGCGTGCCAGGGTTTCGCTGTACTGACGTGCCGCGGCCATCGGCTGTACTGCCTGGTCTGCCTGCTGGATCGCCGAATACAGAGAGAACTCGTTGGCGTTGTCGAAGTATTTGGCTTCGACGGTGGCCGCGATATTGCCTTCGGCCTTGCTCAACAGGTTCGACACACGCTTGTTCACCGCGGCCAATGCTGCCGCTTCCGGCAGTTTGCGGAAGGCCTGGACGGCTTGCACGCGCTGGTCGAAGTCCAGGGCCGAACCCGGCTTCAGGGCGCGCACCGACAGGTAGGTGGCGACGTCGACGCCTTCATCTTCATAACGCGCGCGCAGGCGGTCGAAGATGAACTCCAGCACCGCATCGGCCAGGCCGGCGGCCTTGACCTTGCTGCCGAACGCGTTGACGGTGAAGGCCACCGCGTCGTTCAGGTCCAGGTCCAGCTGCTTGTCGATGAGGATCCGCAACACACCCAGCGCCGCGCGACGCAGGGCATAGGGGTCCTTGCTGCCGGTGGGCAGCATGCCGATGCCGAAGATGCCGACCAGGGTGTCGAGCTTGTCGGCGATGGCCACGGCCGCACCGGTCAGGGTGGTCGGCAGTTCGGCGCCGGCGCCGCGGGGCATGTACTGCTCGTTCAGCGCCAGGGCGACGTCCTGCGGCTCACCGTCGTTGAGGGCATAGTAGTAACCGGCGATACCTTGCATCTCCGGGAACTCACCGACCATCTCGGTGGACAGGTCGCATTTGGACAGGATGCCGGCACGAGCCGCGCGCTGGGCGTCGCCGCCGATGCGTGGGGCAATGAAGGCCGCCAACTTCGAAACGCGCTCGGCCTTGTCGTAGACGCTGCCGAGTTTTTCCTGGAACACCACATTTTTCAGGCGTTCGTTGAAGCTTTCCAGCGGTTGCTTCTTGTCTTGCTTGAAGAAGAATTCGGCGTCGGTCAGGCGCGGGCGAACGACTTTTTCGTTACCGGCGATGATCTGCTGCGGGTCCTTGCTTTCGATGTTGGCAACCGTGATGAAGCGCGGCAGCAACTTGCCGTCGGCGTCCAGCAGGCAGAAATACTTCTGGTTGTCCTGCATGGTGGTGATCAGCGCTTCCTGCGGCACTTCAAGGAAACGTTCCTCGAACGAGCACACCAGCGGCACCGGCCATTCCACCAGCGCGGTCACTTCGTCCAGCAGGCTTGGTGGCACGATGGCGGTGCCTTCCTGGCGGGTGGCCAGCTCTTCGGTGCGCTTGCTGATCAGCTCGCGGCGCTCGTTGGCATCGGCCAGCACGTAGGCGGCACGCAGGTCGGCCAGGTAGTTGGCCGGCGAGGTGATGCGTACGCTTTCCGGATGATGGAAGCGGTGACCGCGAGAATCGCGACCGGCCTTCTGGGCCAGGATCGTGCAGTCAATGACCTGGTCGCCGAGCAGCATGACCAGCCATTGGGTCGGACGGACGAACTCTTCCTTGCGCGCGGCCCAGCGCATGCGCTTGGGAATCGGCAAGTCATTGAGGGAGTCTTCGACGATGGTCGGCAGCAGGCTGGCAGTCGGCTTGCCCTTGATGCTCTGGCTATAGCGCAGCTTCGGGCCGCTCTGGTCGATTTCGCTCAGGTCCACGCCACACTTCTTGGCGAAGCCCAGGGCAGCCTGGGTCGGATTGCCATCGGCGTCGAACGCGGCCTGGCGTGGCGGGCCGTCGAGGTTGATGCTGCGGTCCGGCTGCTGGGTCGCCAGGCCGGTGATCAACACGGCCAGGCGGCGCGGCGCGGCGTAGACGTGCTTGGTTTCGAAGTTCAGGCCGGCAGTTTGCAGGCCTTTTTCGATACCGGCCAGGAACGCATCGGCCAGGGTATTCAGGGCTTTGGGTGGCAGTTCCTCGGTGCCCAGTTCAACCAGAAAATCTTGAGCACTCATTGTGCAGCCTCCAGCTTAGCCAACACTTCATCACGCAGGTCCGGGGTCGCCATCGGGAAGCCCAGCTTGGCACGGGCCATCAGGTAGGCTTGCGCGACGGAACGCGCCAGGGTGCGTACACGCAGGATGTATTGCTGGCGCGCCGTCACGGAAATCGCCCGACGTGCGTCCAGCAGGTTGAAGGTATGGGAAGCCTTCAACACCATTTCATAGCTCGGCAACGGCAGCGGCTGGTCCAATTCGATCAGGCGCTTGGCTTCGCTTTCATAGAAATCGAACAGTTCGAACAGTTTGTCGACGTTGGCGTGTTCGAAGTTGTAGGTCGACTGTTCCACTTCGTTCTGGTGGAACACGTCGCCATAAGTCACTTTGCCGAACGGGCCGTCGGCCCATACCAGGTCGTAGACCGAATCCACGCCTTGCAGGTACATGGCCAGGCGTTCCAGGCCGTAGGTGATCTCGCCGGTGACCGGGTAGCACTCGATGCCGCCGGCCTGCTGGAAGTAAGTGAACTGAGTCACTTCCATGCCGTTGAGCCAGACTTCCCAGCCCAGGCCCCAGGCGCCCAGGGTCGGCGATTCCCAGTTGTCTTCGACGAAACGGATGTCATGCACCAGCGGGTCGAGGCCCACGCGCTTGAGGGAGCCCAGGTACAGTTCCTGGAAGTTTTCCGGGTTCGGCTTCAGGACCACCTGGAACTGGTAGTAGTGCTGCAGACGGTTCGGGTTTTCGCCGTAGCGGCCGTCAGTCGGGCGGCGGCTGGGCTGCACGTAGGCGGCGTTCCAGGTTTCCGGGCCGATGGCACGCAGAAACGTGGCAGTGTGGAAAGTGCCGGCGCCTACTTCCATATCGTAGGGCTGAAGTACCACGCAACCTTGCTCGGCCCAGTATTGCTGGAGGGCGAGGATCAAGTCTTGGAAGGTACGCACGGCTGGCGTAGGCTGGCTCACGAAATTCACCTGTTTCTTGGGCTGCGATTTAAAGAGCGGGAGTATACCCGATTCGTTCGTGCGCACGCCCCCTGGAGCCTTATGCCACGCTGCTTTTGGTGTTCCGAAGATCCGCTGTACATGGCCTATCACGATCAGGAGTGGGGGACGCCGCTGCGCGATGCGCAGGGTTTGTTCGAGTTGCTTTTGCTCGAAGGGTTCCAGGCCGGGCTGTCCTGGATCACCGTGCTGCGCAAACGCGCCCGTTACCGCGAGGTGTTGTACAACTTCGACGTACAGCGGGTGGCGCAGATGAGCGATGCCGAAATCGAGGACCTGATGCAGGACCCCGGCATCATCCGCAACCGCCTCAAGCTCAAGGCTGCGCGCCGCAACGCCCAGGCCTGGCTGGCCCTGGAAGACCCGGTGGCGTTCCTCTGGTCGTTCGTCGGCGACAGGCCCCTTATCAACCATTTCAAGGACCGCACCGAAGTGCCGGCCATCACTCCCGAAGCCGTGCAGATGAGCAAGGGCCTGAAAAAGGCCGGCTTCACCTTCGTCGGGCCGACCATTTGCTACGCCTTCATGCAGGCCTCGGGGATGGTCATGGACCACACCCAGGACTGCGACCGCTACGCCGAGCTGGCAAACGGCGGTTAGAATAGCCGGCTCGCAACACGCCCATGAATTCAGGAGTGACCTGTGGATAAGTTGAAAGGCGCCTTGCTGGTCGGCGCTCTGCGGTTATTTGCGCTGCTGCCTTGGCGGGCGGTGCAAGCGGTGGGGTCGGCCATCGGCTGGCTCATGTGGAAACTGCCCAACCGCTCCCGCGACGTGGTGCGGATCAACCTCGCCAAGTGCTTTCCCGAGATGGACCCGGCCGAGCGCGAACGCTTGGTGGGCCAGAGCCTGAAGGACATCGGCAAATCCCTGACCGAAAGCGCCTGCGCCTGGATCTGGCCGGCCCAGCGCTCCATCGAACTGGTGCGCGAAGTCGAGGGCCTGGAGGTATTGAAAGAAGCCCTGGCGTCCGGCAAGGGCGTGGTGGGCATCACCAGCCACCTGGGCAACTGGGAAGTGCTCAACCACTTCTATTGCAGCCAGTGCAAACCGATCATTTTCTACCGCCCGCCCAAGCTCAAGGCGGTGGATGAACTGCTGCAAAAGCAGCGGGTACAACTGGGCAACAAGGTCGCGGCGTCCACCAAGGAAGGCATCCTCAGCGTCATCAAGGAAGTGCGCAAGGGCGGCCAGGTGGGTATCCCCGCCGACCCGGAACCGGCCGAATCCGCCGGCATCTTCGTGCCCTTCTTCGCCACCCAGGCCCTGACCAGCAAGTTCGTCCCCAACATGCTCGCCGGCGGCAAGGCCGTCGGCGTCTTCCTCCACGCGCTGCGCCTGCCGGATGGCTCCGGCTACAAAGTCATCCTCGAAGCCGCGCCAGAAGCCATGTACAGCACCGACACCGCAACCGCCTGCGCCGCCATGAGCCAAGTCGTGGAGCGCTACGTGCGGGCGTACCCGAGCCAATACATGTGGAGCATGAAACGCTTCAAGAAACGCCCGCCGGGCGAGGCACGGTGGTACTGAAGGCCTGTTGCTTCATAAGATCGGTCCCACTGGGATTTGTGGTGAATGCAGCGTCTGCTGCACCCAAGAAACTCTGTGGGAGCCGAGCTTGCTCGCGATGACGGCGACACAGTCAACATCGTGCAAGCAGACCCACCGCCATCGCGAGCAAGCTCAGCTCCCACAGGATTTGGGATGGATGCGATGTCTGTGAACCGCCCGGAAAATACTGTGGGAGCGAGCCTGCTCGCGATAGCGCCCTCACAGCCGCCGCTGAATTAACTGACTCCACCCTCCTGTGGCGAGGGAGCTTCGCAATAGCAGCCCCAACTTCCTACAGACGATCCGCCCCAGCCCTGCTTTCCAACCAAGCAGAGGCAGCCCCTGGCTCGCGAATTCCAGGCCTTACCGTCGCCTGTTTATTCTCCCAAGGCCACCCTTCCCCCAACCCACGCATCCTTGCGCCTTTGCCTACAACTACGCCAGAATCCGCCCGCTTGTGCACCCTGTCTCCGGGTTCTATTGTCTTCCTGCCACTGCTCATCAGTGGTCGGGTTTAGTAGCCCGTGGTTTCCCGCAAGATGCATGAGCTCCATTCAGGCAGGTATTTTCCATCCCTGTTCTTGATGGTGGCTGTGCGCAGGGCGCTTCGGCGCGCCGGCAATGCTGGAATCCCCGGTCTACTAACCTGCGTACAGCCGCCACCCTTCTTTTAGTAGGGAAGAGGTCGCGGCCTCACTGAGGATTCCAGCTTATGTTCAAAGTAACTCCAAACCCTCCGGAAACGGAGCAAGCCTCCCCGCGCACAAAATCCAGGACCAAAAAGCTCAATGAAGCCGCGGAGCGCGCCCTGGATTTCTATCTCTCACCCAAAGAGACGAAACCCGACGATCCCCAGCCGGGCCAGATATTCACAATCGTAAAAGACATCGACAACGAATCCCTGCTCGCCAACCTCACCGAAACCCTGGCCTCGGCTGACGCCATGGTCAACGACCTCGCCTTCGAACTGGAAGGTTCACGCCGTCATGTGGCACTCGGTATTCAGCAACTGATCGAGCTGGGTTCGTTGATGGCAAATCGGGTGCTGGATAACGTTGAGTCGCGCTAGCAGGTAGACATTCGCTCAATCAACGAAGCAAACCCGACACCGCTTGTCGGGTTTGCTTCGTTTTACTGGATTGTCGCTATCTTCAATCGTTGTACGAAGAACTCGTAAATATCGTCTCGCCAAACATCGCACAGCCCCCTGGTCCATTACTCAAGGAGTCCCTCCCATGAAAATCGACTTCACCGGCCGTTACGTTTTAGTCACCGGCTCCACCAGCGGCATCGGTTTTGCCACCGCCAAAGGCTTCCTCGAAGCCGGCGCCAATGTGGTCCTCAACGGACGCAGCGAGAGCAGCGTGCAGGACGCGTTGCAGCGCTTGGGCGAGCTTGCCTCCAAAGCCGAAGGCTTTGTGGGCGACCTCAGCAACGCGTCAGGCTGCCAGGCATTGGTCGCCAAGTACCCGCGTTTCGATGTGGTCATCAACAACCTGGGCATCTTCAAGCTGGAAGATTTCTTCGACACGCCGGACAGCGAATGGCAGCGCTTCTTCGAAACCAACGTGATGTCCGGCGTGCGTGTTTCCAGGGCCTATGCGCAGGGCATGGTCGAGCGTGGTTGGGGGCGGATTGTGTTTGTCTCGTCGGAATCCGGCGTGAATATTCCTGCCGACATGATCCACTACGGTTTCACCAAGACCGCCCAACTCTCCATTGCACGCGGCCTTGCCAAGCGCCTCGCTGGCACGGGCGTTACGGTGAACTCGGTGCTGCCCGGGCCGACGTTGTCCGAAGGGGTTGCCCAAATGCTCCAGGCCGATGTCGAGCGCACTGGGGAAAGCCTGGAAAAGGTGGCGGCGGATTTCGTCAATGAGCACCGCAGTACCTCGATCATCCAGCGCGCGGCGCGGGTCGAGGAAGTTGCCAACATGATCATCTATGCCAGCTCGGAACAGGCCTCGGCGACCACGGGGGCGGCGCTGCGTGTTGATGGGGGTGTGGTGGATAGCATCGTTTAGCAGCTCCAGTTCTATTGCCGAGGTTTCCATGAAGACTTCTAAGCGCACTCCAAAGCCGTTGCTTGCTGCTCAGTACGAAGCCGAAGCCCGCCGTCTGGCTGGTTGTGCGACGAGTATTGAGCGTCAGTTCTTGTCGGTTAGCCTCGCCAAAGGCAAGGAGCTTGAGCCTATTGGCCGAATGGCTGGCGCTAAATCCTGAACTCTGTTCACATAAAAAATCGCCAAATAGGCGGTTTTCTGGTTCCTGCACCGGGCAAATCCACCCCTACTGCGCCACTGCCACCTGATTGCGCCCCAACGCCTTAGCCCGATACAGCGCCTTATCCGCGTTATTCATCAAGCTATGCAGATCCTTATGCCCAGCCTCCGTCGACGCGACGCCGAGGCTGGCCGTTATTCCGTGAACCGGCTCGATCATCAACCCGCCAATGGTCTGGATCAGTTCTTCTGCAATCTTGATGGCGACCTCGATGGAAGTGTCCGGAAGCAAAATCGCGAACTCTTCCCCGCCCAGTCGACCGTGAATGTCCGTCGCACGAAAGGACGAGCTGATGACCACACCCATCTGGCGCAACACCTGATCCCCAACCTGATGGCCGTAGGTGTCGTTGATCTGCTTGAAATGGTCCATGTCCAGCATTACCGCACACAACCCCTGCCGATTGGTTTTACAGTCGTTATAGAGCCGTTGGGCATGTTCGAAAAAAGCCCGTCGGCTTTTCAGACCCGTCAGTTCATCGGTTTGGGCTGCGCGGGTTGAAATGCTGTTCGCCTGCTCCATCTCACGGGTCAATCGGAAAGCGGTTTCCAGTGCCTGGGACATTTTGTGTGTGGCGCGGGCGGCAAATGCCGCGAACACCACAATCGAAAGCGCCATGCCGACTTGGATCGGAAAGGGTTGAAACAGCAGCCAGGCGGTGCATGGCAACAGAACCAGGCCAATGGAGACGAGCGTCATATCGCGGTAGGCCGAATAGCAGGACACCGCGCTGACGGACATGCCGACCGTAAAGAGCATGACCAATGCCTGCACCAAGAGATCGTCTGGCGGCATGACCGCCAATGCGCCTCCCCCCCAGATGCTGGCGGACAGCACGAGGGTGATCCAGTATTTGCGCTCCCAGTGCTGAGGCGTGCGTTTGCTTTCGTCGCTGCGAACATAGGCAATGAACAACGAGACGCGCAACAACGTCGACCCGGTCAGGATGGCCAGCCACCAGAAGATAACGCTATGGTCAAAGCGATCCCAGCACAGCCAAGACAGCATGATGGCCGCGAGGTAACTGCCAAAAACCGCGGAAACCGATTGGCGAAAAAGTTGCTGTAACCGGTCAGTTCGCACCTGCTCGGCGATGAACAAACCCTGGTCATCCCGAGATCCTAGGCAACCCATATGATCCACCTGATCGTGACGCAACTTAAAAAAACGATTGTGGCACCTTGCCAGCAACGCAAACAACCGAATTACACCCATTGTAGGGCCCTTGAAGCATTACCCTGCCCTCGAACGCACTCTAGGCATGGCAAAAACCTCGGCATTCTCGGTGGTCGGCAGAATGTTGCCCTGATCCTGCAGCGTTTTTGCGACGGCAGTCAGGCTGGAATCAACCCCGACTCCTGGTAGCTCGATATCAGGTCGTCGAACAGGCCGATATCCCCCCGGGTTCGCGCAATTAACTGAGCGCCAGCAACCGCGGTGTAAATGGCAAGGGCTCGACGCTCACAGGTTGGCGTGTCGCCTGCCCCGAGATCGGCCAGTACCTGGGCCAGCCACTTCACGTTAACGTCCGCAAACGCCTTGACCTCTCGCATCACTTCTTCGGGCAGGTCCTCGGATTCGGCTGCCATGAAGCTGGACAGGCAGAGCCTGTTACCGTTCTGAAGAGACGTGCGAAAAATGGAGGGGTAGAGCTGCAGGCACCGTTTCGGATCGACATTGGTGGCGCGGATTTCTTCAAGCGCCCGCTGCACATCCTGCCAGTAGCGTTCAGCGACCGCAGCGCCCAGGCCGGCCTTGCTGGGGAAGTGGTAGTAGATGCTCGCATTCTTGATGCCGACTTCTTCGGCAATGCTGCGGAAATTGATACCGCTGTAACCGTGTAGCTGGGCGGCGGATTTGGCCGCCGCCAATATGGCTTCTCGAGCATTTTCGTTCACGTTGCCACCTCGCATCGAGATTCAAGTTCGTCAGATGCGAGGGATTCTACGCGCAGATCCGCTTACCTGCCAATTGTCAGGTAGGGGATTGACGACGTCGAAAGTTCGGTTCAGTCTTTACCTACCAACTGACAGGCAGGGAATAAATCATGACTTTTCCACAGCAACGCAGTGACGCATCGCCAACGACTTCCAAGCTGAAAATCTACGATTGGTTCAATGGCCCTTATCCCGCCCGAGTGCGCATCGCACTGGCGGAAAAGGGCTTGCTGCCAAACGTCGAGTTTGTGTCGGTCAATCTCTGGACGGGCGAGCACAAGAACCCTGAGTTCCTGGCCATCAATTACTCCGGGACACTGCCCGTGCTGGAATTGAGCGATGGGACGCGGATCGCAGAGTGCACGGCGATTACCCAATACCTGGATAGCCTGGACGGCCATCCGACGTTGACGGGCGAAACGCCTGTTGAAAAAGGCATCATCCATATGATGACCAAGCGTGCCGAAATCGAGTTTCTCGATGCCGTCAGCACGTACTTCCACCATGCCACGCCGGGCCTCGGCCCAGAGGTCGAGCTATACCAGAATGCTGAATGGGGCGGCCGGATGCGTGACAAGGCGATCCGGGGCATGCGCTATTTCGACAACCTTCTCAAAGACCAGCCCTTCGTGGCGGGCGATAAGTTTTCGATGGCCGATATTGCGGTACTGGGCGGCATGATCTTCGCCTCGCTGGTGCAGCTCCCGGTGCCTGAAGAGTGCCTGGCGCTTCGAGCATGGCACGCCAGGATGCAGGAGCGCTCCAGCGTCCAGGCATGGCGTGCCATGGTCGAGCGTGGCGCTGTGTAGCGTTGAGCCGTGATAGCAGGTGAACCGCCAAAGAAAAACCCGACGCTTTACGTCGGGTTTTTCTTTGGGTACGACTGCAAGCCCGATGTGCTCGTGGTTTACGGCTTACTCGACTTGCGACAGCTTGGCGTCGTCGCAACCGGCAGCACGGCACTCGCGCTCGACAGCCTTGAGTATGACGATACGCGCTTCGGTCTTCTCATTGGCACAGTCCAGGTAGAGCAGGCCATCGTTGGAGCAGGCGTTGTCACGAATCTTGATCCACTGGATCTGAGCGGCTTTCACCTTTTTCTTTTGATCCGGGTTCAGAGCACTCATCGTCTTCTTGTATTGATCATTGATTTCCTGATCCGACTGAACCATTTTCAACGACGCGCAATAGGTTCTGTCATAGGCGTTTCTAGGGTTATCGCAACTCATCGCGGATGCCGATGCGGATGCCATTGCCAGCAGTGCCCCAACCAACAAAGACTTGATCACTTACTTCTCTCCCTGAATGCCCTCTATTCATTAGAGGTCGTGGCGTGGAATTTATCATGAGTGCAAAAAAAACGGGCCTGCATTCCCACGCAGCCCCGTTTTTTCATCACCGATCAGATCAGAACGCCGGCAACACCGCGCCTTTGTACTTCTCCAGAATGAACGCCTTCACTTCCGGGCTATGCAACGCAGCCGCCAGCTTCTTCATCGCCTCGCTGTCCTTGTCATCCTCACGGGCTACCAGAATGTTCACGTAAGGCGAGTCGCTGCCTTCGATCACCAGCGCATCCTTGGACGGATCCAGCTTGGCTTCCAGCGCGTAGTTGGTATTGATCAGCGCCAGGTCGACCTGAGTCAGAACGCGGGGAATGGTCGCCGCTTCCAGCTCGCGGAATTTCAGGTCCTTCGTGTTCTCGGTGATGTCCTTGGTGGTCGACAGGATGTTGGCCGGATCCTTCAGCTTGATCACCCCGGCCTTCGCCAGCAGCAACAGCGCACGGCCGCCGTTGGTGGCGTCGTTCGGGATCACCACGTTGGCGCCGCCTGGCAGTTCTTCGAGCTTCTTGTACTTATTGGAATACGCGCCCAGGGGTTCCAGGTGCACACCCGTCACGCTTACCAGGTGCGTGCCCTTGGCCTTGTTGAACTCATCCAGGTACGGCTGGTGCTGGAAGAAGTTGGCGTCCAGGCGCTTCTCGGCGACCTGTACGTTCGGCTGGATGTAGTCGGTGAAGACCTTGACCTTGAGGTCCACGCCTTCTTTGGCCAATGCCGGTTTGACGAATTCGAGGATTTCCGCGTGGGGCACCGGCGTTGCCGCAACGGTCAGGGTATCGGCGTGGGCGGAAAATGCTGCGGCGGCAGCGAAGGCAACCAGTAACTTCTTCATTCAGCTAACTCCTTGTGGGGCGCCCGCTCTTGGCGCCTGCCAGCGAATGGCTGGCTCATGGTTTATGGGCTCGAGGCCTTATTTTCTAGAGAAATGCACAACCAGCTTGTCGCCTACGGTTTGCAGGACCTGGACCAGTACCAGCAGCAATACCACCGTGACCACCATGACATCGGTCTGGAAACGCTGGTAACCGAACCGGATCGCCAGGTCACCCAAGCCACCGGCGCCCACCACACCGGCCATGGCCGTGTAGGACACCAGCGTAATCGCTGTCACCGTAATCGCTGCAAAGATGCCCGGACGGGCTTCCGGCAGCAAGGCGTTGACGATGATCTGCCGGGTGGTTGCGCCCATGGCCTGGGTCGCTTCGATGATGCCGCGGTCGACTTCGCGCAGGGCGGTTTCCACCAGGCGGGCGAAGAACGGGGTCGCGCCGACCACCAGTGGTGGAATTGCGCCGGCCACGCCCAACGAGGTGCCGGTAATCAATACCGTGAACGGGATCATCACGATCAACAGAATGATGAACGGCAGCGAGCGCAGGATGTTGACGATCAGCGATAACAGCGCATAAACGCCCCGGGCTTCGAGCAACTGGCGTGGGCTGCACAGGAACAGCAGCACCCCCAGCGGCAAGCCGAGCAGCACGGTGAACAACAGCGAACCGAACAGCATCAGGAAGGTGTCGCCAGTCGCCAGCCAGATTTCCAGCCAGTCGATGTTTACAAAGAAATTCGTCAGCAGTTCCATTAGCGCAGCACCTCCATGTGGACATCGGCCGCGGTGAAGCGGGCGAAAGCCGCCTCCATGTCACCGCCGGTGATGGCGAGGGTCAGTTGCCCGTAGGGGGTGTCTTTGATGCGGTCGATACGGCCGGCCAGGATGCTGTAGTCCACACCGGTTTCCCGGGCGACGGTGCCGAGCAAGGGGGCGTAGGTCGCATCGCCCTGGAAGGTCAGACGCACGATGCGCCCAGGTACGTGGGCAAAATCGTCGCGCTGTTCGCTCTCGTCGATCTGCTCGTCTTCCTGGACGAAACGCTTGGTGGTCGGGTGCTTGGGATGCAGGAACACGTCGGCCACCGGACCTTGCTCGACGATGACGCCGGCGTCCATCACCGCCACTTCATCGCAGACCCGGCGGATCACGTCCATTTCATGGGTGATCAACACGATGGTCAGCTTCAGCTCGCGGTTGATTTCGGCCAGCAGTTGCAGCACCGATGCGGTGGTTTGCGGGTCCAGCGCACTGGTGGCTTCGTCGCACAACAGGATCTTGGGCTTGGTCGCCAGGGCGCGGGCGATGCCGACGCGTTGCTTCTGGCCGCCGGACAACTGGGCCGGGTATTTCCTGGCGTGATCGGACAAGCCTACTCGGGCCAGCAACTCGGCCACTCGCCGGTCAATGTCGCTGCGGGACAGCTCGCCCGCCAAGGTCAGTGGCAAGGCCACGTTGTCGGCCACGGTCTTGGAGGCCAGCAGGTTGAAGTGCTGGAAAATCATCCCGACCTGTTGACGGAAGCGTCGCAGACCGTTGGCGTCCAGGGCGGTGATTTCTTCACCGTCGACGATGATCTTGCCGCCGCTGGCGTCTTCCAGGCGATTGATCAGACGCAGTAGGGTACTTTTTCCTGCACCGGAGTGGCCGATCAGGCCGAAGACCTGACCGTTCTCGATCGTCAGACTGGTCGGGTGCAGAGCGGGGATATCCTTACCGGCGACGCGGTAGGTTTTATGGACGTTTTGAAACTCGATCACGTAGCGAACCTTGTGGGGCGCGTTGGAAAAGGGGCAGCGGTTAGCCGGGGGCGCATTTTAGCCTGTCTGTATAGAGGTCATTAGCATTTATTTCGCAAACTGACTGCCATTTGGAAATAACGCGATCGAAGGTCAGCGAGCCTGGTGGTCGGTCGTTGAGCACCCCTGCGCGCCGCTGTCGGGGACCGGGCGCCATGCGGCCGTCGCCAACCCAGACAGTAACAACACCGTTAATACTTCTTGCTCAAGAGCATTCAAAGTTAGCTTTTAATATATTCACATACTCGGTTTCATTTCGAATAAGTCCTTTCAGTTGTCCACGGATAAGTATCTGGTAAGTTACCGGCCGTCGCTCACTACAGCGAAGTAAAACCCGTCACGCAATGGCGGGGAAACATTTAAAAGGAATTGAATGTGAAAAAACATAAGGCTATTTTTGCAGGACTGTTTGTGTTGGGCGTAATGGCAAACGCAGTGGCTGCAAGTTCGACGACTTCGGACACTTTAATGATCTTCGGTGAACTTCCCGACGCGCATGTCGCGCTACCTCGGTACCAGGCCTTGTCAGTCGCGGCAATGCCTGAGGAAGAATTCAAGGAGCGACTTGCCGACGACAAATTTTCTTCCCTGGCCTATCTGGACATCGCCGCAGTAAAGGACGATGAAGCCGCCATCGAGAAAGCAACGGCGATTTTCCGCTCGGGGAAACCGGTGCTGTTGAAAATGGGCTACCAGACGACGGAACTGGCGAAAACAGTAAGTGGCATATTCGGAATTTCCAGCGCGTTTGACTATGCCTTGTTTCACCGGGTGAGCAATTCGGAGATCAATGTCTATCGCCTGGAAGGTTACCAGGATGAAGCCGTCCTGGAAGCGGTGTTGTTGCTGGTCACGGAACTGCAGGCACAGGGCAGCTACCCCCGGGAGGAAGGCGAGTTCATTGGCCTGCCGAAACTGACCTACAACATCAATCTTCAAAGCCCGAACCAGGAAATGACGTCCGTGGTGAATATCGATGTCATCAGGAGCGCAGAGCGAAGCCAGGACAAGAAGTTCGTTTCCATCAAAACGTCGCCAACGACAACGCGTTCCACGAAAAACGGCATCACCATTGGTGGGTCCGGACCGGGTGGCAGTGGGGAAAATCTGTGGGGCGCGTACTTGCCCCATGCATACCGGTTCACTCACCAACTGACCGCTGAACAGGTTGTTCCGGTGTTGGTCAATTCGGCGCCTGCCAGCGATTCGAGGACGGATTTCAATTACAGCGAGACGAAAACCAATGGATTTTCCATTGGCGGAACATTGGGTAGCGAGTTTGGCGGAACGAAAGCCGAAAACATTACCTATGCCGCCAAATCGCCGTTCAACGTGAATTTCGGCCTGAGTTATTCACATTCCAAGACCATGAGCTACGCGTTCCAGGACTACTCGTTGATCGCAGCGCAGAACGGCTCGAAGTTGACGTGGAACGCACCCATAGACCCCAAGCTGAAGGCTGTATTGGTCGACAGGCTCACGGCCGGCATGCCTATTTTGACTGAGGCGCGAATGACGCCAATGATGCGCTCGGCGTCGCTTGAGTCTTATACCTTGTGGGAGTTGCCCGGCACCTACACCGGTGCGGCAACAGTCAGCATTGGCGGCGGCTATGATTTGAATCGGCGTGAGTGGTGGTGGGATCGGACCCAGGTTAGATCCCTGCATGTCACCGATGTCTACGATGCCGCCGAGCAGTACACGCTGGACTTGAACAGTCCGTTCCTGACACGCGAGATGACCGTGCTGATTCGCTCCGCCGACGGCGTCGGCAAGTGCATGTCTGAAAACGCCAACTCCGGTGTTTCCCTTGAGTCCTGTGCGGCCTCGAACGTCAATCAGCTGTGGGGCCTGGATTCGGAGAATCGGTACGTCAACCGGGCGTCGAACCGATGCCTGAGCGTGCGCGAAACGGATGGCGCCCTGATCACCGATAGCTGCGCCCTGGATAACCGGCAGCAGTGGGAGTGGCAAGCGGATCGGATTCATTCGTTGTACAACCGCGACTGGCGCCTTTATGCCGATGACAGCCGGCTGAAAGTCATTCCGGATGACTCCATGCACTTCCAGGACACGCCCAAGAACGTGTTCAACCCGCTGAACATTCCTTGGGCGAGCTATCCACGGGCACCGTCTATCCATGATGTGATGCCCAACCACTTGGGCCCATCGCCTCAGATCAGCCCGGAATGGGTCGACCGCTATCAAGGCGTGGATACGCGCCAGAGGTGGAGAATCGAGATCCTGCGCGATGGCATCTGACCGCTGAAGCTCCGTCAACCCAACGGTGAGGTTCATCACCGTTGGGTTGGCGCCGGCGGGGAACATCCAGGCGCGTTTCGAGGGAACGGCTCGAACCCTCATCAGTCACTACATAAGCCACTCCCAAATGCCTGGGCACTACTGCCCCGGCGCTTGTCCGCAAGCCCTGTCTGGAAAAGGGATCGAAACGAGGAGTTTATGTCTGATGAATACCAAGCAGCCTGCAACCGCCAAGAGCCAACTGGCCGGGACCGACACCCTGGATCGCGGCAACACCAACGCCAAGCTTGAGAGCCTGGAGCCGTTTCGCTCCGATGCCACCGAGCAGGCATTGCGCACCAACCAGGGAGTGAAGATCGCCGACAACCAGAACACCCTCCGTGCCGGCGCCCGTGGGCCTTCGCTGCTGGAAGATTTCATCATGCGTGAAAAGATCACGCATTTTGACCATGAGCGTATCCCTGAGCGCATCGTTCACGCCCGCGGTACCGGGGCCCATGGTTACTTTCAGAGTTATGAAGCGCATTCGGCACTGACCAAGGCTGGTTTCCTACAGGACCCGAGCAAGAAGACTCCGGTGTTCGTGCGTTTTTCCACCGTGCAGGGGCCACGGGGGTCCGGTGACACGGTGCGTGACGTGCGGGGCTTTGCCGTGAAGTTCTTCACCGACGAAGGCAACTTCGATCTGGTCGGCAACAACATGCCAGTTTTTTTCATACAGGATGCGGTGAAGTTTCCTGACTTCGTCCACGCGGTAAAACCCGAACCCCATAACGAGATTCCTACCGGCGGTTCGGCCCACGACACCTTCTGGGATTTTGTCTCGCTGGTGCCGGAGTCGGCTCATATGGTGATCTGGGCGATGTCCGACCGGGCCATTCCAAAGAGCTTGCGAAGCATGCAAGGCTTCGGCGTCCATACCTTTCGTATGATCAACGCCGAAGGCCGCAGCAGTTTCGTCAAGTTCCATTGGCGACCCAAGGTCGGTACGTGTTCATTGGTGTGGGACGAAGCCCAGAAGCTGGCCGGTAAAGATACGGACTACCACCGTCGCGATCTGTGGGAAGCGATCGAGGTGGGCGATTACCCGGAATGGGAGTTCGGTGTGCAGATCGTCGCCGAGGAAGACGAGCATGAATTCGACTTCGACCTGCTCGACCCGACCAAGATCATCCCCGAAGAACTCGTGCCCATCACGCCGCTGGGCAAGATGGTGCTGAACCGCAACCCGGACAACTTCTTCGCCGAAGTCGAGCAAGTCGCCTTCTGCCCCGGGCATATCGTGCCGGGTATCGACTTTTCCAACGACCCTTTGCTGCAAGGCCGGCTCTTTTCCTATACCGATACGCAGATCAGCCGACTCGGTGGGCCGAATTTTCATGAGCTGCCGATCAACCGTGCGATCACCCCTGTACACAACGGCCAGCGTGACGCCATGCACCGCACCACCATCGACAAGGGGCGGACCTCCTACGAGCCGAACTCCATCGACGGTGGCTGGCCGAAGGAAACCCCGCCCGGTCCGCAAGACGGTGGTTTTGAAAGCTATCCAGAGCGTATCGACGCCTACAAGATCCGCCAGCGCAGTGACTCGTTCGGTGACCATTTTTCCCAGGCGCGGCTGTTCTACAAAAGCATGAGTGCCCATGAGCAGGAGCACATCATCGCGGCCTACAGTTTCGAATTGGGCAAGGTCGAGCGGGAGTACATCAGGGCGCGGCAGGTTAACGAGATTCTCGCCAACATCGATTTGGACCTGGCGGCACGGGTGGCGAAAAACCTCGGATTGCCGGCGCCCACTGCGGGCACCGTGGATGTACCGACGCTTTCGCTGGAGACATCCCCGGCCTTGAGCCAGGCGAACTTGCTGTCCGGAGATATCAAGACACGCAAAGTCGCGGTGCTGGTGGCGAACGGCGTCGATGGGGCGATCATCGATGCGCTCAAGCAGGCGCTGGAGGCCGAGGGTGCCCATGCAAAAGTCCTCGGGCCGACCTCCGCGCCGGTCACGACCGCCGATGGGCAGACGCTGGCGGTGGATGCATCCATGGAAGGCTTGCCATCCATTGCGTTTGACGCAGTGTTCGTGCCGGGCGGCGCGCAGTCGATCCAGGCCTTGAGTACCGATGGCGTTGCGCTGCATTACCTGCTGGAAGCCTACAAACACCTGAAGGCTATCGCCCTCAACGGTGAAGCCAGGCAATTGTTGGCGTTGTTGAAACTGGAGGCGGACGCGGGGCTGATTCCGGATGCCGATGCCGGGAAGTTCGCGGATTTCTTTGCGGCGATTGCTCAGCATCGGGTTTGGGCGCGGGAGCCCAAGGCCAAAGGGATTCCGGCTTGATGATTGTCTGAAAAGGGCTTGTTGCCTGTCAGGACGCTATCGCGAGCAGGCTCGCTCCCACAGGTGTGTGTCGGATACAAAATTTGTATTCACAACACATCCAATGTGGGAGCGAGCCTGCTCGCGATGCCTTTAAGATTTACGCGGAGTCAGCACCAGCTGCGCCGGCACGCTGCGCAGGAGCTGTTTGCGAAGCTTCAGGTCAAACCCCGGATCCAGCTTTTTTACCCGCTTGGTCAGCAGGTTCGCCAGCCATGGATAATCGTTGGTACGCGGCGCCTGGACTGTGACATCACACTGGAAATTCACCACATCGGCGGCAATGGCATCCAGTTGCCTACGCATTTGCTGGATATCGTTGATGTCGAGCTGAATCGTGGTGCTCTCGGCGCTCGGATCGATCAGCTTGGCGACCGGTTTGGTTTCGGCAGCCTGGAGGGCGGCCTCGGCTTTATCCAGCTCGACCTTACGGGCCTCGGCGATCGCGCCGTTGACTTCACCGGTCAGAGCCGGGGCCTTGGGCATCAGGGCGCGAGCACGGCTCAGGGCGGTGGCGGCGGCGTTTACATCGCCTTTTTGCAGATCGATCTGGCTGCGGCGCAGATACGCCTCGGCCAGTTGCCGCTGATAGGGCTCCAGCGCCGGGTCATTCGGCGTCTGGGCCTGCAGTGCGGCCAATTGATCTTCAGCGGTGGCCAACTCATTGCTGGCCAGGCTTTGTTCCAGCTGCGCAATGGCCGGGCCCCGGGTGTCGGGCGCTTCGGTCACTGGCGGCGAACTCGTGCAAGCCCCCAGCAGCAAGGAAAATGCGACAAGGAGCAGATAACGGGAGGCGAACGGCTTCATTCCTGCGACTCTCTATTTGCGCAAAAAGCGAGCAAGTCTACACCCCTCGGCGGGGCAGGACAAAACTCAGCAGAAACAATGCCGCGGCGCTGACCACGATCGACGGGCCGGCCGGGGTGTCCTTGAACCACGACAAGGCCAGCCCGCCACACACCGCAAGCATGCCCAGCAGGCTCGCGCCCAGGGCCATCTGCTCCGGCGAGCGGGCGTGACGCTGTGCCGCGGCAGCTGGAATGATCAGCAATGACGTAATCAGCAACACACCGACGATTTTCATCGCCACGGCAATGACCACCGCAATCAGCAGCATCAGCGCCAGTCGCAGCCCCGTCACGGGCAGGCCTTCGACCCGGGCCAGTTCTTCGTGGACGGTGACGGCCAGCAAGGGGCGCCAGAGCGCTACCAGCAATAGCAGGACGGCTGCGCTGCCACCCAGGATCCAGGCCAGGTCCGTCGGGCTGATGGCCAGCAGGTCACCGAACAGGTAGGCCATCAAGTCGATCCGCACTTCACGCATGAAGCTCAGCACTACCAGGCCAAGGGACAGGGTACTGGGCGCGAGGATGCCCAGCAGCGTGTCGGATGCCAGCGGCTGGCGCTGTTGCAAGGTCACCAGCACCACCGCCAGCAACAGGCAGCCGACGGTCACCGCCACCGTTGGGCTGACGTCCAGCAAGAACCCCAACGCCACACCGAGCAATGCCGCGTGGGACAAGGTATCGCCGAAATAGGCCATGCGCCGCCAGACCACGAACGAGCCCAGGGGACCGGCCACCAGCGCGAGGGCCAGGCCTGCAAGCAGGGCGTACAACAGAAAATCAGCCATGCTTGCAGCCATCTCCATGAACATGGGGGGTAACAGGTGCACCGATGACCACCGAACCGTGCAGGTCGTGGGCGTGGTCATGGTGGTGGTGATAAATCGCCAGGCTGGGTGCGTTCTTGCCGAACAGTTCGACGAACGCCGGGTCGCCACTGACCTGCTCGGGATGGCCGGAACAGCAGACATGCCGATTGAGGCAGACCACTTGGTCGGTGGTGCTCATGACCAGGTGAAGATCATGGGAAACCATCAGCACACCGCAGCCGTGACGGTCGCGCAGGCGGGTGATCAAGCTGTACAGCTCGGCCTGTCCCGCCACGTCGACCCCCTGTACCGGCTCGTCGAGCACCAGCAGCTCAGGCTCGCGCAGCAAGGCACGGGCCAGCAGCACGCGCTGCATTTCACCACCGGAGATGCTTTGCACCGGGCTGTCGATCACGTGTTCGGCGCCGACTTCGTTGAGTGCCGCCAGGGCCCGCCCGCGATCCACGCCAGGCACCAGGCGCAGGAAACGCAGGACCGACAGGGGCAGCGTCGGGTCTACATGGAGTTTTTGCGGCATGTAGCCGACCCGCAGCTTCGGTTTGCGCCAGACGCTGCCGCTGTCCGGCTTGAGCAAACCCAGCACGGCGCGCACCAGGGTGGTCTTGCCGGCGCCGTTGGGGCCGATCAGGGTGACGATCTGCCCCGGCTCGACGCTCAGGTGGATGTTGTCCAGCACGTTCTGTCCGGCGAACGTCACGGCCACCTGCTCGAGGCGGATCAAGGCATTGCTCATCAGGCCCCCTGGCAACCGGAGCAGAGGCCGACCACTTCGACGGTCTGGCTGTCGACCACGAAGCCGACCTCCTTGGCGCTGGCAACGATGGCATCGCTGATGGATTTCTGCTCCAGCTCGATGGCGGCGTGGCATTCGCGGCAGATCAGGAACTGGCCTTGATGGGCGTGTTCGGGGTGGTTGCAGCCGACGAAGGCGTTCAGGGAGGAAATGCGATGCACCAGGCCGTTTTCCAGCAGGAAGTCCAGCGCCCGATAGACCGTCGGCGGCGCGGCGCGGCGGCCGTCCTGCTCGCTGAGCACCGCCAGGATGTCGTAGGCACCCAACGGCTTGTGGCTTTGCCAGACCAGTTCCAGCACGCGCCGCCGCAAGGCGGTCAAGCGCAGCCCCTGCCGTGCACAGATGGCATCGGCCTCGGACAGCGCGCTGTGCACGCAGTGAGAGTGATCGTGGGGACGACTGGCGAGGGGTGTAATAGGCATGGGCAGCGACGAGTTCAGTGAGAGACGTTATTATGTTACCCGTTCTCGCCTCTTCGAGTGGTCATCGTGTCCCGATTTTTTTCGCTCTTTGTCGCTTTTGTCGCAACTTTTCTGTTGATCGGTCCGGCCCAGGCCGAGGTCAAGGTCCTCACCAGCATCAAGCCGCTGCAGTTGATTGCCGCTGCGGTGCAGGACGGCGTGGCCGTTCCCGAGGTGCTGCTGCCTCCCGGAGCTTCGCCTCATCACTACGCCTTGCGCCCATCCGATGTACGCAAGGTGCAATCGGTGGACCTGCTGTACTGGATCGGTCCGGACATGGAAGGGTTCCTGCCGAGGGTGTTGAACGGTCGTACGCTGCCTTCCGTCGCGGTACAGGACCTGCCGGGGCTCAAGTTGCGGCATTTTACCGAGGACAGCCAATCCCATACCGATGAGGATGGCGACGAGCATGATCATGACCATCGTCCTGGCACGATCGATGCCCATTTGTGGCTTTCACCGATCAACGCTCGGGTGATCGCCGCCAGAATGGCCGCAGACCTGAGCGCTGCCGACCCGGCCAATGCCGAGCGTTATCAAAGCAACCTCCAGGGCTTCAACCAGCGGCTCGATGCCTTGGACACGCGCCTCAAGTCTCGTCTGGCCGGGATTGCGGGCAAGCCCTACTTCGTATTCCACGAAGCGTTCGATTATTTCGAAGACACCTACGGTCTCAAGCACGCCGGGGTGTTCGCCGTGGCCGCCGAGGTCCAGCCCGGGGCCCAGCATGTGGCGGCGATGCGCACCCGCTTGCAGGCCGTGGGCAAGACCTGCGTGTTCAGCGAACCGCCCCTGCGCCCGCGCCTGGCCGAAACCCTGGTGGCCGGGTTGCCGGTCAAGCTTGCGGAGCTGGATGCGCTGGGCGGCTACACCCCGGCGACGGCGCAGGGGTATGAGCAGTTGTTGGAAAAGCTGGGGAATGATTTGGCGGGGTGTCTGGAGTCGTTGTAACGCTTGATTGGCGACGATCCCGATCGCGGGCAAGCCTTGCTCCCACAGGGTAAAACACAGGCAAGCCTTGCTCCCACAGGGTAAGACACAAGCAAGCCTTGCTCCCACAGGGTAAGACACAAGCAAGCCTTGCTCCCACAGGGTAA
>NZ_JBMDKO010000015.1:0-129449 GCF_057809755.1 Pseudomonas sp. FG13
AGTCAGCATTTCTGTCGACTGACACACCGCATCGCGAGCAGGCTCGCTCCCACAGGGGGAATGTTGTGCGGCAGGAATTCACACCGGCTGCAGCTTCTTCTCGAACACCGCCACCCCTTCCAGATCCCGCAACACCACGTTCATCTCCCCGCTCTGCCCGTCGATGTTCACCTCGCCAAAGAACTGATAGCCGGCAAACGGCGAGGTGTTCTGGGCCGGTGGCGCCTTCTGGAACACCACTTCGGGGCCGAAGGTCTTGTCCAGGACGTTGGGGCCGAAACTACCCGCGTTCAGCGGTCCGGCGACAAACTCCCAGAACGGCTCGAAATCCTGGAACGCGGCCTGTTCCGGGTGGTAGTGGTGGGCGGCGCAATAGTGGACATCGGCGGTGAGCCAGACGTAGTTGCGTACCTGATGCTTGCGCAGGTAGCCGAGCAGCTCGGCCATTTCCACTTCGCGGCCCTGGGCCTGGCCCGGGTCACCGTTGGCGACGGCTTCCCAGCGTTGCACGCCGGGGCTGACTTCGCCGTCGGGCACGCCCAAGCCGATGGGCATGTCGGCGGCGATGACTTTCCATTGGGCACGGGATTGCTTCAACTCGCGCTTGAGCCAATCCAACTGCTCACGACCGAGGAAAGGTTTGGCCGCGCCGAGGTTGGCGTCATTGGCTTCGCGGTAGCTGCGCATGTCGAGCACGAACACATCCAGCATCGGTCCATAGGCGAGCTTGCGATAGATCCGCCCGCCGCCATCGGCCTTCTGCAAGCGCATCGGCGCGTATTCCAACCAGGCCTGGCGCGCGCGGCCCACCAGGGTGCCAATATCCTTGGTCTGGTAGCGCTCGTCCAACTGCTTGCCCGGCGACCAGTTATTGACCACCTCGTGATCGTCCCACTGCCAGATCTGCGGCACCTCAGCGTTGAAACGCCGCACGTTCTCGTCCATCAGGTTGTAGCGGTAGTTGCCGCGATACTCGTCCAGCGTCTCGGCCACCTTGCTCTTGGCTTCGGTGGTGAGGTTGCGCCAGATGCGCCCGCCTTCCGTGGTGATCTGGGCCGGCACCGGGCCGTCGGCGTAAATCGTGTCGCCGCTGTGGATGAAGAAGTCCGGCAGGCGCAGGCGCATGGCTTCGTAGATGCGCATGCCGCCAAGGTCAGGGTTGATCCCGAAGCCCTGGCCGACGGTGTCGCCGCTCCAGACAAAACGGATATTGCGCTTGAACTGCGGGGCGCTGCGCAGATGGCCCAACCAGGGCTCACTGGCAACGCCGCTCCGGGCGTCTTCGAAGTGTACGCGGTAGAAAATCGCCTGGTCGGGCGGCAGGCCGGTGAGCTCGACCCGGGCGGTGAAATCGCTGCGGCTGTCGGCCAGTGGCGAGACAACGCGCCGAGGGTTGGAGAAGCCGCTACGGGTGTCCCAGTCCACCACCATGCGTGCCGGACGGTCGCTGCGACTCCAGATCATCACCCGATCACCCTGCAAGTCACCGGATTGCACACCATCGGTCAGTACCGGCCGATCCTTGACCGAGGCAATCACCGCCGGCGCCAACCCCGGCAACAACAACCCCGCCCCCACGGCCTGCATCACACGACGACGGCCCAGGTCGAATTCGCTCATGGTGTTCCTCCCAAATGGGAAAACTAGAACATGCTCGTGTTAATCGGGTGTGACAACCATCCCCTGGACACCCCAAACAACTGTGGGAGCGAGCCTGCTCGCGATTGCGGAGGGTCAGTCAACAGAGTCGTTGGCTGATACACCGCTATCGCGAGCAGGCTCGCTCCCACAGGAGGATTGCGTTGGGTCAGGCCTTGGCAGGCTCCAACGCCATCTCGACTTGCTCCGGCCGCTTGAGCAGTGCATATGCCACCGCCGTCAGCAGGCTGCCCGCCACAATCGCCAGCAAGTACAGCAACGCATGGTTGATGGCGTTGGGGATCAGCATCACGAACAGCCCGCCGTGGGGCGCCATGAGCTTGCAACCGAAGTACATCGACAGCGCACCGGTCAGCGCACCACCGGCGATGCTGGCCGGGATCACCCGCAGCGGGTCCTTCGCCGCGAACGGAATCGCACCTTCGGAAATGAAGCACAGCCCCAGCACCAAGGCCGCCTTACCGGCCTCGCGCTCGGTCTGGGCAAACTTGCGCCGGGCGATGAAGGTGGCGATGCCCAGGCCAATTGGCGGCACCATGCCAGCGGCCATGGTCGCGGCCATCGGCGCGTAACTCTGCGACGCCAGCAGGCCCACCGAAAACGCGTAGGCGGCCTTGTTGATCGGGCCACCAAGGTCGACACACATCATCGCCCCCAGCAGCACACCCAACAGAATCGCGTTGGTGGTGCCCATGCTGTCGAGGAAATGGGTCAGGCCTGCGAGCATGCCCGCCACTGGCTTGCCCACCACGTAGATCATCACCAGCCCGGTAAACAGACTCGCCAACAGCGGGATGATCAGGATCGGCTTGAGCGCTTCCAGGCTCTGGGGCAGACGTGCGTAACGGTTGATCGCCTTGGCCGCGTAGCCGGCCAGGAAGCCGGCGATGATCCCGCCGATGAACCCGGCACCCAGGGTGCTCGCCAGCATCCCGCCGATCATCCCCGGCGCGAGACCCGGACGGTCGGCAATGGAATAGGCGATGTAACCGGCCAGCAACGGCACCATCAATTTGAATGCGCTTTCGCCACCGATCTGCATCAGCGCGGCGGCCAAGGTGCCAGGCTCCTTGAACGCGGTAATGCCGAACACGAACGACAACGCGATCAACAGACCACCGGCCACCACCATCGGCAGCATGAACGACACGCCAGTCAATAAATGCTTGTAGACGCCGGTCTTCTCCGCCTTGGCCGGCCCCGCACTGCTACTGGACGCCGTTTCCTGCTGCCCTTCGGCCAAGGCTTTTTTCAGCGTGGCCTCCGCTTGTTTCAAGGCGATGCCCGTGCCGCAGCGGTAGATCTTCTTGCCGGCAAAACGCTCGGTGGCGACTTCGATGTCGGTCGCCAGCAGCACCACGTCCGCCTCGGCAATGGCCTGGGGACTCAACGGATTGCGCGCGCCCACCGAACCCTGGGTTTCCACCTGCAAGTCGTAGCCCAATCGCGCCGCGGCCTGCTGCAATGCTTCGGCGGCCATGAAAGTATGGGCCACGCCCGTCGGGCACGCGGTGATGGCAACCAGGCGCGGCGCATGTTCGCTCACTGCTGCGGACGATTGCGCAGCAACAGCCGCCTCCTGCTGAACATCCGACTCCACCAGGACCGCTGCCTCTTCGGCGCCACGGCGCAGCACCGAATCGACATCCTGCAGGGCCTGGGCCGGGGTGCTGCGGAACAACCGCTTGCCGACGAACCGCGACAAGTCCACCGGGCCGCTGGCAACCAGCAACACCCACTCGGCGGCCTCAAGGGTCGCCGCCGACAACTGGCGCTCCGGATGGGCCGCGTCATGGACTTCGACACTGGTGCTCCATCCCTGGCGCTGGGCCGCCGCGTCCAGCAGGCGGGCGCACAACACACTGGTGACCATGCCGTTCGGGCAGGCCGTCACAATGGCTAATTTCATTCTCGCGAACCCTCTTATTGTTCTGTCAGGGGGCGCACGCGCACGCCCTGTTCAAGCGACGCCAGCAACGCGGTGTCATGAATGCCGAAACCGATCTGCGTGACCGCCATCGCGGCGATGGCCGTGGCAGTGCGCAGGGTCTGCTCCGGCGTATGCGCACCGAGCAGGCCATGCAGCATGCCCGCCAGCAGCGAATCCCCGGCGCCCACGGTACTGGCGACGGTGACCTTGGGGGGAGAAGCGTGCAGTGCCGAACCGACACTGAACCAATTCACACCGTCGGCACCGTGGGAAATCACCACATGCTCGACGCCCTGAGCGTGCAGGCGTTGCGCCGCTTGGGCCTGGGCCTGCTCGGTCACCACTTCGCAGCCCAATGCATCGGCCAATTCCTCGGTGTTCGGCTTGATCAGCCACGGCCCGGCGGCCAATGCAACGCGCAAGGCTTCGCCGCTGGTGTCGAGGGCCACCTTCAGGCCGAGGGTTTTCAGGCGTGTGACCAATGCCTGCAACCACTGTGGGCTGACGCCCCGGGGCAAGCTGCCCGCCACCACCACGACATCGTGCCCAGGGGCGATCTGTTCCAGACGCGCCAGCAACGCCTGCTGCGCCGCCTCATCGACCCTCGGGCCGGGGCCGTTGAGGTCGGTGATACGTCCATCCTGCTCGGCCAGCTTGATGTTGCTGCGGGTTTCCCCGGGCACCCGGATAAAGGCGTCGACAAAACCGCGTTGAGCGAACAACGTCTCGAACGCCTGGGCGTTGTCTTCACCCAAAAAGCCGCTGACGGTCAGCGTATGCCCCAGGTCAGCCAGTACCTGGGCCACGTTCACGCCTTTGCCGGCGGCGTGGCTGTGCATGGCATCGCTGCGGTTGACCTGGCCCGGTTCCAGGCGCGCCAGTTCCACCGTGAGGTCGAGCGCCGGGTTGAGGGTCAGGGTAAGAATCTTCGCCATTACAGCGCCTCCACTAATGCGCGCACGTCATTGGCACTGCCCACGACCAGTGCTTCGCGAGCCAGGGTCTGTGCCTGTTCGAGGCTCAGTTCGCGTACTCGCGCCTTGACCTCGGCAATGCTGCGGGCCGACACGCTCAGTTCATCCACCCCCAGGCCCACCAGCACCGGTACGGCCAGCGGGTCGGCCGCCAGTTCGCCACACACACCCACCCATTTGCCATGGGCATGGGCAGCGCGCACGGTGATGTCGATCAATTGCAGCACCGCCGGGTGCAAGCCGTCGGCCTGGGCGGAAAGACTTGGATGGCCGCGGTCGATGGCCAGGGTGTACTGGGTCAGGTCGTTGGTGCCCACGCTGAAGAAGTCGACTTCCTTGGCGAGCACCGGCGCGAGCAACGCGGCGGACGGCACTTCGATCATGATCCCCAGTTGCAGGTCCGCCACCGGGATTTCCAGGCGCAGGCGCTCGGTCATGTCCCGGGCCTGGCGCCATTCTTCGACGCTGCCCACCATCGGGAACATGATCCGCAACGGACGGTTGTCCGCCGAACGCAGCAAGGCACGCAGTTGCGCCTCCATGATCTGCGGGCGCTGCAAGGTCAGGCGGATGCCCCGCACACCGAGGAACGGGTTTTCTTCTTTCGCGATCGGCCAGTACGGCAACGGTTTATCGCCGCCGACATCCAACGTGCGCACCACCAGCGGTCGGCCGGCCAGGCCATCGAGCACCTTGCGGTATTCGGCCTCCTGGGTCGCTTCGTCCGGGGCCTGAGTGTGGGCCATGAAAATCAGTTCGGTGCGCAACAGGCCGATGCCTTCGGCCCCCTGCTCCACCGCGCCGGCGACACCGGCGCTTTCACCGATGTTGGCGAACACCTCTACCGGGTGGCCATCACGGGTCAGCGCAGGTTGGTGACGCTGTTCGGCGGCGGCCTTGAGGCGTTGCTCACGGGTGTCGCGTTCCTCGACGGCGCGCTGCAGGGTGGCGGCATCAGGCTCCACGTGCAGGCGACCGCGCTGGCCGTCCAGCAACAATGAAGTGCCCGGCGCCAGCAGCAACACCGAGGCTCCCGCCCCCACCAGCGCCGGAATACCCAGGGCCCGGGCGACAATCGCGCTGTGAGCGGTGGCGCCACCACGGGCGGTGAGAATCCCCGCTACACGGCTCGGGTCCAGGCGCGCCACGTCGGACGGCCCGACTTCATCCATCACCAGGATGTACGGTTGCTCGGGTTCGTTCGGGGTTTCGACGCCGCATAATTGCGCCAGCACACGGCGGCCGACGTCGCGAAGATCGGCAGCACGCTCGGCGAGCAGTGCATCCTGCAAGGCTTCCTGCTCTTTCGCGGCGGCTTCAATCACGCCCATCCAGGCCGCTTGCGCACTTTCACCGAGCTTCAGACGGGTGTCGACTTCGTCAGTCAGCTCCGGGTCGTCGAGCATTTCCTGGTGAGTAATGAAAATTTCGCGGATGGCCTTGGCCTTGGCGCGCTCGATCAGGCCTTCGATGTCGCGGCGCACCTGATTCAAGGCGTTTTGCAGACGCTCACGCTCGATGGCGGCCGACTCGCCACGCAGCGGATAGTCGATGGCTTGCAGGACCTGGATATGGGCCGGGCCAATGGCGATGCCCGGAGCGGCAGGCACCGCCTGGATCAAGCTGCCGGATTCGGGAGCCAGCATCACGGTCGCAACCTCGGCCATCGGGCTTTCCTGCGGCGTACTCGGTGGCGGCAGCGGTTCGACTTCTTCGCCCAGGCCTTCTTCGATGGCCGCCAGCAATGCTGGCAGCGCATCGGCGGCAATGCTCGGTTCAGCGATGAATTCCAGAACCTGACCGCGACGGGCGCCCAGGCTCAGCAGCTTGCTCAGGCTCTTGGCCGACACGGCGCTATCCTGGCCGTCGACGATGCGCACGCGGATCTCGCCTTCGAAGCTTTTCGCCAGTTGCGCAAGGACCTTGGCCGGACGCGCGTGCAAGCCATGGGCGTTGGCCAGGCCAATTCGAGCACTGGGCCAGTCGGCAGGCAGTTCGCCCCCCAGCACTTCCAGCACCTTGCGGCTGCTGGTGGCACGGCCCAGCTCGTGGCCGCGACCTTCGATCAGCAAGGCGCAGAGTCGTTCGAGCAACGCCTGGTGAGCTTCGCCGAGGCTGGCGAGGCAGAACAGGCCACTCAAGGGCTGTCCCAGATAACGGATGGGCTTGTCCGGGGTCACGAAGGCCAGGCCCGGGCGCTTGACGGTCTGTTCGCTGTGCAGCCACCACAGGCCATCGCCCAGGGGCAGCGCATCGACTTGCTGCAACACCCCGGCAAAGCCGTTACTCACGCAATCGGCCTGGCGCAGCAAACGGGCGCCACGCCACACCAGCTCCTCGAAATCGTCGGCCGACACCCCAAGCCCGATCATTTGCGCATCCAGGGCCAGCTCCTGCGGCGCACCTTGCAGCAACTTCAGCAAGGCTTCGGCGGAGCCGGCACGACGCAGCGCCTGACCCAGGTCGGTCTCGCCGAGGGCGCGGGTCAGCAGTTGCAGCAGGCGCAGGTGCTCATCGGACTTGGCCGCGATACCGATCGCCAGGTAGACGATTTGCCCGTCGCCCCAGTCCACGCCGTCCGGGAATTGCAGCAAACGAACACCGGTCGAGTGCACCAGGTCGCGGGTTTGCGGCGTACCGTGGGGGATGGCGATACCTTGGCCAAGAAAAGTCGAACCCTGGGCTTCGCGGGCCTGCAAGCCGGCGAGATAACCTTCGGCCACCAGGCCATCGGCCACCAGTTTGTCAGCGAGCAATTGCAGCGCGGCGGCTTTATCCACGGCGGTTTGAGCCATGGATATCTGCTCTGGATTGAGCTCGAGCATGCTTTCTCCTTTTTGGCGTCGGGTTGGCGCCAGGTATTGTTTTGAATGACAGCTTAGCGTTACAGGACGGCTTTTGGCGGTATCGCGGCAGTGCGGCCAGAAAAATCCTGCTAGCCTTGAAAATACGCTTGCTGAAACGTTTAATCTAGAAAGATTGGCACGTTACTCGATAATCTCTCATCCTTGAAGTGCAACTTGTCGCCAGTGTTTGGACAACGACCGTCGCGCCGAATCGGGTAGGATGGGCGCTCAGTGTCGGGCAAACTCGAAAAAACAAGGAAAAACGGGTTGAAACTCAGTGATATCGCCCAACTGGCCGGTGTGTCCGTCACCACCGCCAGCTATGTCATCAACGGCAAGGCCGAACAGCAACGCATCAGCAATGCGACCGTCGAACGGGTGCGTGCGGTGGTCGAAGAACATGGCTTCACGCCTAACCCCCAGGCCGCCGGATTGCGCAGTCGGCATACCCGTACCCTGGGCTTCATCCTGCCGGACCTGGAAAACCCCAGTTACGCCCGCATCGCCAAGCTGCTGGAACAGGGCGCCCGGGCGCAGGGCTACCAGTTGCTGATCGCCAGTTCCGATGACGCGCCAGAAAGTGAGCGGCAGCTGTTGCAGCTGTTCCGCGCCCGGCGCTGCGATGCGCTGATCGTCGCCAGTTGCCTGCCGGCCGGGGATGACAGCTACCGCCAGCTCCAGGCCAAAGGCATTCCGATCATCGCCATCGACCGGGTGATGGAGCCTGAGCACTTCTGCTCGGTGATCAGTGACGACCGCCAAGCCAGCCTGCACCTGACCCGCAGCCTGCTGGAGACGCAACCTCGGCAGATCGTGCTGGTCGGCGCGCGTCCCGAGTTGAGTATCAGCCAGGAACGGGCCGCGGGCTTTCGCGAGGCACTGAGCGGATTCGAAGGCCAGGTGCTGGTCGAGCACGGCGAATCGTTCAGCCGTGAATGCGGTCGCCAGTTGATGGACGACTTGCTCATGCGCTTGGGGCATCTGCCCGATGCGCTGATCACCACTTCCTACGTACTGCTGCAAGGGGTGTTCGACGCCCTGCACGACTTCCCGCTCAAGTCGCGCCCGCTGCGCCTGGGCACCTTTGGTGACACGCAACTGCTGGATTTCCTGCCGCTGCCGGTCAATGCCATGTCCCAGCAGCATCAATTGATCGCCAACAAGGCACTGGAACTGGCCCTGGCGGCCATCGAGAACGGCGACTACCAACCTGGCGTGCAGGCCATTGCGCGGACCTTCAAGCAGCGTATCCACCAGGACTGAATCGTGGAGCTGATCGACACGCACACCCACCTGGACTTTCCCGACTTCGACGCGGATCGTCCAGCGCTGCTGGCCGCAAGCCGCGCCCTGGGTGTCCGGCAGATGGTGGTGCTGGGGGTGTATCGGGACAACTGGCAGCGGGTCTGGGACCTGGTACAAAGCGACCCGGACCTGCACGCCGCACTGGGCCTGCACCCGGTGTACCTCGACCAGCATCGCTCCGATGACGTGGCGCACCTGCGCGACTGGCTGGCCCGTCTGGCCGGGCATCGGCAATTGTGCGCGGTGGGTGAAATCGGCCTGGACTACTACGTCGAGGGCCTGGACCGTGAGCGCCAGCAGACGCTGTTCGAAGCGCAACTGCAACTGGCGGTGGAGTTCGAATTACCGGCACTCATCCACGTGCGTCGCAGCCATGCGGCGGTGATCGCAACCCTCAAGCGCCTTCCCCTGAAACGCGCGGGGATCATCCACGCCTTCGCCGGCAGTTTCGAAGAAGCCCGCGAGTACATCAAGCTCGGCTACAAACTCGGCCTCGGCGGCGCCGCCACCTGGCCCCAGGCCCTGCGCATGCACAGGGTACTGGCGAAACTGCCGCTGGAAGCGGTTGTGCTGGAAACCGACTCCCCAGACATGGCCCCAGCAATGTTCCCCGGCCAACGCAACAGCCCGGCGCACCTGCCAGCGATTTGCGAGGCCCTGGCCGCAATCATGGCGATCAGCCCGGAGCAACTGGCCGAGGCCAGCACCGCGAACACCCGGCAATTGTTCGACTGGTGACCGCACTCTCCTGTGCGGACTCGCTCGCGAAAGCGGTCAGCCTGGGTAAGAGAGGTTGGATGTACCGACGCCATCGCGAGCAGGCTCGCTCCCACAGGGGGAACACGTACGCTCAAAAAGCAGGTCGGCGGCAAAGCCGCCTTGCTTTTGCTTTGCTTTGCTTTTGCTTTTGCTTTTGCTTTTGATCTCCGGGCCCCGTTAACCACGACGGCCGAACGCAGGTATTGCGTAGTGGGCAACCCGGCATGGATGCCGGGTTAGCCGCGCTGGGCCATGGATGGCCCTTCGCGGCGGGCCCACGGAGCAATGCCGGAGTGAGGGCACACCGAGCCTAGGCGAGGTGCCGAGTGGTGGGGCCAAGCCTTTTTGGTTACTTTTGGGGCGTCTGCCAAAAGTAACCCGCTGTAAGAGCGGAACCATAAGTAGCCGTTACCGCAGCAATGGATATGTACCCAGTAAGACCGCCATCGCGAGCAGGCTCGCTCCCACACGAGCCTTCACACCCGAAACGCATTGATCAACACCTTGAGCTGCCCCACCTGGACCGACAATTCACGACTGGCATCCTCAGTCTGGTGCGCCCCCTCGGCCGTGCGCTCACCCGCACGGTTAATCTCGACAATGTTCTGATCGATATCATGGGCCACCGCCGTCTGCTGCTCCACCGCAGCGGCGATCTGCTGGTTCTGGTCGACGATCATGCCAACGGCACCGAGGATATTTTCCAACGCCCGCTGCACCTTCTCCGACTGACCGACCGTGCCGCTGGCCATTTCATGACTGGTGCCCATAGCCTTGACGGCGGCGTCCACGCCACCGTGCAGACGGCTGATCATCGCTTCAATCTCCTCGGTCGATTGCTGGGTCCGCTTGGCCAGGGTCCGCACTTCATCGGCCACCACCGCGAAGCCACGTCCCTGCTCACCGGCCCGAGCCGCCTCAATCGCGGCGTTGAGGGCCAGCAGGTTGGTCTGCTCGGCAATGCTCTTGATCACATCCAGCACGCGACTGATGGCCTGGCTATCGGTCGCCAACTGATTGATCACCTGCACCGATTGATCGATCTCGCTGGCCAGGCGGACGATGCTGCCCTGCTGGGATTCCACCAGCCCGCGCCCGCTAAGCGTTTCATCATTCACACTGTGAGCGCTGCTGACCGCCGCAGCGGCACTGCGGGCCACCTCCTGGGCCGTGGCCGACATCTGGTTCATCGCCGTGGCGACCAGTTCGATCTGGCTGCGCTGGCCCGCTACCGCCTGATTACTCTGGGCCGATACCGACTCCACCTGTCCGGCCTGGCGCTCCACCTCGATGACGGTCTGACCCACCCGTTCGATCAGGTCGTGGATCTTCGCCACCGTGCCGTTGAACACCTCCCCCAACTCCCCCAGTTCGTCTTTGCTGCGGGCCACGAAATTGACCGTCATGTCCCCTGCCGCCACTTTGTCCATCATCCGCCCCAGGTACTGGAGGGTGGTGCGAGTGGAGGCATAGAAGCCGGCATACAAATAGAAAATCAGCAGGAACACCGCCACTAACGCCACGGCTTGCAGCACCATGTGGCTGCGATTCTGCTCCAGGCGATGCTGCAATTGGACACCGAGGAAATCCAGCGCTGCGCTATTCAGCCGGTAGGTCTGCTCCATCAGGCTGCTGACCTGATCGAAAAATGCCGACCAGGGTGCATCGAGGGCGTCGGCCATCACCACCTGTTCTTCGATCAGTTCAGCGGCCTTCTTCAAAGTGCCCTTGCTAGCGTCAGCCGGGCCAGCAAGGGCTTGGCCGGCCGCCTGACTGGAGACCAGCGCATCTTGCAGCTTCAAGCCATATTCACCCTGGATTTTTTCGATCTGCGCCAGCAGCTCATCGAACCGGGTGCTGGAGGCAGAATTGAGAAACCCCAGGCCCAAGGCCGAAGCACCCAGCGCGCGGCCCTCACCCAGGATCTGGGTGACATCGGGGGTCACGCCGGTAATCAGTTCGCCGAGCTGACGAATATCGCTCTGGTTGTCACGACTGAGCCCCGCCTGGCTGGCGATGATCTGGCTGAATATCTGCGAGCTGTTGAGCAGCTTGCTGATCAGCGCACTTTTGCTTTGCAGGGAGCTTTCGGCCTGCTGGGCCTTGAACGCGGCGATTATTTCGTCGCGCTTGGCGTCGAAGAGACTCGCCTGTTCAGGCTCCACGGCCATGGCGGTCATGCCTTGCAGCCGCGCAAGGATCTGTTGCTCGAGGGTGCCTATTTTCGCGTCCACATCGCCGGCCTTGCCGGACTGGCCCAGGCTGGCGTTGATCTGCACCAGGTTGTTCAGGGTTTCCAGATCTCGGCGCAGGGTCAGGCTGCTGCCCAGCAGGTCGAGGCTTTGCAGTTCCACGTGCGTTCCTTGGAATTCACGGTAGGAATCGCGCACCAGAAAGAAGTTGGTCGCTAGCATCGGCAGCAGGAACAACACGCTGATCAGGCTGAACTTCATGCCGAAACTCAGGCGGTTCATCAGGGCGACGGCGGGCCAGAGCAAACTCTTCACAAGGAAGTCTCCCGGGAATGTTTTTATTGTTATGGGGCATGCGCACAGAGACAGCAGAAAGCCACTATCGGGCGCTGTCCCTGTATAGCCTAAATCGGAGGGGAGATTTGTAACTTAAGGTTAACGGCGCCGGGATGGGCTCCGTTCCTTTCCTGGGAGGGTATTTGTCCGTGGGAGCAAGGCTTGCCCGCGATTACGGTAAGTCAATCCGCAACAATGTTGACTGGCTTGTCCCTATCGCGAGCAAGGTTTGCTCCTACAGCTTGTTCCACACAATAAAGGATGAACTCGTCGCCTAAGCCAGCACCGTCCACAAGGCAAACCCGGCATACCAGAGCACCGCCGCACGCAGCAGTAATTCCCAGAGCCGATCGAGGCTGTTGATGCCGTCCGGCCCGGCCACGGGCTCAGGAATTTCGCCAGCCACCAGGCCGACCTTGTCGACCAACTGAGCGGCGCTGATGTTCCAGTTCAGCAGCTCATGCAGCATCACCCGGCTGACCGCCACGAAGTTGCCCACCAAGGCGAAACTCGCCGCCAGCAGCCGCACCGGCAACCAATCGAAGGCATGGCGCAGTTGCGCTGCCCGCTCGGCCACGCCGGGGTTCTGGCTGTGCTCGGCGGCCAATGCCAGCAGGCGATAACTCAAGGCCGCCACCGGGCCCAGCAGGAAGTACCAGAAGATCACCGCGAAAAAGCTCTGGTAGGCCTGCCACAGCAGATGGGCCTGAACACGTCCCAGCAACTGCTCGCCACCGTCGGCTTCAATGCCCAGGTCGCGCTTGGCCACGTGGGTGGCCGCTTGCAGGTCTTCGCGGCGCCAGGCATCGCGAAACGGTCCCAGCTCGGCCAACAGATCCCCACGCCCCAGGCTGTAGATCACCACCAGCAGGTGCACCGGTAGCACCAGCAGCCCGTAGGCCAGCGGCTCCAGTACCCACAGCAACAACGCCAGCAGTGCCACGGGCAGCAGGACCATCACCAGCAGCACCATCCAGGGCCAGTTGGCCCACCGCGGACTCGCCTCGATCCGGTTCAGTTCGCCCAGCCACGCGCCATCGCGCTGGAGCCGCTGGCGCAAGGCCGAGAACTTCTCGATCCAGACCGCCAGTAGCAACACCAGAAAACTCATTGTCCTTCCCCTTCTGTCAGGGCCGCTCGATAGCGTGCCCAATCGAACGCTGGTCCCGGATCGGTCTTGCGCCCCGGAGCGATGTCGCTGTGCCCGCAGATGCGCTGCACGGTGATCGCCTTGAAGGCCGCTTGCAACTGCCGCGTCAGTTCCACCAACGCGGTATATTGCGCGTCGGTGAACGGCAGGTCATCGGTGCCCTCGAGCTCGATGCCAATGGAAAAATCGTTGCAGGTTTCCCGCCCCTCGAAACACGACACGCCCGCATGCCACGCACGCTCCAGACAAGAGACAAACTGAGTGACGGTGCCGTCACGCTCGATCAGAAAATGCGCGGAGACACGCAAGTCGGCTATACCGGCAAAGTAGGGATGTTCCGTGACATCCAGGCGATTCTGGAAGAATTCCTGCACCTTACCGGTGGCGAACTGAGCGGGCGGCAGGCTGATGTTGTGGATCACCAGCAGGGAGATTTCGCCCTCGGGGCGCGCATTGAAGTTGGGTGATGGGCAATGACGCACGCCATCGCACCAACCGCTCGCGGGGTCCAGCTGCATACAGGTTCCTTCGAAGACGACGGGTATGCCGTCAGTATGCCGTGATCGACCCGGACTGTGCGATTACTTGCCGCGATTGAGTTGACGCAGATTGCCGAGCACGGACTCCAGCGCCCGGTCGAACAGCAGGGTGTCGTCCAACAGGCGTGCAGCCCCCCGGCGAAACTCCAGGGCCAGGCTGGTGCGACTGTGCTCTTGTACCTTGAGGCCGGTACGATTGACGAAGATATATTTGCCGGTGCTCTGGATGATCGCCGCCAGCTTGCAACGCAGGCTGTTGTCCTCATCCTCCTGGAACTCGACCCAACTCCCCAGGCGCAACTGGTCGACCTGAAGCAGACCCACGTCATCGGCCGGCAAGCGCACCGTCACGTTGTCCGCCGAGGCTTTGTACGCGGGACGCAGGACAATCTTCTCCCGCACCTCGATCATCACCGGCGCATCCGCCGACTGGGCCTGATCCGTGGCTTGGCCCATACGCTGCAAAGCCTGCACGTGCAGGACTTCCAGTTCGCTGAAGAATTCGCTGGTGGCGAACGGGTCGAATGCCGAACGGCTCAGCCCTTCGCGCAAAGCCTTGAGCAGCTCCGGCACCATGGCCAGCAAGCGCAGGCCCGCATCCGGCTCATCGTGATACTGGACACTCCAGATCAGTTGCTCCAGGGTCAGGACATCGGCCTGCCATTCGGCCGACCGCTCGCCATGCTTGAAGCCGGTCAACAGCAGCACCTGGCTCCAGGCCTGCTGCACGAATTCCACTACGGCCTGGGGCAGCACCTTGCCGAACATGACCTGATTCAACGCGCCCTCGACTCGCTGACGGGCCAACTCCGCCTTGGCCCGCCCCTCCTCGGCATCCCGGATGCGCTGTTCGAGCAGTTCGCTGCGGCGCCGCTCATCACTGGTGAAGGCGAGAAACTCAGCCAGCACTTCGGAGAAAATCGCCGGGTCATCGACGAAGTCGTTCAACAGGCGTTGCACCACTTGTTCGATACGCTGATAAAGGCTATCGCGCTGGTGATCGTCGCAATCGCCCCAGCCCATGGCGGCAGCGGCAATTTCGTTGAGCAGTCGGCGGGCGGGATGATTGCCACGACTGAAGAAACTCTTGTCCTGCACCGCGACCTTGAGCATCGGGATTTGCAGGCGGCCGATCAACGCCTTGAGGGTGTCTGGCAGATTGTGGTCATCGAGAATGAATTCGAACATCATCGCGATCAGGTTGATCACGTCCTCGTCGGCGCCTTCGACCACGCGGGACTTGCCGCTCTTGACGCTGACCCGGGTGAGCAGCTGTTCGAGCTGGCTGCGCAGGTCGAACTCGTCCTGGAGCGTGGGCGCCGGCACGTATTGCTGCAAATGGGAAAGCAGGCGCAGCAGGTCACGGGTCGAGATCGGCTGTGCCGGTGCGCTGGGCTCCAGGGTCGGTGCCACGCTGCCACGCACCTGCATCACCAGTTTCTGCAAGGCGGAGAACACTTCCTGCACGCTGTCATCGACCTCGGCGGCCCGGGGCTTGGCCGCACGCTCCGAGGTGGGGCGCGGAGCCTCGTCGACACGATCCGACGCCCGCCGGGACGGCGAAACCTTGAGGTCCGACAAAATACCCGTGGCCGCCAGCAACTGATTGGCCTCGGCATAAAACTGGTCGCACTCGCTGAGGACATAGCGCTCGAACAGCTTGAGCAGGATCAGTTTGACCTTGATCTCCACTCCCAGGTTGCGCCCGGCTTGCAGAAAGGTCTCGCACAACAGCGCCGGGCTCAGGGGGTTCTGTGAGGTCGTCATCGGTCGGGCCAGCAGTACGCTGAGCCGGGCCGTCAGTTGATCCAGGGAAGCCCCATCGCGACTGAGCACCCGGGTGACCATGGCTTCTACTGCCAGATGGCGCTCCAGATCGTCATGGGTCGACTGGACCGGAGCACCGGGGGCGATGGCAGTGTTCAAGGAGGCATGGGTCAGGTCGTACTGGGCGAGGCTGACGAACGCCTCGAAGAACTGCTCGATGAATTCGCGCTCGATACTTTTGCGTTTCAGGCGCAGGTCCCGCATGGCTTCGAAGAACAGATTCTGCTCGACATCGTTGCGCGCCCGGTCGGCCATTTCGAACAAGGTGTCGTCGGCGTTATCGAACAGCCTCTGCAAACCCAGGCGCAGCTGTTGTGCAGCCTTGTCGCGAACCTGGAGCAGAATCACAGGCAAACGGGCGAGTGGCGAGCGATTCGCCTGATCGGTAGGCACCTTATGCAAAGGCACTACATTCCCGTCGTTGTGCATCCTGGCCTCCTGAAACGGTGTTCTTCGGTTGGCAACGTCAAAGCCATGACGTCAATCGAAAGGCGGATTATCTGGCAAAAGAACCCCGTCGCACCAGAGGACTCTGTGACCCAGCTCGAAATACATCCCAATAAATGACCGGGAAATCGGGGAAACGTTGCGAAGAGCCGACCAAATGCAGGTCAAGGTGAACAATGTTTGTACAACAGGACACTGGCCCTATAATCGGCCCACTTTGCCTGTGGAGCCCGTTATGCCGAACCTACGTCTCGCCGACCTGACCGCCGAAATCGAAGCCAACGTGCGCCGCGCCTTGCTCGAAGACATCGGCAGCGGCGACATCACCGCGCAGTTGATCCCCGCCGAACGCCTGGCCAAGGCCACCATCATTACCCGCGAAGCCGCGATCATCAGCGGCACCGCCTGGGTTGACGCCGTGTTCCGGCAACTGGACCCGCGTGTCGCGGTGCACTGGCAAGTGCGTGACGGCGACCGGGCCAACCCCGACCAGGCGCTGTTCCACCTCGAAGGCCCGGCCCGCTCACTGCTGACCGGCGAGCGCAGCGCGCTGAACTTCCTGCAGATGCTCTCGGGTGTCGCCACCCGCGCCCGCTACCTGGCCGACTTCGTCGCGGACACCCAGGTCAAGCTGCTGGACACCCGCAAGACCCTGCCCGGCTTGCGCCTGGCGCAGAAGTACGCCGTCACCTGTGGCGGCTGCCATAACCACCGCATCGGTCTGTACGATGCCTTCCTGATCAAGGAAAACCACATCGCAGCCTGCGGTGGCATCGCCCAGGCAATCGCGGCCGCCCACAAGATCGCACCGGGCAAACCGGTGGAAGTCGAAGTGGAAAGCCTGGCGGAATTGAAAGAAGCGCTGGCGGCCAATGCCGACATCATCATGCTCGACGAACTGAGCCTGGACGATATGCGTGAAGCCGTGCGCCTGAACGGCGACAAGGCGAAGCTGGAAGCCAGCGGCGGGATCAACGAAAACACCTTGCGGCCGATTGCCGAGACCGGGGTGGACTACATCTCGATCGGGGCGATGACCAAGGATGTGAAGGCGGTGGATCTGTCGATGCGCTTGAGTCTCTGAGCATAAAAAAACGCCAGCCCTGAAGGCTGGCGTTTTTTTTCAGACCACCAGATTATTCATCTCGCAGTACTCATCCCAATCCACACCCAGCACCTCGGCAGCCTCCTTGTGCAAGGCAAGACGCTGCGCCTCGAACTCTTCAGGTGTGCTGGTGTACTTGAGCGTCAGCTCCCAAGGCTGCAAGCCCTGGGCTTCGGCCTCGTCTTCGAAAGCCCACTGAATCTGGTCTTTCTGCTCATCGGCGCTCAGGTTCCCGATTTCTTCCAGTAACTGAGGCGTATCCAGGGCATATTTGCGCAGCGCTTCTTCGTGTCTGGCTTCTTGGGTCAGTTCTTTAGCCGTCATGTCGTTCTCGCTGATCGAAGGAATGGAAGATGGGACTGGATCATCAAGGATCTCTCTGACACAGAACCGCTGGCAGCGCGGTTTTCCTGGTCCTTGGAACCATTCGTGGATCATTTGAAAACTGCTGGGCAATGCTCATGCAGGCAACGAATATAGGACGTTTTGCCGATGATTTACACGGCTCTTTACATCTGCCGCACAAAAACCTTATGTCCACGTACGGAAGAGGTCGAGGAACATCTATCAGAATCCCGAGTCATAGCGATGTGCCACATCGGCGCTTCATAAGGATTCTGTAATGCGCAGCTTTCCAAGGTTAACGTCTATTCGGCGGGCTACCACGACCCTGCTACTCGCCAGCCTGGTATTGACCAGCGCTGCGCAAGCGGCAGTTGAGATCTCGTCCAATTATCCAGAGCCATCCGATGAAATTTCGGCCCTTCGTAGCTCATTTGGCAACGACGTCTTCTACAAAACCGGTATCAGCATCGATAACTTGAAGGACATGCAGCAAGCCGCCAAAGCCAACGCTATCGAACTGGAAAGCCAGAAGCGCACCCTCGCCGAGCAGGCCCGGCAGATCGAAGAGCTCAAACGCAACAGCGGTTCCAGTTCCAACTCCAGCAGCCGGGAAATTGAAGAACTTAAACGCACGGTCAAGGAACAGGAGCGCGACCTGAACGACCTTGGCAAGCAAGTGGAAGAGCTCAAGCGTAATAGCGGCTCCAGCTCGAGTTCGAACAACAGCGAGATGTCGACGCTGAAAGGAAAGATCAGCGATCAGGATCGCGAGATGGATCAGCTCAAACGCATGGTTGAGGAGTTGAGCAGGAAGGTGAAATAAGGAGAGAGGAGATCTTGCCCGAGACAGGAATCGAACCTGCGACCTTCGCGTTACGAGTGCGCTGCTCTACCGACTGAGCTACACGGGCGGTGAGCTAACCTAGCATCCAGCCCGTGACCAAGCAACCTGTGCCACAAGGATTTTCCACACACAGCAAAACGCCCCGAACCAGTCGGGGCGTTTTGTTGTTCAGCAGTCAGGCGAAGGGGTGATTAAACGCCCGATGCCTTGGCCGCCGCCACGTCCTTGATGGACAGCTTGATACGGCCGCGGTTGTCCACGTCCAGTACCAGCACTTCCACTTCCTGGCCTTCTTTCAGGATGTCGGTCACTTTCTCGACGCGAGCATCGCTCAGCATGGAGATGTGAACCAGACCGTCCTTGCCCGGCAGGATGTTGACGAAGGCACCGAAGTCGACGATGCGCTCAACCTTGCCGACGTAGATCTTGCCGATCTCGGCTTCGGCGGTGATACCCAGGACGCGCTGGCGTGCTGCTTCTGCCGCTTCCTTGGTTTCGCCGAAGATCTTGATCGAACCGTCGTCTTCGATGTCGATCGAAGCCTTGGTTTCTTCGCAGATCGCACGGATGGTCGCGCCGCCTTTACCGATGACATCACGGATCTTGTCGGTGTCGATCTTCATAGCGATCATGGTCGGAGCGTTTTCCGACAGTTCGGTACGGGACTGACCGATCACCTGGTTCATCTGGCCGAGGATGTTCAGGCGCGCTTCCAGGGCCTGGCCCAGGGCGATTTCCATGATCTCTTCGGTGATGCCCTTGATCTTGATGTCCATCTGCAGTGCGGTCACGCCTTTGGCGGTACCGGCTACTTTGAAGTCCATGTCGCCCAGGTGGTCTTCGTCACCCAGGATGTCGGTCAGGACGGCGAATTTCTCGCCTTCCTTCACCAGGCCCATGGCGATACCGGCAACCGGTGCCTTCATTGGCACACCGGCGTCCATCAAGGCCAGGGAAGCGCCGCAGACCGAAGCCATGGAGCTCGAACCGTTGGACTCGGTGATTTCCGATACTACGCGAATGGTGTACGGGAACACGTCGGCGTCCGGCAGCATGGCCTGGACCGAACGACGGGCCAGACGGCCGTGACCGATTTCGCGGCGACCGGCGCCACCCATGCGACCGCACTCACCCACCGAGAACGGAGGGAAGTTGTAGTGCAGCATGAACGGGTCTTTCTTTTCGCCTTCCAGGGTGTCCAGCAGTTGCGCGTCACGGGCAGTGCCCAGTGTGGCAACGACCAGGGCCTGGGTTTCGCCACGGGTGAACAGCGCCGAACCGTGAGTCTTCGGCAGAACGCCGACTTCGATGTTCAGCGGACGTACGGTGCGGGTGTCGCGACCGTCGATACGTGGCTTGCCGTTGACGATGTTCTCGCGAACGGTCCGGTATTCGATTTCACCGAAAGCGGCCTTGACGTCGGCAGCCGATGGCTGGCCTTCTTCGCCGGACAGCTTGGCAACGACCTGGTCCTTCAACTCGCCCAGACGCGCGTAACGGTCGGCCTTGACGGTGATGGTGTAGGCCTGGGAGATCGCTTCGCCGAACTCGGCACGGATCGCGCCCAGCAGCTCGGTGGCTTCGGCTTGGGGAGCCCAGGTCCAGGTTGGCTTGGCGGCTTCGGCGGCCAGTTCCTTGACGGCGTTGATCACCACCTGGAACTCGTCATGGGCGAACAGTACGGCGCCCAGCATCTGGTCTTCGGTCAGCTCTTTGGCTTCGGACTCAACCATCAGCACGGCTTCGGAAGTACCGGCAACGACCATGTCCAGGCTCGAGGCCTTCAGTTGCTCGTAGGTCGGGTTCAGCAGGTAGCCGGTGCTTTCGTGGAACGCAACGCGGGCAGCGCCGATCGGGCCATCGAAAGGAATACCGGAGATGGCCAGCGCAGCCGAGGTACCGATCATCGCAGCGATGTCCGGATCGGTCTTCTTGCTGGTGGAAACGACGGTGCAGACAACCTGCACTTCGTTCATGAAGCCTTCTGGGAACAGCGGACGGATCGGACGGTCGATCAGTCGGGAAGTCAGGGTTTCTTTCTCGGAAGGACGGCCTTCGCGCTTGAAGAAACCGCCAGGGATCTTACCGGCAGCGTAAGTCTTTTCCTGGTAGTGAACAGACAGAGGGAAGAAGCCCTTGCCTGGATCGGCTTGCTTGGCACCGACAACGGTCACCAATACGCTGACGTCGTCGTCAACGGTGACCAGCACTGCGCCGGAGGCCTGACGGGCGATACGGCCAGTCTCGAGGGTAACGGTCGACTGACCGAACTGGAATTTTTTGATTACCGGGTTCACGGTGTCCTACCTTCTTTGTGGCTCTTGGGGGAACTTGTCTTCTTGCGAAATTCTTGGGCAGTGCGGGGAATCGGCCCAACGACTGTCCAGATAAAACTTGAGGCTGGGAGCCTGCCGGTTGCCGACGCAAAGCGCAGGCAACTGACAGACCACCAACCTCATAGCGCAATCGCTTATTAGCGACGCAGACCCAGGCGGCCGATCAAGGCGCTGTAACGACTTACGTCCTTACCCTTCAGGTAATCCAGCAGCTTGCGACGCTGGTTTACCATGCGGATCAGACCACGACGGGAGTGGTGGTCTTTACCGTTGGCCTTGAAGTGACCTTGCAGTTTGTTGATGTTGGCGGTCAGCAGTGCAACTTGCACTTCTGGCGAACCAGTATCACCAACAGCTTGCTGGTAGTCGGTCACGATCTGAGCTTTTTCTTCAACGCTGAGTGCCATGTGGCTTTCCTCTTGTGAGGTACCGTTTCCGGGGAAACCGTACCAACAGGCCAGGGACAGATCCCTGTATCTATAAATGAGTAGTGACCGTGCCTGTTAACAGCCACACTCGCCCGCCTGCTGTTACACAGACGGGTTCCGGTCATTCCGACCGAATCAGTCGACGCGGCGCAATGCGCCCGTCTTCGCTCACTTCACCGATACCGATGAAGCGACCGTTGTGATCCTGTACCCGAACCATGCCGAATTTCGGCGCATCCGGGGCTCGCACCGGCTGGCCATTGAGCCAGTAGAATGCGCTGTGTTCCGAGAACTGCAACAGCGGCCAATCCAGCAACCCACTGTCCGATGGCATCAGGAAGCGGTCGACCGCTTCGTTGCCGCCTTCGGCATGTACCGCTTCGAGCTCTTCCAGCGTGACCGTCTGGGCCAGCGTGAAGGGTCCGGCCTGGGTCCGGCGCAACTCCGCCACGTACGCACCACAGCCGAGCTGCTCACCAATATCCTCAACCAGGGTCCGGATATAAGTGCCTTTGCTGCAATCCACGGCTAGCCGTGCAGTATTACCGTCAAAGGCCAGCAATTCCAAGCGCGCAATAGTAACAGAACGTGGTTCACGCTCCACTACTTCGCCTGCACGGGCCAATTTGTACAAGGGCTGCCCATCACGCTTCAGGGCCGAGTACATCGGCGGTATCTGACTGATTTGCCCACGAAATCCGGGCAGCACCGCTTCGATATCAGCCTGACCAACGGTCACCGGCCGCTCGCGTAAAACCTCGCCTTCGGCATCCGCCGTGGTGGTGGTCTTACCCAATTGCGCCAGGGTTTCATACCCCTTGTCGGAGTCGAGCAGGTACTGGGAGAACTTGGTCGCCTCGCCGAAACACAGCGGCAGCACGCCGGTGGCCAGCGGATCGAGGCTGCCGGTGTGCCCGGCCTTCTCGGCATTGAGCAGCCAGCGAACCTTCTGCAAGGCGGCGTTGGAGGTGAACCCCAACGGCTTGTCGAGCAGGATGATACCGCTGACGTTACGACGGATACGTTTGACCTGAGCCACCGGTTACTCCTTGGTGTCTTCGGGTTCAGCCGCGTGTTGACTGTCTTCAGCCACCGCGCGCTCGATCAAGGCCGACAGGTGCGCGCCCCGGGCGACGCTCTCGTCGTAGTGGAAATGCAGCTGTGGAACACTGCGCAGCTTCATTTCCCGGGCCAACTGCATGCGCAGGAAACCGGCGGCCGCGTTGAGCACCTTGATGCTCTGGGCGACGTCATCGGCACCGTCCTGCCCCATCACCGTGATGAAAATCTTTGCGTGACCGACGTCACGGCTGACTTCCACAGCGGTAATGGTGACCAGGCCGACACGCGGGTCCTTGACTTCGCGGCGGATCAGTTGGGCCAGCTCGCGCTGCATCTGATCGCCGATTCGTTGGGTACGGCTATATTCTTTTGCCATGTCTTGCTACCTGTTACTGCCCCACGGTGAAACCCGTGAGGTCTGAAAGCGGCAAACGCCCGGCCTGACAAAAGCCAGACCGGGCGTTGCGTTTAGAGTCCGCCAGCGAAGCAGCGCATGTTCATGCGGCTACCCGATGTGGCTCTTGAAGTGCGCGAGTCAGAGGCTGCGAGCAACCTGGACCTTCTCGAAGACTTCGATCTTGTCACCGACCTTGACGTCGTTGTAGCTCTTGACGCCAATACCGCATTCCATGCCGGCACGTACTTCGGAAGCGTCATCCTTGAAGCGACGCAGGGATTCCAGCTCGCCTTCGAAGATCACGATGTCTTCACGCAGTACACGGATCGGACGGTTACGGTGAACGACACCTTCGATCACCATGCAACCGGCGATGGCACCGAATTTCGGCGAACGGAACACGTCGCGAACTTCGGCCACGCCCAGGATGTTCTCCCGCACGTCGCTGCCCAACATACCGGTCAGGGCTTTCTTGACGTCTTCGATGATGTCGTAGATCACGTTGTAGTAACGCATATCCAGACCTTCCTGCTCGACGATCTTGCGAGCACCGGCATCGGCACGCACGTTGAAGCCGAACAGTACTGCATTGGAAGCCAGTGCCAGGTTGGCGTCGCTTTCGGTGATACCACCGACACCGCCGCCGACCACACGCACTTGCACTTCGTCGTTGCCCAGGCCGTTCAGAGCACCCTGCAAGGCTTCCAGCGAACCACGGACGTCGGATTTGAGGACGATGTTGAGCGTCTTCTTCTCTTCCTGGCCCATGTTCTCGAAGATGTTTTCCAGCTTGCCGGCATGAGCGCGAGCCAGTTTGACTTCGCGGAACTTGCCTTGACGGAACAGAGCCACTTCGCGGGCTTTCTTCTCGTCAGCCACAACGCTCATCTCGTCACCAGCGTCCGGCGTACCGTCCAGGCCGAGGATCTCGACCGGGATAGCCGGACCGGCTTCCTTGATCGGCTTGCCGTTCTCGTCGAGCATGGCTCGAACACGACCATAGTTCGAACCGACCAGCACCATGTCGCCCTGACGCAGCGTACCGTCCTGAACCAGGACCGTGGCCACCGGACCGCGGCCCTTGTCCAGGCGCGATTCAACCACGACACCACGGCCAGGGGCCGATGGGGTGGCGGTCAGTTCGAGCACTTCGGCTTGCAGCAATACCGCTTCGAGCAATTCGTCGACGCCGGTACCCATCTTCGCGGAAACCGGAACGAATGGAGTATCGCCACCCCAGTCTTCCGAAGTCACGCCGTGAACCGACAGCTCGCTGCGGATGCGATCGAGGTCGGCGCCCGGCTTGTCGATCTTGTTCACCGCAACCACCAGCGGCACGCCAGCTGCCTGGGCATGCTGAACAGCTTCGATGGTCTGTGGCATCACGCCGTCGTCCGCCGCGACCACCAGGATCACGATGTCGGTCGCCTTGGCACCACGGGCACGCATGGCGGTAAACGCGGCGTGACCCGGGGTATCGAGGAAGGTGACCATGCCACGATCGGTTTCAACGTGGTACGCACCGATGTGCTGGGTGATACCGCCGGCTTCGCCAGCAGCTACCTTGGCACGACGGATGTAGTCGAGCAGCGAGGTCTTACCGTGGTCGACGTGGCCCATGACGGTCACGACCGGCGCACGAGGAACCGCTTCACCTTCGAATTTCAGGGACTCGGCCAGGGAATCTTCCAGGGCGGTGTCGCTGATCAGGGTCACTTTGTGGCCCAGTTCTTCGGCAACCAGCTGGGCAGTTTCCTGATCCAGTACCTGGTTGATGGTGGCCGGCGTACCCAGCTTGAACATGAACTTGATGATCTCGGCAGCCTTGACCGACATCTGCTGGGCCAGATCGCCCACAGTGATGGTCTCGCCGATCTTCACTTCACGCACGACAGGGCCGGTCGGGCTCTGGAAACCGTGGGCGTTGCGTTTCTTCAGCTTGGCCTTGCCGCGACCGCCACGACGGAAGCCATCGCTTTCTTCGTCGGTGGTACGTGGAGCAACCCGTGGAGCCGGCGCCTTTTCCTTGACCGAGGCACGATGCGGAGCGTTCTTGCGCTCGCCATCACCACCGCCACGACGGTTCTCGTCGGCACGTGGCTTGTCCGGACGACGCGGTTCGTCGCGCTTGCGAGCGTCAGCCGCAGGGGCAGGAGCTGCCTCCAGGACCGGTGCACTTTCACGCACGGGTTCAGCCACCTGGGCAGGCGCCGCTACGGCTTCCGCCGGAGCAGGTTGCGCAGCGGCCGGGGCAGGCTGACGACGCGCTTCTTCTTCGGCGCGGCGCTTGGCTTCTTCTTCAGCCTTCTGGCGCGCGGCATTTTCTACTGCGCGACGTTCATCCAGTTCGCGTTTGCGCTCGGCTTCGATTTCTTCCGGGCTGCGCTGGACGAAAACTTTCTTTTTGCGTACTTCTACGCTGATGCTTTTGCTACCGGCAACACGCAGGGTGCTGGTGGTTTTACGCTGCAGAGTGATCTTGCGCGGTTCTTCCACTTTCGCCTTGTGACTGCTCTTCAAGTGGGTCAGCAGGGACTGCTTCTCACTGTCGGTCACATGTTCCTCGGCGGCGGTGTGCGGCAGACCTGCCTCACGCATCTGCTGCAACAGGCGCTCTACCGGTGTTTTGACCTCATCGGCCAGTTGTTTCACCGTGACTTGCGTCATGCACTTCTCTCCTCAGGCCGCGCCTAATTACTCGAACCAGTGGGCTCGGGCGGCCATGATCAACTTGCCGGCACGATCATCGTCAATGCCGTCGATGTCGAGCAGGTCGTCAATAGACTGCTCGGCCAGGTCTTCGCGGGTAATTACGCCGCGCACCGCCAGTTCCATCGCCAAATCCTTGTCCATACCCTCAAGCGAGAGCAGGTCTTCGGCCGGATGGGCGTCTGCCAGCTTTTCCTCAGTAGCGATGGCTTTGGTCAACAAACGATCCTTGGCCCGAGCGCGAAGCTCGTTGACGATGTCTTCGTCAAAGCCGTCGATGTTGAGCATTTCCTCCACCGGCACGTAGGCAATCTCTTCCAGGCTGGTAAAGCCCTCATCCACCAGTACCTGCGCCAGCTCTTCATCGACTTCGAGCTCTTCGATGAAGTTGCGCAGGATGTCACCGGTTTCAGCTTGCTGTTTGGCCTGGATGTCCGATTCGGTCATCACGTTCAGGGTCCAGCCCGTCAGCTGGCTGGCCAGACGCACGTTCTGACCACCACGACCGATGGCCTGAGCCAGATTGTCTGCGCCAACGGCGATGTCCATGGCATGGGCATCTTCGTCAACGATAATTGCTGCCACTTCTGCTGGCGACATCGCGTTGATCACGAACTGAGCCGGGTTATCGTCCCAGAGAACGATGTCCACACGCTCACCGCCGAGCTCGCCGGATACGGCCTGGACACGCGAACCGCGCATGCCGATGCAGGCACCTTGCGGGTCGATGCGCTTGTCCTTGGAACGGACCGCAATCTTGGCACGCGACCCCGGATCACGGGAGGCAGCCATGACTTCGATCAGGCCTTCGGCGATTTCCGGCACTTCGATGCGGAACAACTCGATCAGCATTTCCGGCGCGGTACGCGACAGAATCAGCTGCGGGCCGCGGTTCTCGGTGCGGATTTCCTTGAGCAGCGCACGCAGTCGCACGCCCACTCGGAAAGTTTCGCGAGAAATGATGTCTTCACGAGCCAACAGCGCCTCGGCGTTGTTGCCCAGGTCGACGATCACGTTGTCGCGGGTAACCTTTTTCACGGTGCCGGAGATGATCTCGCCCAGCTTCTCGCGATAAGCGTCAACGACTTGCGCCCGCTCGGCTTCACGAACCTTCTGCACGATGACCTGCTTGGCCGTCTGTGCAGCGATGCGACCGAACTCGATGGACTCGATCTTCTCTTCTACTACGTCACCTACCTTGGCGCCAGGATGCGTTTCTGCAACCTTGCTCGGCCAGGTTTCGATAGCCGGATCATCCAGGTCGGCTTCCTCGACCACCGTCCAGCGACGGAAAGTTTCATAGGAACCGGTGTGGCGATTGATCTCCACACGCAAATCAACTTCGTCTTCAAACCGCTTCTTGGTAGCAGTGGCCAGAGCCAGCTCCAGCGCTTCAAAAATAACGTTAGCCGGTACGCCCTTTTCATTGGATACCGACTCAACAACCAGCAGTACTTCTTTGCTCATCGTACGCCTCGCCTTTCGCAAGCCATTGGATCCGCGGGATCCGCAGTATCTGGCACGTATCAGTCAAAACTGGGAATAATGTTGGCCTTGTCGATCATATCGATCGGCAACAGGAACTCATGGTCATCTACCTGCACCACGACGTCCTGCTCTTCTACACCGCGCAGAAGGCCTTGAAAGTTGCGTCGACCCTCGAAGGGCGAACGCAGCTTGATCTTCACTTGTTCACCGGCAAACGAAGCAAACTGTTCAAGGCTGAACAGTGGGCGTTCCATGCCGGGCGAGGAAACCTCAAGGGTGTATTCGGTGCTGATTGGATCTTCAACATCCAGCACACCGCTGATCTGACGGCTGACGATGGCGCAATCATCCACCAACACACCGCCTTCCTTATCGATATAAACGCGCAACAGTGAGTGGCGACCTTGAGCCGAAAACTCAATACCCCAGCATTCATAGCCAAGGGCCACGACCACCGGGGCCAACAAGGCCTGCAACTGTTCTAGCTTGCTCGACACCTGAACCCCCTCGTGCATGTTTGTGCATGCTGTGCAAATAAAAAAAAATGGGCGAATCGCCCATCCCTGAAACGCCGTTGAACAGCGGCGTTATAAAGTGTCCAGCTAACAAAAAGCCCCTTGGAAGGGGCCCTAAAACTGGTTGCGGGAGCCGGATTTGAACCGACGACCTTCGGGTTATGAGCCCGACGAGCTACCAGGCTGCTCCATCCCGCGACAAAGCTGGGGCGGAAGTATACGACCGATCCTCTACAGGGTCAATGTAACCCTTCCACCTACAAGAAAGCCCGCTATTGCGGGCTTTCCTGATTCAATTGGTACCGAGAAGGGGACTCGAACCCCTACACCCTATGGGCACAACCACCTCAAGGTTGCGTGTCTACCAATTCCACCACCTCGGCAAATACAGCGTTTGAAACCTTCTTACTTCTGCTCTTGAGCTGGAGGTACGTCAGTCGCCGGGTTGGCCGACTTTTGCTCTTGAAGCACCGGGACATCATCAGAAGCCGGTTTTTGCTTTGGCGCTTCCAACACCGCTGGGCTTGGCAAACCTACTTGAGTCAGCTCATGAGCTTTCTCTTTAGCAAAGTAACCTAACCCTAAGCTGGTCATGAAGAAACCGGCGGCAAGTATAGCAGTAAACTTACTAAGAAAGGTAGAGGAACCTTGGCTTCCGAACACAGTATTTGAAGCACCTGCACCGAAAGACGCACCAGCATCCGCACCTTTACCCTGCTGCAGCAATACCAGAGCAACTACGCCCAATGCACCCAGCAGATGAAAAACGACTACGACTGTTTCCAGCATTTTTTCAGTTTCCCGCGGCGCGACAGATCGCACCGAACTCATCTGCATTCAGGGAAGCTCCACCAATGAGCCCCCCATCGATATCCGGCATGCCGAACAGTTCGACCGCATTGGCCGCCTTCACGCTGCCGCCGTATAGAAGCCGCACACCTCGTGCCACTTCAGAATTCTCTGCCGCCAACTGGGCGCGAATGGCGGCGTGCACATCCTGCGCTTGTTGCGGCGAAGCAGTCAGCCCGGTACCAATGGCCCAGACCGGCTCGTAAGCAATGACTGCCTTTGCAAAAGCACCGACACCCAGATCCTCGATGATGCTGCCCAGCTGACGCCCGACAACTTCAAGGGTCTTCCCGGCTTCACGCTGCTCGAGGGTTTCCCCTACACACAGCACCGGAGTCAGACCGCAGGCCTGAGCCGCTGCAAACTTGCGAATCAGGGCCTTGTCCTGCTCACCCATGATCAGGCGACGCTCGGAGTGCCCGACAAGAACCAGGGAACAACCTGCATCCACCAGCTGACTTGGCGCAATTTCACCGGTCAGCGCACCTTGCATGGATTCCACCGCAGAATTCTGCGCGCCGATCGAAATCGACTTGCCCTTCAAGCCATCAATCACTTGATTGATATACAAGCAAGGCGGGAATACCGCGACATCAACACCGCTTGGCAAGGCCAGATGACGAAGGCCATTGATCAGCTCAGCGACGCTGGCGCGGGTACCGTGCATCTTCCAGTTACCAGCTACCATAGGGCGACGCATGCTGTACCTCGTCGGTCAAAGTGGGCGCAGATGTTACCCAACCGTTTCATGACTGGCAAGCCGAATTCAGGCAGAAACTTCAGTAACGAGCTTTGCCAGTTCTTCGGCATAACCGCGAACCTGTGCTTCGTCCTCGCCTTCGACCATGACGCGCACCAACGGCTCCGTGCCAGACTTGCGCAGCAGCACGCGTCCACGCCCCGCCATCGCCTGTGTCACACGCTCGCTGGCCTGCTGGACCGTGGCATGCTCGATGGGATTCGTCCCACCGCCGAAACGCACGTTGATCAATACCTGCGGACATTTGCGCAATGCCTGGCGTGACTGCGCAAGGCTCTCGTTACGTGCCTTGAGCGCCATCAGCACCTGCAAAGCGGCAATGATCGCATCACCGGTGGTGGTGTGATCGAAGCAAACGATGTGACCGGAGTTCTCGCCCCCGACGACCCAGTTGCGCTCCAGCAGCTCCGAGATGACATAGCGGTCACCCACGTTGGCCCGCACGAATGGAATATCCAGATCCGCAAACGCCAGCTCGAGCCCCAGGTTGCTCATCAGCGTGCCGACCACCCCGCCCTGCAGCTTGTCGCGCTCATGCAGATCGCGCGCGATGATGAACAGCAGTTCATCTCCGTCGACAACAGTACCGGTGTGATCCACCATCAGGACACGATCGCCGTCGCCATCGAAGGCGATCCCGAGATCGGCCTGCTCGGCCAGGACCGCGGCCTGCAATGCGTCGGTATGAGTGGAACCACAGTTGTGGTTGATGTTCAGCCCGTTAGGCTGGGCGGACAGCACCACCACCTCGGCACCCAACTCGCGAAATACACTCGGCGCGACTTTATAGGTCGCACCGTGGGCGCAATCGACGACGACTTTCAGCCCCTCGAAGCTGGTGCCGGTCGGCACGCTGCCCTTGCAGAACTCGATATAACGACCCGATGCATCATTGATCCGCGACACTTTGCCGATCTTGCTCGACTCGACCACCGTCATCGGCGTATCCAGCAGCTCTTCGATCATCAGCTCGACTTCATCTGGCAATTTGGTGCCCTTGCCAGAGAAAAACTTGATGCCGTTGTCATCATGGGGGTTATGGGAAGCGCTGATCACGATACCCGCCTGGGCATGGAACGTGCGCGTCAGATAGGCAATGGCAGGAGTCGGCATCGGCCCCAGCAACATCACGTCAGCACCCGCCGAAGTCAGGCCGGCTTCGAGAGCCGACTCGAACATGTAACCGGAAATTCGCGTGTCCTTGCCGACCAACACCTTGCAGGCGCCCATCTTGCGGAACGCCATGCCGGCAGCCCAACCGAGCTTGAGCATGAAATCAGGGGTAATAGGGTATTCGCCGACCCGACCACGGATACCGTCGGTGCCAAAATATTTCTTGCTCATAAGTGCTCCGTCATTCTTATTCGGCTGAATCCACTGCTGCGATCATCCGCACAACATCCATCGTTTCGGTCACATCGTGCACGCGCAATATGCGCGCGCCTTTGGTAATGGCCAGCGCCGCGAGAGCGAGGCCGCCATACAATCGCTCACCCACCGGACGCCCCAAGGCATTGCCTATCATGCTTTTTCGCGAGACCCCGACCAACAGCGGTCGCCCCAGGGCATGCAAGGCTTCCATATGCTTGAACAGGCTCAGATTATGCTCCAGGGTCTTGGCAAAGCCGAAACCGGGATCCAGCACCACCCGCTCGGCAGGAATACCCGCCAGCGCACACTGATTCATGCGCTCGACCAGAAATTCGCCAACCTCCCGGGTCACATCGCCGTAGTGCGGGTCGTTCTGCATGGTTCCCGGCTCACCGAGCATATGCATCAGGCACACCGGCAATCCGGTAGCCGCCGCGGCATCCAGGGCACCATCTCGCTGCAGGGAGCGGACATCGTTGATCAACCCCGCTCCCAACCGAGCCGTCTCGCGCATGACCGCTGGCGTGGACGTATCGACCGAGATTATGACATCCAGTTCACGGTGTATGCGCTCTACAACCGGCGCCACCCGCTCCAGCTCCTCGACAGGCGAAACAGCCCGCGCGCCCGGCCGGGTCGACTCGCCACCGACATCGATCAGCGTCGCACCGGCAGCCACCATGGACTCGGCATGCCGCAGCGCAGCATCGAGCTGACCAAACCGGCCGCCGTCGGAAAAGGAGTCGGGAGTGACATTGAGAATGCCCATGACATGCACACGGGCCAAATCAAGAACCCGGTTGCCACAAGGCAACCGGGTCGAGGACTGAACAGAAGTCATTTCAAGCCTTAGACATCAGCAGCGGGACCGCCGATCGGTGTTTCCGGGCGCTCGCCCTGTACCGCCGGAGGCGTACCAGGCGTACCCGTACCACCCGTCCAATCCCGCGGCTCGCGAGGCGGACGCCCCGCCATGATGTCATCGATCTGTTCGGCATCGATGGTTTCATACTTCATCAAGGCATCAGCCATGGCATCAAGCTTGTCACGGTTGTCCGTGAGGATCTGCTTCGCGGTGCCATAGCACTGGTCGATGATGCTGCGCACTTCGGAATCGATCAGCTTGGCGGTCTCACCGGAGAAACTTGCATGCTGGCCGCTACCGCCGCGACCGAGGAATACTTCACCCTCTTCTTCGGCATACATCAGCGGACCGAGCTTCTCGGAAAGGCCCCACTTGGTCACCATGTTCCGTGCGATCTGGCTGGCACGCATGATGTCGTTCGATGCACCAGTGGTTACACCGTCGAAGCCCAATGTCATCTCTTCGGCGATACGGCCACCGTAGAGCGAACAGATCTGGCTGATCAGCGCCCGCTTGGACAAGCTGTAGCGGTCTTCTTCCGGCAGGAACATGGTCACACCCAGCGCACGACCGCGCGGGATGATCGAAACCTTGTAGACGGGATCATGCTCAGGCACGACGCGACCGACGATGGCGTGACCCGCCTCGTGGTAAGCCGTGTTCTGCTTTTCTTTCTCCGACATGACCATGGATTTGCGCTCGGCGCCCATCATGATCTTGTCTTTAGCCAGTTCGAACTCTTTCATCTCCACGACGCGCTTACCGGCGCGAGCGGCGAACAGCGATGCTTCGTTGACCAGGTTGGCCAGGTCGGCGCCGGAGAAGCCCGGCGTGCCGCGAGCGATAACAGCCGCAACCACATCGTCGCCCATCGGCACTTTACGCATGTGGACCTTGAGAATCTGTTCACGACCGCGGATATCCGGCAGCCCCACCACGACCTGGCGGTCGAAGCGGCCCGGACGCAGCAGCGCGGGGTCGAGCACGTCCGGACGGTTGGTGGCAGCAATGACGATGATGCCGTCATTCATTTCGAAACCGTCCATCTCCACCAGCAACTGGTTGAGGGTCTGCTCACGTTCGTCGTGACCGCCGCCCATGCCCGCGCCACGATGGCGACCAACGGCGTCGATCTCGTCGATGAAGATGATGCATGGTGCGTGCTTCTTGGCCTGTTCGAACATGTCACGAACACGGCTGGCACCCACGCCAACGAACATTTCAACGAAGTCGGAACCGGAAATGGTGAAGAACGGTACCTTGGCTTCGCCGGCGATGGCCTTGGCCAGCAAGGTTTTACCGGTACCCGGCGGGCCGACCATCAGTACGCCACGAGGGATACGACCGCCCAGGCGCTGGAACTTACCCGGATCGCGCAGGAATTCGACCAGCTCGCCCACTTCTTCCTTGGCTTCGTCACAACCTGCGACGTCGGCCAGGGTGGTTTTCACCTGATCTTCGGAAAGCAGCCTTGCCTTGCTCTTGCCGAAACTCATCGGGCCGCCTTTGCCGCCGGCACCGCCCTGCATCTGGCGCATGAAGAACATGAACACCGCGATGATCACCAGGATCGGGAAGCTGGCCACGAGCAGTTGGGTCCAGATGCTTTGTTGTTCAGGCTGCTTGCCTTCGACTACGACATGGTTGTCCACCAGGTCGCCGATCAGGCCATTGTCCTGGATGGCCGGACGAATGGTCTTGAAGTTGTCGCCATCGGTACGCTTGCCGGTGATGACATAGCCATCGACGGCAACGCGCTCGACCTTGCCATCCTTGACCTGCTGAATGAAGTCGGAATAGTTGAGGGTCTGTGGCTCGTTAGGGCTGGAGAAGTTGTTCATCACGGTCACAAGGACAGCGGCGATGATCAACCACAGGATCAGATTCTTTGCCATATCGTTCAATTAACTACCCTCTGAAGCTGGCTCCGCTATCGGCGCGAGCTTCGCATGATATTCACCGGCCTAACTTACTACATTACCTACGACTCTGGCAGGCGCCGTCTGTAACCCTTTGTGAAACCTGGCCGCGCCATTGTCATTACGCGGCGTTTGCAAGGCGAAACAAAAAAACTATCGAGGTCTTTCAAAGACGCTCATCACTGCCCGATCCTTCCCCTCCGCGAAAGCCGCGCGCCAACAGATACTGCTCGCGGGAGCGGTCACGGGACGACAAAGGTTTGCGCATCTGCACCTTGTCGAACAGCTTGCGGATGCCCTTGTGGTATTCGTCGAAGCCTTCCCCCTGGAAGACCTTGATCAGGAAATCACCGCCTGGACGCAGAACCCGCCCAGCAAGATCCAGGGCCAGTTCGCTGAGAAACATTGCACGAGGCATGTCGACAGCCGCTAATCCACTCATATTGGGGGCCATATCGGAAATCACAAGGTCAACCTGTGTATTTCCGACGGCCTCCAGAATTTTTGCCAGGACGGCGTCTTCCGTGAAATCGCCCTGGATGAAGGTCACATCGGGGATGCTGTCCATTTCCAGGATGTCGGAAGCGATCAATCGCCCTTGACCACCGATCAGACGACTGGTCACCTGGGACCACCCGCCCGGCGCGGCGCCGAGGTCGATCACGGTCATGCCCGGACGGATCAATCGATCCTTTTCCTGGATCTCCAGCAATTTATAGCTGGCACGAGAACGATAGCCGTCCTTCTGCGCCATCTTGACGTATGGATCGTTGAAATGCTCTTTGAGCCAGTTCAGGCTAGTCTTGGAACGGGCCACAGGCCACCTCTACATAAAACGGGTCGTGATTAAGTGGGCGGTCCCGGACTCGCTCGGGTAAACTGGCCGCCGCTTTTTTACAAGATCAGACGCAGGGGTCAGATTATGCCGCTCACTCAAGAGCAGAAGAAACAATACAAATCCATTGGCCACCACCTGAAACCGGTTCTGATTGTGGCGGACAACGGCTTGACTGAAGGTGTACTGGCCGAGCTGGAGCGCGCATTGAGCGATCACGAGCTGATCAAGATCAAGCTCAACATCCTCGACCGCGAAGCCCGTCTGGCTGCCATTGCAGAACTGTGCAAGACCGGCAAGGCGGACCTGGTACAGGTCATCGGTAAGATGGCATTGCTTTATCGCAAGAATTTCAGCGTCAACAAGCAACTGTCGAACGTACACCGCTTCAAGTAATGCCAAAGGGTCAAGGGTGCGCTTCGCGCACCCTGCCACTCCATCCAGGCACTGGCTGCAACACCAGCACCAACCCGGAAAGCCCCAGCACCACGTAGCTGAACACTCGCCATTGGCTCGCATCCGGCCAGCCGAGACTCACCGCCAGAAACATCCCACAGGCGTACAACGACATGAGCAGCAATTGCCCACGAATGTCGCGCCATAGGCTGGCACGGCCCTCGGCCTGAACCAGCACCAACGCCTGGAATATCACACAGACCGCTGAAAACGCCACCATCAGCGCCGTCAGCATGTCTACAATTTCATCGATCAGCAGCGGTGCCAGGCCGATTCGCCCCAGCACCGGCAGCAGGCCGATATGCAGCAGCCAAAGGCCACCGACCCAGAGCATCTGGGCAAGTTGCCAGAGCATGGCACCCGCACGCAGCGGGCGCCTTCGTTCAGATGTGGCGGACTTCGACAATCTCATACTCGATGACGCCACCGGGCGTTTTCACTGCCACCACATCGCCCTCTTCCTTGGCAATCAAGGCACGAGCAATCGGTGAACCGACGGAAATCTTGCCCAGCTTGATGTCTGCTTCATCCTCACCCACGATCTGGTAAGTGACGCTTTCATCCGTCTCGACGTTGGCGATTTCCACGGTGGTGCCGAAGATCACCTTGCCGGTGTGGGGGATGGTGGTGACGTCAATGATCACTGCGTTCTGCATGCGACCTTCAATGTCACGCACCCGCGCCTCGACCATGCCCTGCTCTTCGCGAGCGGCATGGTATTCGGCGTTTTCCTTGAGATCGCCCAGTTCACGCGCTTCACCAATGGCCTGGCTCAAGCGCGGGCGCTCGACCTTGGTCAGGAAAGCGTGCTCTTCTTCCAGGGCCTTCGCGCCCTGAACAGTCATCGGGTACTTGGTTATGCTCATGCCTTCAATCCTGCATGTAGATCCTGCAAGCGACGGACGGTCTTCTCGGGACCGAACTTGAGCGCTTCGCAGATCGCTTCGCCCGCAGCAATGGTGGTGGTGCAATAGATCTTGTGCTGCAGCGCATTGCGACGAATGGAGTAGGAGTCGGCGATCGACTGACGCCCCTCAGTGGTGTTGATGATCAGCGTGACTTCGTCATTCTTGATCATATCGACCACATGCGGACGCCCTTCGGTCACCTTGTTCACGCGGCGCACTTTCAGGCCCGCCGCCTCGATCAGCCTGGCGGTACCGGCAGTGGCGACCACTTCGAAGCCCAAGTTGATCAGATCACGGGCCACGCCTGCAACCAGTGGCTTGTCGTCATCACGCACGCTGATGAACGCCGTGCCGCCTGTCGGCAGGACTTCACTGGCGCCCATCTGGGCCTTGGCGAATGCTTCGCCAAAGGTATCGCCAACACCCATCACTTCACCGGTGGATTTCATCTCCGGGCCGAGGATCGGGTCGACACCAGGGAACTTGGCGAACGGGAACACCGCCTCTTTCACGCTGTAGAAGTTCGGAATGATCTCCTTGGTGAAGTTCAGCTCCGCCAGGGTCTTACCGGCCATGACGCGGGCAGCGATCATTGCCAGGGAAACACCGATGCACTTGGAGACGAACGGCACGGTCCGGGAAGCGCGCGGGTTCACTTCGATGACGTAGATGTCTTCGCCCTGAAGCGCCAGTTGCACGTTCATCAGGCCGACCACACCCAGTTCCAGGGCCATTTTCTTGACCTGCTCACGCATCTCGTCCTGGATGTGCGCCGGCAGCGAGTAAGGCGGCAGCGAGCACGCGGAGTCACCGGAGTGAACACCGGCCTGCTCAATGTGCTGCATGATCGCGCCGATCACCACGTCCTTGCCGTCGCAGACCGCATCCACGTCCATCTCGATGGCGCAGTTGAGGAAGTGATCCAGCAGCACCGGGCTGTCGTTGGACACCTGGACCGCTTCACGCAGGTAGCGCTTGAGTTCTTCTTCCTGGTAAACGATTTCCATCGCACGACCGCCCAGTACATAGGACGGGCGCACCACCAGCGGATAACCGATCTTGGCGGCGGCACGAATCGCTTCGTCTTCGCTGCGCACAGTGGCGTTTGGCGGCTGACGCAGGTTCAGGCGCTCGACCATCTGCTGGAAACGCTCACGGTCTTCGGCGCGGTCGATGGCATCCGGGCTGGTACCGATGATCGGTACGCCAGCGGCTTCCAGGGCGCGAGCCAATTTCAATGGGGTCTGGCCGCCGTACTGGACGATCACGCCTTTCGGCTTCTCGACACGGACGATTTCCAGCACGTCTTCCAGGGTCACTGGCTCGAAGTACAGACGGTCGGAGGTGTCGTAGTCGGTGGAGACGGTTTCCGGGTTGCAGTTGACCATGATGGTCTCGTACCCGTCGTCGCGCAGGGCCAGTGCGGCGTGTACGCAGCAATAGTCGAACTCGATGCCCTGGCCGATGCGGTTAGGACCGCCGCCCAGGATCATGATCTTGTCGCGCGTCGATGGCGCGGCTTCGCACTCTTCCTCGTACGTGGAGTACAGGTAGGCGGTGTCGGTGGCGAACTCGGCCGCGCAGGTGTCGACGCGCTTGTAGACCGGGAACACTTCCAGCTTGTGACGATGAGCGCGCAGGCTCTTCTCGGTCACACCCAGCAATTTGGCCAGGCGCTGGTCCGAGAAGCCCTTGCGCTTGAGGCGGAACATCATGTCGCGGTCGATGCTGGACATGCCCAGGGTCTTGACCTTCTCCTCTTCCTTGATCAGATCTTCGATCTGAACCAGGAACCAAGGATCGATCATGTTCATGCCGAAGATCTGCTCCACGGTCATGCCGGCACGGAAGGCATCAGCCACGTACCAGATACGCTCGGCGCCCGGCACGGTCAGCTCGCGCTTGAGCTCGCTCATGCTTTCCGGGTTGCTCAGGTCCAGCTTCGGATCGAGGCCGCAGACACCCACTTCCAGGCCGCGAAGGGCTTTCTGCAGGGATTCCTGGAAGGTCCGGCCGATGGCCATGACTTCACCGACCGACTTCATCTGGGTGGTCAGGCGGGCGTCGGCCTTGGCGAATTTTTCGAAGGCAAAGCGTGGCAGCTTGGTGACGACGTAGTCGATGGACGGTTCGAAGGACGCCGGAGTCTTGCCGCCGGTGATGTCGTTCGACAGCTCGTCCAGGGTATAACCCACGGCCAGCTTGGCGGCGACCTTGGCAATCGGGAAACCGGTGGCTTTCGAAGCCAGGGCCGACGAACGGGAAACCCGCGGGTTCATCTCGATGACCACCATGCGGCCAGTATCCGGGCAGATGCCGAACTGGACGTTGGAGCCGCCGGTTTCCACGCCGATCTCACGCAATACCGCCAGGGAGGCGTTACGCAGGATCTGGTATTCCTTGTCGGTCAGGGTCTGGGCCGGCGCGACGGTGATCGAGTCACCAGTGTGCACGCCCATCGGGTCGAAGTTTTCGATGGAGCAGACGATGATGCAGTTGTCCTTTTTGTCACGGACAACTTCCATTTCGTATTCTTTCCAGCCGATCAGGGATTCGTCGATCAGCAGTTCCTTGGTCGGCGACAGATCCAGACCACGGGCGCAGATTTCTTCGAACTCTTCGCGGTTGTAGGCGATGCCACCACCGGTACCGCCCATGGTGAAGGACGGACGAATGATGCACGGGAAGCCCAGCTTTTCGAGGACCGCATTGGCCTCTTCCATGCTGTGGGCGATACCCGAGCGCGGGCATTCCAGGCCGATGGCTTTCATCGCCTTGTCAAAGCGCGAACGATCTTCGGCCTTGTCGATGGTGTCGGCGTTGGCGCCGATCATTTCCACACCGAATTTTTCCAGGACGCCTTCGCGCTCCAGATCCAGGGCGCAGTTCAGCGCCGTCTGGCCGCCCATGGTCGGCAACAGCGCATCAGGACGTTCTTTCTCGATGATCTTGGCAACGGTCTGCCACTTGATCGGCTCGATGTAGGTGGCGTCGGCCATGGCCGGGTCGGTCATGATGGTGGCAGGGTTGGAGTTCACCAGGATGACGCGATAACCCTCTTCGCGCAGGGCCTTGCAGGCCTGGGCGCCGGAGTAGTCGAACTCGCAGGCCTGGCCGATCACGATCGGGCCGGCGCCGAGAATCAGGATGCTTTTTATGTCTGTACGTTTTGGCATGGGTTTGTCACTCAAATCCGCAGGTCTGTCGGCTAGGCCGTCGAACAATCTTTGAAGCGCCCGCGGGGGCCGCCGTACTCGGGGCCGCCCTCGGGCTTCACGCGGTCAGCGTCGCTTGGCCATCTCATTGATGAAGCGATCGAACAGCGGCGCCACATCGTTCGGGCCCGGGCTCGCTTCAGGGTGGCCCTGGAAGCTGAACGCGCTCTTGTCGGTGCGCTCGATGCCTTGCAGCGTACCGTCGAACAGCGACTTATGGATCGCACGCACGTTGGCCGGCAGGGTCGCTTCATCCACAGCAAAGCCGTGGTTCTGGCTGGTAATCATCACCACACCGGTGTCCAGGTCCTGGACCGGGTGGTTGGCACCGTGGTGACCATGACCCATTTTCAGGGTCTTGGCGCCCGACGCCAGGGCCAGCAGTTGGTGACCGAGGCAGATGCCGAATACCGGGATCTCGGTTTCCAGCACATCCTTGATCGCCTGGATCGCGTAGTCGCAAGGCTCAGGGTCACCCGGGCCGTTGGACAGGAACACGCCATCAGGATTGAGGGCCAGTACATCAGCCGCCGGGGTTTGCGCCGGCACCACGGTCACGCGGCAACCGCGCTCGACCAGCATGCGCAGGATGTTCAACTTGACGCCGTAGTCGTAGGCAACCACATGGTACGGCAGCTCGGACGCTTCGATCGTCGGGTGGCTGTCGGTCTTCAGGTTCCAGACCGAGGAACGCCACTCGTACTGCTTCTTGGTGCTGACGACTTTCGCCAGGTCCATGCCCTTGAGACCCGGGAACCCCTGGGCGGCGGCGATGGCAGCTTCTTCGGAGATATTGTCGCCGGCCATGATGCAGCCGTTTTGCGCGCCCTTCTCCCGCAGGATACGGGTCAGGCGACGGGTGTCGATCCCAGCGATCGCCACGACGTTGTTGGCTTTCAGGTAATCGGACAGGGACATCGTATTACGCCAGTTGCTCGCAACCAGTGGCAGGTCACGGATGACCAGGCCGGCAGACCAGACGCGGTCGGACTCGGCATCCTCCGGCGTAGTGCCGGTATTGCCGATGTGCGGGTAAGTCAGGGTAACGATTTGCTGGGCGTAGGAAGGATCGGTAAGAATTTCCTGATAGCCGGTCATTGCGGTGTTAAACACCACCTCACCAACGGTCTGACCGTCGGCTCCAATGGCTTCGCCGCGAAAAATGCTGCCATCAGCAAGGGCGAGTATGGCTGGCTTAGTCAAGAAGACCTCCCGTAAATAAAGCCTGAAAGGGCGATCGCAGGTTGTAAAAAAGCGGAGTGACGTATGGACACGTCACCCCGCTTTTTTCACTGAATTATTCTGCGCGCTTTTAGTGGACACACTAAAGCTGTAGCTTACAGAAAAAGGCTTTTTTGGTCCACCGCTAATGAGCCTTAAAGGCAGGGGAATGCGACAGGGCGTCGCGAAGCGGTGTAAAACGGGGCGCAGTATAACCTGAACCCCGCCTTCATGGGCATCAACGCAGGTCGAGTACGTCCTGCATATCGTACAAACCAGGCTCGCGGCCATCCAGCCACAGCGCGGCTCGGACGGCACCCTTGGCGAACGTCATCCGGCTGGAAGCCTTGTGGGTGATCTCCAGGCGCTCGCCCTCGGTGGCGAACAGCACCGTGTGATCCCCCACCACATCACCACCGCGTACCGTGGCAAAACCAATGGTTTCCCGCTCACGGGCGCCGGTATGCCCCTCGCGCCCGTACACGGCCACGGCCTGCAGGTCGCGCCCCAACGCATCGGCAATCACTTCACCCATGCGCAAGGCGGTTCCCGAAGGCGCGTCGATCTTGTGCCGGTGATGCGCCTCGATGATCTCGATATCAGCGTCATCCCCCAGGACCCGGGCAGTCAGGTCGAGCAACTTCAGCGACAGGTTTACACCGACGCTGAAGTTCGCCGCGAACACGATCGGAATATCCTTGCCTGCATCGGCCAGCAACTGCTTCTGGGCAGCGTCCAACCCAGTGGTACCGATGACCATGGCCTTGCCGTGCTTGCGGCAGATGGCAAGGTTTTTCAGCATCACTTCCGGCAATGTGAAATCGATCAGGACATCGAACTCGTCGAGCACTTTTTCCAGGCCACCGGACATCGGCACACCGATGCGCCCCAGCGACGCCAGCTCACCCGCGTCGGCACCGACCAACGTGCTGTCAGGCCGAACGATGGCAGCCGTCAGGCCGGAGAGCGGCGAGCGCTGCTGCACCGCCTCCACCAACGCCTTGCCCATGCGCCCAGCGGCGCCCATCACAGCTATACGTCGCATGCGACCTCCTTACAGATCGCCGAAGAAGCGCTTCACGCCTTCGAACCAACCGGTGGTTTTCGGAGAGTGGCTGTTGTCGTCCGCCAGCGAACTGCGGAACTCTTCCAGCAATTCGCGCTGGCGTCGGCTCAGGTTGACCGGCGTCTCGACCGCAACGCGGCACATCAGGTCGCCCGCACCGCCACCGCGCACAGGCGCAACGCCCTTGCCACGGATCCGGAACTGCTTGCCGGTCTGCGTGCCCTCGGGGATCTTCAGCTTCACACGACCGTCGAGCGTTGGAATCTCGAGGTCGCCACCCAGCGCGGCATCGACGAAACCGATCGGCACTTCGCAGAACAAGTGCTTGCCGTCACGCTGGAAGATCGAGTGTTCGCGTACATTGATGACTACGTACAGGTCGCCGGTCGGGCCGCCCTGGGCACCCGCCTCGCCTTCGCCGGACAGGCGAATGCGGTCACCGGTATCGACGCCAGCCGGCACTTTCACCGACAGGGTCTTGTATTCCTCGACGCGCCCTTCGCCATGACAGGAATCGCACGGATCGGAAATGATCTTGCCCTGGCCATGGCAACGCGGGCAGGTCTGCTGCACCGAGAAGAAGCCCTGCTGCATGCGAACCTGACCGATACCGCCGCAGGTCGGGCAAGTGACAGGCGAGGAGCCCTTCTTGGCACCCGAACCATCGCACGGCTTGCAATTGACCAGCGTCGGCACGCGGATATTGACGGTCGTACCACGCACCGCCTCTTCCAGGTTCAACTCCAGCGTGTAGCGCAAGTCGCTGCCACGCTGGGCGCCACCACGGGCACCGCCGCGACCGCCACCGAAGAAATCGCTGAACACGTCGCCGAAGATGTCGGAGAAGTTCTGGCCGCCAAAACCGGCACCGCCGCCGCCCATGCTCGGGTCGACACCGGCATGCCCGTATTGGTCGTAAGCCGCGCGCTTGCTGGAATCGGACAGTACTTCGTAAGCCTCGTTGGCTTCCTTGAACATTTCTTCCGACGCTTTATCGCCGGGATTACGGTCCGGGTGGTGCTTCATCGCCAGGCGACGATAGGCCTTTTTCAGATCCGCCTCGCTCGCCCCCCGCTCGACACCCAATACTTCGTAGAAATCACGCTTTGCCATTAGTCTTTGCACTCTTATAGGACGTCCGGCAAAGCTCTCCTGAGCCTCGCCCAACTCGTTGAGCCCCTACAGGCCCGGACCCAACCACGTCGATTCAGCGATCCTGGTCTCAGGCTTTACGAAAAGCAGGAGCTTTCCCGATCACGCCACCAGCACCCGAACGTTGTCGCATGCTGTAAAAATTCATGGGTTCCAGACACGCCAACGCGGGAGCAAGCTCCCGCGCGGCGACATCCTACCAGCCACCGCACAAACGCAGTCAACCGGCCGACCAACAAGCGATTACTTGTGGTCTTTCACTTCTTCGAACTCAGCGTCGACGACGTCGTCGGCTTTTTCGGCCGATTCGCCTTGCTGCGCGGCGCCTTCAGCTGGTTGAGCCTGTTCGGCATACATTTTCTGGGCCACTGGCGCGGAGACCTTGGACAGCTCTTCGATCTTCGCTTCGATGGCAGCCTTGTCGTCGCCTTTGACGGCGGCTTCCAGGGCAACCACGGCCGCTTCGATGGCAGTCTTCTCTTCAGCAGTCACTTTTTCGCCAGCATCAGCGATCATCTTGCGAGTCGAGTGCACCAGGGCATCGCCCTGGTTGCGGGCACTGGCCAGCTCTTCGAACTTGCGGTCTTCCTCGGCATTGACTTCAGCATCGCGAACCATCTGCTGAATTTCTTCCTCGGACAGGCCGGAGTTGGCCTTGATCACGATCGACTGGGTCTTGCCGGTAGCCTTGTCTTTCGCGCCGACGTGCAGGATGCCGTTGGCGTCGATGTCGAAAGTCACTTCGATTTGCGGAACGCCACGTGGCGCTGGCGGAATCTCGGCCAGGTCGAACTTGCCCAGGGACTTGTTCTGGGCAGCCTGCTTGCGCTCGCCTTGCAGGACGTGGATGGTCACGGCGCCCTGGTTGTCGTCGGCGGTCGAGAACACCTGGGATTTCTTGGTAGGAATCGTGGTGTTCTTCTCGATCAGCGCGGTCATCACGCCACCCATGGTTTCGATACCCAGGGTCAGCGGGCTGACGTCGAGCAGCAGAACGTCCTTCACATCACCGGCCAGAACCGCGCCCTGGATGGCAGCACCCATGGCAACGGCTTCGTCCGGGTTCACGTCCTTACGTGCTTCTTTACCGAAGAAATCGGTCACCAGCTTCTGCACCAGCGGCATACGGGTCTGACCGCCCACCAGGATCACGTCGTTGATCGAGCCAACGTCGATACCGGCGTCTTTCATCGCGATGCGGCAAGGTTCGATGGTGCGCTGAACCAGGTCTTCCACCAGCGCTTCGAGCTTGGCGCGGGAAATTTTTACGTTCAGGTGCTTAGGACCGGTGGCGTCTGCAGTGATGTACGGCAGGTTCACATCGGTCGACTGGCTCGAGGACAGTTCGATCTTGGCTTTTTCAGCGGCTTCTTTCAGGCGCTGCATGGCCAGCGGGTCACCCTTGAGGTTCATGCCGCTTTCTTTCTTGAACTCGTCGACGAGGTAGTCGATCAGGCGAATGTCGAAGTCTTCACCACCGAGGAACGTGTCACCGTTGGTAGCCAATACTTCGAACTGGTGCTCGCCATCGACTTCAGCGATTTCGATCACGGACACGTCGAAGGTACCGCCACCCAGGTCATAAACGATCACGGTGTGATCGCCCTTGGCCTTGTCCATGCCATAGGCCAGGGCTGCCGCGGTAGGTTCGTTGATGATGCGTTTTACGTCCAGGCCCGCGATGCGGCCGGCGTCTTTGGTCGCCTGGCGCTGGCTGTCGTTGAAATAGGCAGGAACGGTAATAACGGCTTCAGTCACCGCTTCGCCGAGGTAATCTTCGGCGGTTTTCTTCATTTTCTTCAGGATTTCAGCCGAGATCTGTGGCGGTGCCATTTTCTGGCCGTTCACTTCAACCCAGGCGTCGCCATTGTCAGCCTTGGCGATTTTGTAAGGCACCATCTTGATGTCTTTCTGAACGACTTCTTCGTCGAACTTACGACCGATCAGACGCTTCACCGCATACAGGGTGTTATGCGGATTGGTCACTGCCTGACGCTTGGCCGATTGGCCAACCAGAATTTCGCCATCGTTGGCGTACGCGATGATCGACGGCGTGGTACGCGCGCCTTCGGCGTTTTCAATGACTTTGGCCTTGCCGTTTTCCAGCACGGAGACGCACGAGTTGGTGGTCCCCAGGTCGATACCGATAATCTTGCCCATGTTAACTCTCCCGGAACTTGGATTTTGTTGCCGCGGCAGTGGTGGTTAACCGCGGTAGCACTTAAACGCTTGACTTCTTAGATGGGGCCGCTGCGCCCGATTTCAAGCCTGCTCGTCAATAGAAGGTGAAACCGGTGCTGGCGCCTTGCTGACCACGACCATGGCCGGGCGCAACAGACGGCCATTGAGCAGGTAACCTTTCTGGAAAACCTTCAAAACGCTGTTTGGCTCGACGTCGGCACTTTCCTGCATCGCCATGGCCTGGTGGTGCTCGGCGTTGAAGGGTTCACCGTGAGGATCGAGGGCTTCGAGCTGATAGCGCTTGAGGGTGTCCTGGAACATTTTCAGGGTCAGCTCGATGCCTTCGCGCATCGGACGAATGTTCTCGTCGTCCGGATTGGACAGCTCCAGGCCGCGCTCCAGGCTGTCGATGATCGGCAGCAGGTCGCCGGCGAAGCGCTCCAGGGCGAATTTGTGAGCCTTTTCCACATCCTGCTCGGCGCGACGGCGGACGTTCTGCAGGTCGGCTGCTACGCGCAACGCCTGATCCTGCGCACCGGCCAGTTGCTCCTCGAGCACTTGTACACGGGCCGCCAGATCGCCACCCGAATCCTGGGAGGTCTGATTGGCCTCTTGGTTTTGCGTATCCTGCGTCTGTTCGTCAGCCATAGTTTTCTCCTCTCAACTTCGTCCGCGAGTTCTACTCGCGCTTCTGTCCCCGTATATGGGGCCGGGTTTTCCAGCTTCAAGGGGTGTTCGACGAATTGACCTTACAAAAAGCAATTGCATATCTATTACCTGCGGCGCTAAGAAATTCGCCTCCCCAAGCAAATCGAGCTAAGCGAAGGCATTGTCAGCCTGAAACAAAACACTGTATAAATAACCAGACCTAACGCCTGGGAGCGGCCTTATGCTGGTGCACCTGTCCGTACACAACTACGCCATCGTCGAACACCTCGACCTCGAACTTGACCGAGGCATGAGCGTGATTACCGGTGAGACCGGTGCCGGCAAGTCGATCATGCTCGACGCCCTGGGTCTGACACTGGGTGATCGCGCCGACAGCGGCGTGGTACGCCCCGGAGCAGACAAGGCCGACATCCTGGCGACCTTCGACCTGGTCGATATCCCCGAAGCCAGCGCCTGGCTGGCCGAGCGCGACCTGGATACCGATGGCCTGTGCATCCTGCGCCGGGTCATCACCGCCGAAGGCCGCTCCCGAGGCTACATCAACGGCACTCCCTGCCCCCTGGGTGACCTCAAGGCTCTCGGGGAATTGCTGATCGACATCCACAGCCAGCACGAACACCAATCCCTGCTCAAGACCGACACCCATCGTCGCCTGCTCGATGAATATGCCGGGGCCACCGACCTGGCCCGCCAGGTCCAACTGGCAGCCCAACGCTGGCGCCAGACCCGGCAGGAGCTGGACCGACTCTCCAACTCCGGCGACGAACAGCGTGCCCGCCACCAACTGCTGAGCTACCAACTTGAAGAGCTGGAGAACCTGGCACTGGGAGAAAACGAGCTGGAAGAACTGGAGCAGGAGCACAAGAACCTGACCAATGCCGAAACCCTGCTGGGCATCTGCCGGCAAGTCGTCGAGCAATGCAGCGAAAGCGACTCGGGCAATGTGCTCAATGCGCTGACGGCGAGCCTGAACAGACTCTCCAGCGTGAACAACTCCGTCGGCGCCCTGAGCGAAGCAACCAACCTGCTGACCAGCGCACAGATCCAGGTCGAAGAAGCCGTGGGGGAACTCAACCGGTTCCTCGATCATTTCGACGCCGACCCGGCGCGCCTGCAATACCTGGAAGAGCGCCTGGACACTATCTATACGCTGGCCCGCAAACACCGCGTCCAGCCCACCGATGTCATCGAGCTGCAGCAACGCCTGCTGGAAGAGCTGGAAACCCTGAATGCCAATGACGAGTCCATCGAACGCCTGGGAGATGAACTGGCCTCCTATGCCCGTCATTACCAGGAGAAGGCCAAGGAGCTCAGCGAGCTGCGCCGTATAGCCGCCACCGGACTGGCCAGCGCCGTGGAGCAGGAAATCCAGCGCCTGGGCATGCCAGGGGGGCGCTTCACTATAGAACTGCGCCCCAACGCAGGGGACGAACTTCAGCCTAACGGGCTGGAGCAGGTGGAGCTGTTGGTCAGTGCCAACCCTGGGCAACCCCTCAAGGCGTTGGCGAAAGTTGCATCCGGCGGCGAGTTGTCGCGAATCAGCCTGGCCATCCAGGTCATCACTGCACAAACCTCACGCGTGCCGACGCTGGTATTCGACGAAGTGGACGTGGGTATTGGCGGGCCGACCGCAGAAATTGTCGGTCAGTTGCTGCGCAGACTGGGGGAGCGTGGCCAGGTGCTGACGGTCACTCACTTGCCTCAGGTCGCCGCACAAGGGCATCAACATCTATTTGTCCACAAGGTGCGTGGCGAGGATGCCACCCGTACCGCAGTGTCCAAGCTCAGCAAGAGCGAGCGCGTTGAAGAAGTGGCAAGGATGCTGGGAGGGATCGATCTCACCAAGGAATCCCTGGCCCATGCGAAAAAAATGGTCGTCGCGGCGAAATCCTGAAGAAGCCGGGACGATCACCCAAATGAAAGAAGGCGACCCTGAGGTCGCCTTCTTTCATTTTCCATGCTTACTTCTTCTCGCGTACATGCAAGACGAGATGGTGATCGATCAGCTCGAAGCCATGTTCTTCAGCAATTGCTTTTTGCAGCTTTTCAATTTCAGGACTGATGAACTCGATAACCTCACGGGTTTCCACATTCACCATGTGGTCGTGGTGTTCCCCATCTGCCAATTCAAAGACCGCATGACCGCCATCGAAATTATGGCGAGCCACGAGGCCGGCAGCCTCGAATTGGGTCAGAACACGGTAAACCGTGGCCAGACCGACGTCCTCGCCTGCTTCCATGAGGGCCTTGTAGACGTCTTCGGCACTCATGTGCCGCTGCTCGGCGGAGTCGAGCATTTGCAGAATCTTGACCCGTGGCAGTGTCACCTTGAGGCCGGCTTTGCGTAGTTCGCTATTTTCAACCATGGTCAGCTTTCTCGCGATGCTGCTTCGCAGCTACTCTTAATGCGGGTATGATCGGCGTTTACGTTGTCCCAGCCAAGATAGTGGAAGTCGCCCACCGATGCAAAACACCAAGCTCTTGCTAACCAGTTTCACCTTCGTGGGACTGCTCGCACTCGCCGGTTGTTCATTCCCCGGGGTTTACAAAATCGACATCCAGCAGGGCAATGTCGTGACGCAGGACATGATAGACCAGTTACGCCCGGGAATGACCCGCCGGCAAGTACGGTTTATCATGGGTAATCCCCTGCTGACCGACACGTTCCACGCCGATCGCTGGGATTATCTCTACAGCTTGCAGCCTGGCGGCGGTGAACGCCAGCAGGAACGCATCAGCGTTATCTTCAATGCCAACGATCAACTCGTCAGCTTGTCAGGCGATTTCATGCCTGGCGTGAGTCGCGACGAGGCCATCATGGGCAAGGACAGCGGCACGACGGTCACGCCAGCCGAAAACGGCGAGAAGGCGAAACCGGAAAAACCGGTCAAGCCAGGTTCGTTGCTGGACCAGATCCAGAAGGATGTGGACAGTGTCGAGACGGTTCCCGTCCCGACGCCAGAACCACTGGACACGACGCCGCAATAAATTGCGACATGAAAAAAACCCGGCATGCCGGGTTTTTTATTGCCTGCAATCCAGGCCTGTTATGGATTCGGCTTACGCGCCTGGGCAGCCTTGGCCGCGCGCAGGCGCCGGATTTCCTTCGGGTCCGCCAGCAACGGCCGGTAAATTTCAAGCCGATCATCCGCCTGGACCACCTGGTGCTCCGGATCGGCAATCACCTTGCTGAAAATCCCCACCGGACAAGTGGCCAGGTCGAGCTCCGGGAACTCATCGGCAATGCCCGATGCCACCAGCGCAGCGCGAACCGTGGTGCCTTGCGGCACCGTAAATTTTCGCAAGACCTGCCGCTGGACAGCGGCATAGACCACTTCTATCTCAATCAACGCTTGAGCTCTGCATGTTGTTTGGCGCGCTGACAGAACGCATCGACCAGGGTATTGGCCGCCTGATTGAACAACGGCCCCAGCGTGGCCCGAACCAGCGGGCCTGCGTAGTCGAACGACAGATCCAGACTGATCTTGCAGGCCTTCTCACCCAGCGGCTTGAACACCCAAACACCGTGGAGCTGATTGAAAGGCCCCTCTTCCAGGTTCATTTCGATGGATTGACCCGGCACCAGGGTATTACGCGTCACGAAATGCTGGCTCAACCCGCCCTTGGCGACGCTCAGGCTGGCACGCATATGGGTCTCGGAGCTCTCGAGCACCTCGGCGGACGAGCACCAGGGCAGGAACTGCGGATAACTCGCCACATCGTTGACCAGGTCGTACAGCACCTGCGCCGGATAGGGCAGCAAGGCCGAGCGTTGAATATGTGTCGTCATGTAAGCGTCACTTCCACAGCTGGGCGGCAAACACCACGAGGATGCCGATCGGCGCCACGTAGCGCATCAGGAACAGACTCAAGGCGAACAATACAGGGCTGCGCAGCGACAACTCATCGCGTACGGCTTCACGCCCCATGATCCACCCTGCAAATACCACGAAACACAAACCACCCAGTGGCAGCATGATCCGTGATGTAAAGAAATCAATCACGCCGAAGAAATCCAGTCCTCCGGTTGCTCCCCATTGGTAGAGGCGGAACAGACCGTCTTCGTTCACGAAAAACTTCGCCTGCTTCCATATATTGAAGGAAAACACCGTCCCCAGCCCCACGAACCAGCAGGTGAAGGCCAGCCAGAACGTCACCCAGGCGCGACGGATCCGGGTCCGCTCAACCAGGTAAGCCACCATGGGCTCCAACAGGGAAATCGCCGAGCTCCAGGCCGCGATGGCGACCAGGACGAAAAATATCACGCCCATCACCTGACCGAACGCCATGTTGCCAAAGGCAAAGGGCAAGCTGACAAACATCAAGCCTGGGCCCTCACTGGGGTTCAGGCCGGCGGCGAACACAATTGGAAACAACGCCATACCTGCCATCAGAGACACGAAGGTATCCAGCAGCGCGACACCGACGACAGTCCTGGTGAGAGAGGCGTTCTTCGGCATGTAGGCGCCATAGATCATGATCGAGCCGACCCCGACGCTCAGGGAGAAGAACGCATGCCCCATGGCTGGCAGCAGGCCGTCCAGGACTTTCTCCGGCTTGAAGTCGAACATGAAGTGCAGGCCTTCCATGAAATGCCCGGTGGTCATGCTGTAGCCCAGCAGCACCAGGATCATCACGAACAGCAGCGGCATCATGATTCGCAGGCTGCGCTCGAGCCCCGCGACCACGCCCTTGGCGATCACCACGGCGGAAAGCAACATGAAGACGGTGTGCCAGAGCGTCAATCTCCAGGGATCCGAGATGACACCGCCGAAGTAGGCGCCCACCTGATCGGGTGCCACGCCTTGAAAGTCGCCGCGCCCCATGTCGATGATGTAATCCAGCGACCAACCGCCGACCACGCTGTAGAACGACAGGATCAGCAGCGCCGTGATCATCCCGGCGAAGGCTCCCCACGACCACTTGGGCGAGTGCCCCGCTTCCACGGCCAGCACCTTCAAGGCATTGGCCGGGCTTTGCCGGGCGCGGCGACCGATCAAGGTCTCGGCCAGCATCACCGGCGCGCCGATGAGTGCTATGCATGCCAGGAACATCAATACGAAGGCACCGCCACCGTAGACGCCGACCATGTAGGGGAATTTCCATATACTACCCAGTCCCACGGCCGAGCCGGTCGCAGCGAGTATGAAGACCCAGCGGCTAGCCCAACTGCCGTGGACAGAAACCTTGTCTGTCGACATCGTGATCACGCCCAAGCGTTCAAAAAAGAGGCCGCATTGTCCGGGATTCATTCAACGTGCTCAAGCATGCTGCTTCACCGTAGCCGACACGCACGCAACTGCCTATAATGCCGCCCCTATGGCTAAACAGAAGAAACACCCCACAGGGACCATCGCGCAAAATAAAAAGGCGCGACACGATTACTTCATCGAACAGCGTTTCGAGGCTGGCATGGTCCTGGCCGGCTGGGAAGTAAAGAGCCTGCGTGCAGGCAAGGCGCAACTGGTCGACAGCTACGTGCTGCTCAAGGATGGCGAAGCCTGGCTGCTGGGCAGCCATATCACGCCACTGACCACCGCCAGTACCCACGTGATTGCCGACCCGGTGCGCTCGCGCAAGCTGCTGCTCAATAAGCGCGAGCTGGAAAAACTCTTCGCTGCCGTACAGCAGAAGGGCTACGCCTGTGTCTGCACCTCGCTGTACTGGAGCAAGCACTTGATCAAGTGCGAAATTGCGCTGGGCAAGGGCAAGAAGGAATACGACAAGCGCGATACCGAGCGTGAGCGCGATGCCGGTCGCGAACTGCAGCGTGCTGTGCGCAACAAGGGCAAGGAAGAGTAAGCCCGCGCACAATCCAATGTGGGAGCGAGCCTGCTCGGCGTGTCCGTCCATGATTGCCTGGTACAGCTCCCGATGCTGGCTGATCAGCATGTCGCGGGTTTCGCTGCGCTGCTTGTACATGCCACCGATGTTGGTCACCACATTGCGCTTGAGCAGGTCGAACAGCCCACGGATGGTATGCAGCAGGACCGCGTTATGACTGGCCTCGGCAATCGCCAGGTGGAACCGGGCATCCGCCGCGCCCTCTTCCGCCCGGCTCACTTCATCGTGGCGGGCATAGCAATCCTGCAACTCATCGAACGCCGCCGTCAGCCGCTCGCGATCCACTTCCGTGGCCCGCAGCGCCGCGTAATAGGCACAGGATGCTTCCAGCGTGTGGCGGAACTCCAACAAGTCACGCTGCGCTTCGGGATTGCTTTCCAATAGCTGCAACAGCGGATCGCTGAACGTCGAGCCCAACGATTCCACTACATAGTTACCACCGCCCTGACGACTGACCAACAAGCCTTTGGCCGTCAGCTTCTGGATCGCCTCGCGCAGCGAGGGACGTGAAACGCCGAACTGTTCGGCCAGGGTCCGTTCGGCCGGCAGCCGCTCACCAGACTTCAGCGTGCCCTCAAGGATCATTCCTTCAAGCCGCTCGACAATATCGTCAGACAAACGGCGCTGACGAATCTGATCAAACCCCATAACTCGACTCTCCACGATCCCGACCGCTCGCCGGGCTCTCTATTCTGGCCCATCCGGGCCCTGCCTACATCCACCAGAAGCCATTTAGGCAAACAGATCAGATGGGATCTGCCGCACTTATTCGACGAAAGTTTCAGGGCGGCAAATTGACACATGACAACCAAGGCTTTTACCCTAGCCGACAGCGCTTGTAAATTGGTATTACCAATTAACCAAAACCGCTGACCAGTGCCTGACCAACAACAATTAGGGGCTCACCCACCATGCAAACCTGGCAACAGCTTTACAGCCCGCTCGGCAGTCTCGGCTTGTCCGCACTTGCGGCCGTCATTCCCATCGTATTTTTCTTCCTGGCCCTGGCGGTGTTTCGCCTCAAGGGGCATGTGGCGGGAAGCATCACCCTGGCCCTGGCGATTGCCGTGGCGATCTTTGCCTTCAACATGCCGGCCGACATGGCCTTCGCCGCCGCCGGCTACGGTTTTGCCTATGGCCTGTGGCCCATCGCCTGGATCATCGTCGCCGCCGTCTTCCTCTACAAATTGACGGTCAAGAGCGGCCAGTTCGAGGTCATCCGCAGCTCGGTGCTGTCGATCACCGATGACCAGCGCCTGCAAGTGCTGTTGATTGGGTTTTGCTTCGGCGCCTTCCTGGAAGGTGCCGCCGGCTTCGGCGCACCGGTGGCGATTACTGCCGCGCTGCTGGTGGGCCTGGGCTTCAACCCGCTGTATGCCGCCGGCCTGTGCCTGATCGCCAACACCGCGCCCGTGGCGTTCGGCGCGCTGGGCATTCCGATTATCGTGGCCGGCCAAGTCACCGGGATCGACGCCGTCAAGATCGGCGCCATGACCGGACGCCAGCTGCCATTACTGTCGCTGTTCGTGCCGTTCTGGCTGGTGTTCATGATGGATGGCCTGCGCGGCGTGCGGGAGACCTGGCCCGCGGCATTGGTGGCGGGCCTGAGCTTCGCCGTCACCCAGTACTTCACCTCCAACTTCATCGGTCCGGAACTGCCGGACATCACCTCGGCCCTCGCCAGCCTGATCTCGCTGACGCTGTTCCTGAAAGTCTGGCAGCCCAAACGCAGCGCAGGCGCGCAGATTGCCGGCGCCACTTCCGGCACAACGGTGACCGCCAGCGTCGGCGGTTTCGGCCAACCGCGCAGCACCGTGGCTTCGCCCTACAGCCTGGGAGAAATCATCAAGGCCTGGTCGCCGTTCCTGATCCTTACCGTACTGGTCACGATCTGGACCTTGAAACCCTTCAAGGCGATGTTCGCCGCCGGCGGCTCGATGTACGCCTGGGTATTCAACTTCGCCATTCCGCACTTGGATCAGATGGTGATCAAGGTCGCCCCCATCGTGGTCAACCCCACCGCCATTCCGGCCGTGTTCAAGCTTGATCCGATTTCTGCCACCGGCACGGCGATTTTCTTCTCAGCGCTGATCTCGATGTTGGTGCTGAAGATCAACCCTAAAACTGGTCTTACCACTTTCAAGGAAACCCTTTTCGAACTGCGCTGGCCCATCCTGTCGATCGGCATGGTGCTGGCCTTCGCCTTCGTCACCAACTACTCGGGCATGTCGTCGACCATGGCCCTGGTGCTGGCCGGCACGGGCGCGGCATTTCCGTTCTTCTCGCCCTTCCTGGGTTGGCTGGGGGTGTTCCTGACCGGCTCCGATACCTCCTCCAACGCCCTGTTCAGCTCGCTGCAAGCCACCACCGCACACCAGATCGGTGTCAACGACACGCTGCTGGTGGCGGCCAATACCAGTGGCGGCGTGACCGGCAAGATGATTTCGCCGCAATCGATCGCGGTGGCCTGCGCAGCCACCGGGCTGGTGGGCAAAGAGTCGGACCTGTTCCGTTTTACCCTGAAACACAGCCTATTCTTTGCAACGATCGTCGGCTTGATCACGTTGGCCCAGGCCTACTGGTTCACCGGCATGCTGGTGCACTGAGTCCTACAAGCTGCATGGAAAAAACCGACGCCGGAACCCTTCGGCGTCCGCTATCGATAACCGGGTCTGCAAGGCTACTGAAAGATTTGATCTCTATATTCAGCAGCCTCAGCGGACGGATAACCGGGACCACCCGGAGACACGCCTGATGAGCGAGCTTTTTTACAACGCCGTGCCGAACGCGACCCGTGTCGCCCCGCCACTGCCCGAGCCTCGGCAATACCCCAGCGAAAAACCGCAACGGGTCTACCTGTTCGGCACCTGCGTGGTGGACCTGTTCTATCCCGAAGCCGGAATGGACGCGATTCACCTTCTGGAGCGCGAAGGGATCCGGGTGGAGTATCCGCAAGGGCAAACCTGTTGCGGGCAACCGGCGTACACCTCGGGCTATACCGAGCAGGCTCGGACGGTGGCGCGGGCGCAACTGGCGTTGTTCGCCGAAGACTATCCGGTGGTAGTGCCCTCGGGTTCCTGCGCCGGCATGATGCGCGAGCATTACGCCGACCTGTTCAAGGACGAGCCCGAAACGCTCAAGCAGATCCAGGCCCTGGCTGCCCGGACCTACGAACTGGCCGAGTTCCTGCTGTTCGTCTGCAAGGTGCAGCTCGAGGACAGCGGCACACCGGTGAAGATTGCGCTGCACACGTCCTGCTCGGCACGGCGTGAAATGAATACCCACCTGCACGGCCGCGCGTTGTTGGCACAGCTACGCAATGTGGAGCGGGTCGAACACAGCCACGAAAGCGAATGCTGCGGCTTTGGTGGGACATTCAGCGTTCGCATGCCGGATATTTCCGGCGCGATGGTGGCCGACAAGACCCGGGCGTTGAAGGAATCCGGCGCGCACAAGGTCATCAGTGCCGACTGCGGCTGCCTGATGAATATCAACGGCGCCCTGGAAAAACAGCAGGAGGCGTTGCGCGGTCAGCACCTGGCGAGCTTCCTCTGGCAGCGTACCGGAGGTGCCGCATGAGCACGCCGACGCTGATTCCGACCGTTGAACTGCAGGACGATTTTCGTGCCCGGGCCCACAAGGCCCTGGGCGACACGCAATTGCGAAACAACTTTCGCAGTGCGATGGATTCACTGATGACCAAGCGGGCAACGTCCTTCAGCGATGCCCACGAAAGAGAACACCTGCGGGTGCTGGGCAATGCCGTCCGCGCCCGTGCGTTATCGAAGCTGCCCGACCTGCTCGAGCGGCTTGAAAGCAACCTGACCCGCAACGGTGTGACTGTGCACTGGGCGGAAACGGTGGACGAAGCCAACGGCATCGTCCTCTCGATCATCCGCGCTCACGAGGCGCGGCAAGTGATCAAGGGTAAATCGATGGTCAGCGAAGAGATGGAGATGAACCATTTCCTCGAGGCTCGGGACATTGAATGTCTCGAATCCGACATGGGGGAATACATCGTCCAGCTCGACCACGAGAAGCCTTCACACATCATTATGCCGGCGATCCACAAGAATGCCGGTCAGGTCGCGTCCTTGTTCCACGACAAACTCGGCGTGGAGTACACCAAGGACGTCGACCAACTCATTCAGATCGGTCGCAAGGTCTTGCGGCAGAAATTCTTCGAGGCCGACATCGGCGTGTCGGGCGTCAATTTCGCCGTCGCCGAGACCGGCACCCTGCTGCTGGTGGAAAACGAAGGCAACGGACGGATGTCCACCACCGTGCCACCGGTGCACATTGCCGTGACCGGCATCGAAAAAGTGGTGGAGAACCTGCGCGATGTCGTGCCGCTGCTCTCGCTGCTGACCCGCTCGGCCCTCGGCCAGCCGATCACCACCTACGTCAACATGATCTCCGGTCCACGCAAGGCCGACGAACTGGACGGCCCCCAGGAAGTGCACCTGGTGCTGCTGGACAACGGTCGCAGCCAGGCGTTTGCCGACAGCGAATTGCGCCAGACCCTGAACTGCATCCGCTGCGGCGCCTGCATGAATCATTGCCCGGTCTACACCCGAATCGGCGGTCATGCCTACGGCGAGGTTTACCCGGGGCCTATCGGAAAAATCATCACACCTCACATGGTCGGCCTCGCCAAGGTCCCGGACCACCCGAGCGCGTCCTCACTGTGTGGTGCCTGCGGTGAAGTGTGCCCGGTGAAGATCCCGATCCCCGCCCTGCTGCGGCGCCTGCGGGAAGAAAACGTCAAGGCACCGGACAGTCCGAATCAAGTGATGCGTGGCCAGGGCAGCAAATATTCGCCCAAGGAACGCTTCATCTGGAATGCCTGGGCCTGGCTCAACAGTTCGCCACGGCTGTATCGGCTGTTCGGCTTTCTGGCCACGCGCCTGCGTGCCCTGACGCCGAGCAACGTCGGCCCCTGGACCCAGAACCACAGCGCCCCGAAACCCGCCGCCCGCTCGTTGCATGACCTGGCCCGCGACCACCTGAAAGCCCAGGGAGACCGCCGATGAGCGCTCGGGACAATATCCTCGCCAAGCTGCGCAAAAGCCTGACCGGCACAACGCCAGTTGCCGACCATTTCGATGTCGACCTGGTCACGCAAACCTATCGCTACGCGCGCGAAGAGCGCATCCCGCAGTTGCGCAAGCTGATGGAAGCGGTGCACACCGAAATCCACCTGACGTCGGGCGAAGGCTGGACGACGCTGCTGGCGCAGTTGCTGCGCGACCGGCAGTTGCCGAGCCTGCTGATCGCCCCAACCACCGCTCATGGGAAAAAAATCACACAGTTCTGGGCGAATAATCCGGACCTGCCGCCTCTCAAGGCCTACGACCGGCCGGTCGAGGAATGGAAAGCCGAACTGTTCAACGACACCCCCGCCAGCCTGACCGGAACCCTGGGTGCAATCGCCGCGACCGGCAGCCTGATCCTGTGGCCGACGCGAGAAGAACCGCGGCTGATGAGCCTCGTACCGCCAGTACATTTCGCCCTGCTCAAGGCCAGCGAGATCCGCGATAACTTCTATGAAGTGCAGCAGGAATTCGAATGGGCCCAAGGCATGCCCACCAACGCCCTGCTGGTGTCAGGTCCCTCGAAAACCGCCGACATCGAACAAGTCCTCGCCTACGGCGCCCACGGTCCCAAGGATCTGGTGGTATTGATTCTGGAGGACCAATGAGCCTTCCAGCCTCTTTCCTGAATGACGTACAGCAACTGATCCCACAAAGGCGCCGTTTCGACGATCCCCTGTCGACCCTGGCCTTCGGCACCGACGCCAGTTTCTATCGGCTGATTCCGAAACTGGTGGTACGGGTCGAAAGCGAAGAAGAAGTGGTCGCCCTGCTGAAACTGGCCCAGCGCGACCACGTTCCCGTCACCTTCCGCGCGGCCGGCACCAGCCTGTCGGGGCAAGCCATCAGCGACTCGGTGCTGATTGTGCTGGGAGACAACTGGAACGGCCGCGAGATTCGCCAACAGGGCACGCAGATCCGTTTGCAGCCGGGCGTGATCGGTGCCCAGGCCAATGCCTGGCTGGCACCGTTCGGACGCAAGATCGGCCCGGATCCGGCGTCGATCAACGCCTGCAAGATCGGCGGCATTGTCGCCAACAACGCCAGCGGTATGTGCTGCGGCACGGCGCAGAACACCTATCACACCCTGGCGGGCATCCGCCTGGTACTGGCCGATGGCACCCGCCTCGACACCGAAGACGACGCCAGCGTGGCCGCGTTCCGAGCCAGTCACGGCGAACTGCTTGAGCGGCTGGCGTCTCTCGGACGCGAGACCCGCGCCAATACCGAACTGGCCGCCCGAATTCGCCACAAATACCGTCTGAAAAATACCACCGGCCTGTCACTCAATGCCCTGGTGGATTTCGACGAGCCTGTGGATATCTTGAGCCACTTGCTGGTGGGGTCCGAAGGCACCCTCGGTTTCATCAGCGCGGTGACCTACAACACAGTAATCGACCATCCGAACAAGGCCTCGGCGCTGATCGTGTTCCCGGACGTGGAAACCTGCTGCAACGCCGTCACCGTGCTGAAAAGCCAACCGGTATCGGCCGTAGAGCTGCTGGACCGGCGCAGCCTGCGCTCGGTTCAGGACAAGCCAGGCATGCCGGATTTCGTTCAACACCTGTCGATAAATGCCTGCGCCCTGCTGATCGAATCCCGCGCCGCGTCTTCGTCTTTGCTGCAAGAACAACTGGCGCAGATCATGGCCTCCCTGGCCGGCTTCCCGGTGGAAAAGCAGATCGACTTCACCGAGGACCCGAAGGAAAACGCCCGACTCTGGGCCATCCGCAAGGACACCTTTCCGGCGGTGGGCGCGGTGCGCAAAACCGGGACCACGGTCATCATCGAAGACGTGACCTTCCCAGTGGAACAGCTGGCAGTGGGCGTGAACCGCCTGATCGAGCTGTTCGACAAACATCATTACGACGAAGCGATCCTTTTCGGACACGCCCTGGAAGGCAATCTGCACTTTGTCTTCACCCAAGGCTTCAACAACCCTGAAGAAGTCGCACGTTACCAAGCGTTCATGGATGACGTGGCGCAGTTGGTCGCGGTGGAATTCGGCGGTTCGCTGAAGGCCGAGCACGGCACAGGACGCAACATGGCGCCCTTCGTCGAATTGGAATGGGGCAGTGACGCCTACCAATTGATGTGGCAACTCAAACGCCTGCTCGATCCCAATGGCATCCTCAATCCGGATGTGGTGCTCAGCGAAGACCCACAGATCCACCTCAAGCACCTCAAACCCCTGCCCGCCGCCGACGAGATCGTCGACAAATGCATCGAATGCGGTTTCTGCGAACCGGTGTGCCCGTCCAAGGACCTGACCTTGAGCCCGCGCCAGCGCATTGTGATCTGGCGGGACATCCAGGCGAAAAAGCGCGCGGGCATCGACACGTCCGAGCTGGAAACGGCCTATCAATATCAAGGCATCGACACCTGCGCCGCCACCGGGCTGTGCGCCCAACGCTGCCCGGTAGGCATCAATACCGGCGATCTGGTGAAAAAGCTCCGCGGCCGTACCGCAACGCGTACGAAAACCGCCGACTGGCTCGTGAGCAACTTCGCCATGGCCCTGCAAGGAGCGCGCTTTACCCTGCACGTTGCCAACGGCGCGCGCATGCTGCTGGGTGCACCTCGGCTGGCGCGCTGGTCAACCGGGCTGAACCGCTTGTCCAAGGGCCAAGTGCCGCAATGGACCCCTGCCATGCCTCAGCCGGAAAGCCCCATCCGCTTCAGCCCGGCCGTGTCGGATGAGCGCCCGAGAGTGGTGTACCTGGCAGCCTGCGTGTCGCGCGTCATGGGCCCTGCGGCCGGAGATAAAGAGCAGGTTTCGCTGTACGAAAAAACCCGACAGTTGCTGGAAAAAGCCGGTTATCAGGTCGTCTTTCCCGACAACGTGGACAGCCTTTGCTGCGGCCAACCTTTCGCCTCAAAAGGTTATGCCGAACAAGCCGAGCACAAACGCCAGGAACTGATCGGTGCCCTATTGCATGCCAGTCGCGGCGGCCTCGACCCCATCTACTGCGACACCAGCCCGTGCACATTGCGGCTAGTCCAAGACCTCGGCGACGTGCGCCTGGACCTGTACGACCCCGTACGCTTCATTCGCACACACCTGATGGAGCGCCTGGCATTCAGCCCTCAGGATGAGCCGATTGCAGTGCATGTCACGTGCAGCACCCAGCACCTCGGCGAAAGTCAGGCGCTGATCGATCTGGTGCGCAAGTGCAGCAAGCACGTGGTCATTCCCGAAGGCATTCATTGCTGCGGTTTCGCCGGCGACAAGGGCTTTACCATGCCTGAACTCAACGCCCACTCGCTGCGCACCCTCAAGGACGCGGTTCAATACTGCACCGAGGGTATCTCCACCAGCCGCACCTGTGAGATTGGTCTGACACAACATGGCGCAATCGACTACCACGGTCTGGTGTACCTGGTAGACCGCGTCACCCAGGCCAAACCCGCCAGCGGTGGAGGGCTTTCTACAGGGCCCGACGAAAAATCGAATTCCTGCGCTTCGCTGTAGTCACTTGAATAGGCCCGGCTCTGTCGGGCCCTACGACAACGACTCGGCCTGTCCGTGACCGGCAGCACCGAGACCACACGTTCAAGGAGATACACATGAAGCACACCGCATTTGCTGGCTTGTTCATTTCCGCTGCACTGTTGGCCTCTCCGGTGTTTGCAGCGGATAACGACCTGTGCACCACCAAGCTTCAGGAGCTGCAGGATAAAGTCACCACGTTGCCGGCAACCTCTGAAAGCACCGCCGTAGACATCAAGCAGCAGCTAGCGAACGCCAAAACGGCCCAGACTGCCGGTGATGAAAAGAAATGCGTCACCGAAGCCACCCAAGCGCTGTCTGACGTGGATAAACTTCGTAACGAACCGAAGCAGTAATCACAGCCAGGCCAACCTCCGGGTTGGCCTCAGCCAGGTATTGGCGTACACTGCACATGCCTGTCGCTCCAACAGCTTCACCGAGTGACAGGTTCGGGGCCGTTTAGGATTCGACGCCGGTTGCGAAACTTTAGGTGCATGCCGAGTTGGTAACAGAACTCGTAAATCCACTGTTGCAACTTCCTATAGTTGCCAATGACGAAACCTACGGGGAATACGCTCTCGCTGCGTAAGCAGCCTTAGCCCTTCCCTTCTGGTACCTTCGGGTCCAGCAATCATCAGGGGATGTCTGTAAACCCAAAGTGATTGTCATATAGAACAGAATCGCCGTGCAGTACGTTGTGGACGAAGCGGCTAAAACTTACACAACTCGCCCAAAGCACCCTGCCCGTCGGGTCGCTGAGGGTTAACTTAATAGACACGGCTACGCATGTAGTACCGACAGCGGAGTACTGGCGGACGGGGGTTCAAATCCCCCCGGCTCCACCACTTCAACATCTAAAGACGTCCACGGACGTCTTTTTTTGTGCCTGAAATCCAGTAAATACGGGGGTTTCAGCGCCATCGAGCTCCATAGCCCTTCACGCTGATCCATTTTGAAATGTATTCCAAGGCGTATTCCAAGCCCAGGGCTGGTAAATTTTGGAATACACGAACAGCGTTGGAGTACCCATGGGCGCCCAAGCCACACGCCTTTCAGACCTGAAAATCAGAGCCGCAAAACCCAAAGCCAAGGACTACATACTGACCGACGGCAACGGCCTCCAGCTGCGAGTCCGTACCAATGGTTCAAGGCTATGGAATTTCAACTACGTCCATCCCCTGACGAAAAAACGGATCAACATGGGACTGGGTACATTCCCTGAGCTCAGCCTGGCTCAAGCGCGAAAACGCACAGTTGAGGCCAGAGAACTGGTTGCCCAGGGGCTGGACCCAAAAGAGCAGCGCGATGCCGATCGCCAAGCGAAAAAAGCCGCGACAGAGCACACCTTTCAAAACGTAGCGACAGCGTGGTTTGAGCTGAAGAAAGATTCCGTAACAACCGCCTACGCTGAAGACATTTGGCGCTCGCTCACGCTGCACGTCTTCCCGGATCTACACGCAACCCCAATTTCCGAAATCAGCGCTCCTCAGGTCATCAAGTTGCTTAAGCCACTTGAGACCAAAGGCAGCTTGGAAACGGTCAAGCGCCTGACCCAACGCCTCAACGAAATCATGACTTACGGGGTGAACTACGGACTCATTCATGCCAACCCCCTGAGCGGAATTCGATCAGTCTTCAAAAAACCAAAGAAGAAAAACATGCCGGCATTGCCCCCCGATGAGCTCAATGAACTCATGGTGGCGATTGCCAACGCCAGCATCAAAAGAACCACCCGGTGTCTCATCGAGTGGCAACTCCACACGATGACTCGGCCAGCAGAAGCTGCGACCACCCGATGGGCTGACATCAACTTCGAGAAGAAGATCTGGACGATTCCAGCGGAGCGAATGAAGAAACGTCGCACACACATCATCCCACTAACGGAGCACGCTTTAGCGCTCCTGGAGACCATCAAGCCCTACAGCGGACACAGGGAGTACGTGTTTCCCTCCGACCGTAATCCTCGTACCCATTGCAACAGCCAGACCGCGAACATGGCGTTGAAACGGATGGGCTTCGAAGGGCGCCTGGTCAGTCATGGAATGCGCTCGATGGCGAGCACCATCCTCAATGAAAAGGGTTGGGATCCCGAGCTGATCGAAGTTGCGCTTGCCCACGTCGATAAGGACGAGGTACGTAGCGCCTATAACCGAGCGGACTACATTGAGCGGAGACGGCCGATGATGCAGTGGTGGAGTGAACACATCCAGGGAGCAGCTACCGGCAATCTCTCGGTATCAGCAACCATCGAAAGCAATGATCGGAAAGTCGTCGCCATACGCTGATGAAGGACTGCCATCGGCTGATATGGAACAGCGATAAACCCGGTGGTGATGCAAATCGTATTGTCGACTTACACGAAGGGTGATCCGCGATGAGATGCAGAGGAACGGGCCGTCTTGGCCCATACCTCGGAGTCATCTCATGGCAGACCTAAGCACTCACCAGAACTCGCAAGACCAAGATGCTCTACTCACCACCTTGATGTCGCTCACACTCGATCAGCGCCTTACCCCGTTGGAGCGCAATGGCTGGCAAGTCCTGCTCATGCTTCGCACCGCGGATGGCCTCAGTCCGCTAGTGAACATGGGGCAGTTGCGCCGCTACCTCACGTGTACTCCCTGTGGGCAGCGAGCGGGCGCTGCAACGGCTTGGCGCGCTTTAGCGGCACTGCGACTTACAGGATGGATCAGCTTCGTAAGGCAACATTGCGATCTCCTGACTGGCAATGTTCAAAGCGTGTTGTATCGGGTCAATGAGCGCGCCCTAAGCTTCCATGAAGCTTGTGCGCTCGACGACAGCCTGGAGGAGCTTATGGCTACCTGCATCGACCATGAGAACAAACAGATCAAGCACCTTGCCGAGCACATTCTGGCGACCTCCGAGCAGACGCCTGAACCTCCCCCTATTGCCATCCGGAAGCAACAAAACAAAGACGATGAACCACCGCCCTCCGCGCCATCGCGAAAGCGCCCTAGGGTCAATCGAACATCCACACCTACCGCTTCCGCAAACAGATCGACCGTTACACAGCAGAACAAACAGACCCGCCAGATACCTCAAGAGCAACACCGTACGTATAAGACGTATTTATACAAAAAAGAACGTACGTACCGTGCGCATACGCGTGAGGAAAGCGATTCACCGCCAGCCCCCCTGTTATTGCCTCCATGCCTGACCAACGCCAAAGCAGATCAGCAAAGAGACGTGCTAATGGCCTTGAAACGGTTGCCGTCACACCATCGCCAGGACGTGCTGGACGAACTACAGGCACGCAGTCAAAGCGGCACGGTTCGCAATGTCGTCGCCTACTTCTTCGCCTTGGTGAAGCGTGTGTTGGCCGGCGAGTTTCGCTTGTGGGCCGGCCGCAAAAAACAGCATCCAGCCAGCGAGCCCGTTGCAATCCAGCCCGCACCCCGCGTTTGCACAGAAGTGCGCAAGAAGCCACCAGCGCGCTCGGGATGGCGCGAAATTGGTCGGCCACACATTGCCAACATGCGAGAAATCCTGGCCGGCCCTAGGGGCGCTGGAGACTTGGCGGCACAGGTGATGAAAGACAAAGGGTGGCAGGCGTGCCCCGTCTAGGGGACGCGTATTCAACGCCTGTAAATCAATAAATGTCCGGCGCTATTACCCAACATCAGGGAACACTGGGTAGCCGGTTTGTGAATTGACAGAGAATGTCCGTGGGAGCACTTTCACGAGTGCATATCAGCCGTCAGGATCATCAAGACGGCGCTGCGGTTTTCCGCAGGATCCTCCCAATGACCGCATCGCTTCCGGCAGCGCGGACAGTCGACTTGAGTGTCGAAGGAAGCAAGCTATCCCATCCCACCCACGACGGGCCTTCCCCGTCCTGGGGCAGGCCTTTCTTTGTTTTTGGAGGCCTTAATGAAAAATCGACTGGCAATGTACAAAGCCCTGAAGGCTATCAACGTGCCCGAGCAGCAAATCGAAGCAGTTATCCAAGCCATGGACTCTGATGTGCATTTATCTTCTGCAGGTAAATCCGATCCCGACATAGCGCAATTTCGGACAGAGCTATCCCGGTTTGAGGTGAGCCTCGTTATGAATATCGGCGTGATGCTCTTCGTCGCGATGGCGATTCTCTTCGCCGCGGTCGCGTTTATTCGTTAACGAGACCGCCTTTTCCGTTGGTACCAGGAGCCACCTGTTCTAGGACAGGTGGTTTTTCCTTGTGCGCAAGTCACTTGATTGCATAGGCCGTAAATACATTTGACCAAGGGCACCTATCGGCCGATTCTGTTGAAAAAGTCGGTTCTTCCAGACCGCCCACATACTGACCGCTGGAGAAGCGTTTTTTGCGCGCCACTACGCGAAATCTGAACCCAGAATCCTCTGCTCAATGTAAAGATTTCAATCTCAAGCGCGTACTTTTCTACCGTGAAAATCAGGGGCGACTTTTTCAACAGAATCGGCCAAAAGCGGACATTCACTATTTAAGAAATCTGGAGCGATTCAAACGGCCAATTGTAGTCATTGGTTGCTCCACGATTCTCTACCGATCAATGCTTTATTGGCGAATCAGCGTTGGGGCAGCCAAGGGGCGGCGTAGTATCATCCTAATGCGTACCTACCGACGCCCTCGGAGCCAATTCACATGGACATGACCCGGTTCAACGATTTCTACCTACACCTTTACAGAGCCAACCTTGAGCAAGATGGTGAGGCCTTGCTGGGCGAGTTCTATGCCCTCTGGCGCGAGGCTGAAACCTCCGGAGTTGAGGCCAATACCCTGGTAGATGAAGCAAAGAACTGCCTCCATCGGGTTGCGTCTACTGACTTGTTTGTCCTGGCTGCCTGCGAATGGATCGGTGACAAAGGCCACCACAGGCTGAGCAAAGCGTTGGCGCACGAGGTTAGCGTCCAGTACCTCCAACATCCCAAGTTGGTGAGGTTCACGCTGTCCGGAGCCACAGAGGCATCCACCAGCGCTGTGGCCCGCAGATTGTGTGCCCTGAACGTTTCGGTACCAGTATCACTTGGCTGGGTGTTGAGCTTGAACGAAGACCTACCCCCAAGCCCTCTGATTTCTGCAACGACCTGTGTGGTCATCGATTTTTTGGCGACAGAGTACCCAGCCACCTGCAAACGTCTCCTTGAAGCAGATCCCTCACCGCTTGCTCAGTCAACTCCCGCCAAGCACCTGGGCGAAAGGCTGTCCGCCGAAAGCAGCGCCTTGGACGCCCTGCCCCACCTCACTGAGCTACAGATGTCATCGGAAATGCGGCGGAGCTTCAGCTACCTTCGCCGGAATGAGAATCGGGCGGTGGCGGAGAAGGCTCACGGCGAATCCCTGTTCGAAATGTTCATGACCGCGCAGCATTTCAAATATTCCAACCAAGTATCAGTGGAATATCAGAACGATCACGAGACCGTCGAGGCGATGATCCCCATGTTCATGCAGGAAATGAGTATTGAATTGCCTCAGACCTGGATTGCCGACCCGTTGCTATATGACCAGAAGATCATGAGCCTATGGAAGGACGCTGATCAATGAGCATCCAACTGGTTCTCTCACACTACCTTTCGGGGCTTCGCGAGCGCGATGAGCTGGATGCACTCCTTCCAGAGCTTCTCCAAGCGATGGGGCATTCGGTGCACAGTCGTGCCCAGATTGGCGTGAATCAGGGTGGTGTCGACGTTATGTCCACCAAGGAGGATGCTCAGGGGCAAACGGAAGTATTCCTGTTCATCATCAAATTTGGCAATGTGAACCGGAACGACTTCTATGGCACTCAGCAGGCGATTTCGCCCTCCATCCGCCAAGCGTACACCGAGTACGTCCGGAATCGGCTGCCAGAGCCTCTGCGGGGCCTAAAAAAGCGAATCGTCCTGATTTCAAACGGCATCCTCAAGCAAGACGCACAGTCAGATTACTCGGCAATCTCGAAGGAGGTGGTCGAATTCTCTCCTTTATGCTCGCTGGATTTCTGGGGCATGGATCAGTTGAGTCCCTACATCGAGGAGTACCTCTTTGACGATGCCTTGCTGCTCGGGAAAGGCAAATCCGACCTGAGGGCAGCCTTGGCCGGGCTTGAGGATACGCAGGCTTCATTCTCCAGGTTCGTTCGGTTTGTTGATGACTGCATGGCCGCACTTGGGGATGACAAGGACGTATCAGAAAATACGCGTGCGAACCGCTTCCACAAGCGAGCAGCGGCGGCGGGCATGGGGTGGGCTGTGCTTCTCGTCTGGGGCGAAAGTGAGGGTAATCAGAAACCAGGCGTGCTCGCAGGTGAGTACCTTTTGCTACGCCTCTGGAGCGAATCGATAACGCTTGGCCTGCAGACCGACATTCAGTTCCTCAATCGTTTCGAAACGCTTGCTCGGCTCCATGCGAACGCCTTGTTACGGTACTACGAGCGCGTGATGCCGTCGCTCCTGAACCGCAGACGTATGCTCCGCTATCGCCCCGATCAGGTGCTCTACATCGACTTGATTTGCGATGAGCTTGGCCGGTTGGGCACCACACTGCTGTTGCTTCAGTCCCTGAAGGTCGATACCGCAACTCTCCGAGCCATGCACGGCTGCCTGGTGTCCTTCATCAACGCGCACAACGGATGCTTGCTACCCGTCTATGACGGACAAGCCATTGACCTTTCGATAGCCATGACCGCGATCATGGCCGTGGGTGATACAGCCAGCACCCAACTCATGGTGCGTGAGTGCATTGATCGCTTTGATGCCGCTCTGCATCGGAACAGGATCCTGCCGGTGGATACCGATGATCTTGAAGATGCCATGGCCCTGTTCTCCGGGAAAGAAACCCAAAGAGGTCGATTCTTCAAAACCACGACTTTGGTGCCGCTCCTGGGAACCATGGCTGCTCTGCTGGGCGACCAGGAGGCCCTTGATCAATTGACTGCGAAGATTGTTCCAAATCTTGAAGGGGTAACCAAGGAAAGGTGGTTCCCCAAAAAGGCACTGCAGATGCTGACGGGTTCCGATGCCTATGTGAATGCCATTGGCATATCACGTGCCCTGACTGGCTTTCGGCCGACGCCAGATGATGAGGTTGAGGCTTCTGTGAAGGTGCCGAGTCAGGCCGCCTCCCCAGAGGATTTCGCTTGGCACAACACCACCTGGGAAGTGCTGATTGCGATCTCAGCTAGGTTGCATCGCCATCCTTTGCCTACCTGGTATGTTGCGAAGCTTGCCAAAGTACATCCGACGCTTTGACCGCACTCACCGGATCAACCTGACCTTCGTCATCGATGAAGAGGGCTCGGGCACTACCAGACGAGCCTTGAACTAGACAATTTATAGGATGGGTACATGTCTATTCAATGAGGCTGCCCACCTATTCCAGTGTGAACCGTCCTTAGTTTTAAAGACCGTCCACTTCTGGCCGATTTCCGGCAGCCCCCACCTGCTGCGATGAGTTGGAAGTAGCGTCCACATACAGCCTTTCGCATCGTCTGCTTTTGGGTTCTTGCGCTCGAGTTCGGTAAAGTGATGCTATATGCAAAACATGACGACTAGCCAATAGTGCGCAGCACGCACGAGACAGATATGGAATCAGGCTACATGAAGAAGAATCAGACTGAACCGGTCCACAAAGAGTACCCACGCTTCAGGTTTCCCGGGTTTGGTTCAGAGGGTACGTGCTTCCTACGGGTCTGGGTACGACCAAGCGGGTTGGTTGTCCTATGCAGTCAGCTCCTCGAATATTACGGTACGTCAGTGACCAACGCCGTGGAGCAAGTCCTTGTGGCGGCTATCGAGCGATTGCAAGAAGATGTGGGATTGGATCACCTTGTTGCTCCTAGGCGTTGGTGGCGATTTCGAGCTGATAACGAAGACTTCATTAGCCAGGTCGTGCGGCGTACGGTGTGGATTGAGCACTACCCACCTGGCGCCGGACTGCATCCCGCTGGTTCGTTTGCATTGGTGGCGTTCGACAGTGGTCTGCATCCTGTCTGGAACTATGTATCCAAGGAAACGGCTGCAGGAGAATGTGGCGTGGACGTAGCACTCCTCGAAGTTGATACGCAGCTTCTAAAATATGAATCGTAGGCGCCTCATCCATCATGGGCCGCGGCTGATCAACATCTTGCACACCCAACTCCCGCACCAGGTAATATCTGAAAACGGCCTTGTAGGTGGTTCGCAGGACGCGCATCAGGCAGAAGCGTCAGTACAGCAATTGATCGTCAAACTGCTCACACCTCACATACCCTCCCCTGACTTGATAAGGAATAACAAGAAGGCTCTTGAGCATCCAAAACTTGGCGTCTGCATTCCCGATGTGATCATTGATCGAATTGGCGGTTCTCCTTGGGGATATTTTGAGTTGAAGACCTTGCTTGCTGAAGACCAGTTGACTGAGGTAGCAGTCGAGCATGATTTGAGAAAGTTATGCGCTTATAAGGACGCTCATCCTGAAGCGGCGGCAGTCTTCGTCCTCGTAGGTACTCGCAAGAGGCTATCGGATAAATTCGCAAAAGCACGCTGGGAAAAAGCTGGAATTAGCGCTGAAGAGTCGGCATTCAGCACGGGGCAGTTGCGACCTCAGAAATTGTTTGATGCGAATTACATTGCTATTCCTTGCGGATGGTCTGGAAGGGCTAACGAAGTGATGACCCTGACATGGGAGGTTCAACCCGCTAGCAAGCTTCGCATTCAATCAGACACGTACCGATTTTTGGCATGTATGGCTGGCCTTTGATCATCAAAGCTAGTTCCTTAAGGTGCTGTTGGATGGCAGTTCAAATCGATCAAACGACTGATCGCTTCGGCTAGGGGGGCATCTCGACGGAAATGAACGTCTCTTTTTGGCCGATTGCTCCTGTCGACGACCAGCGGCTTTCGGCCGATTCTGTTGAAAAAGTCGGTTCTTCCAGACCGCCCACATACTGACCGCTGGAGAAGCGTTTTTTGCGCGCCGCTACGCGAAATCTGAACCCAGAATCCTCTGCTCAATGTAAAGATTTCAATCTCAAGCGCGTACTTTTCTACCGTGGAAATCAGGGGCGACTTTTTCAACAGAATCGGCCAGGAGCAGTCCTTCATGTGCAGTCTTTCTGACGAAAGCTTTAGGCGGTAAGGCGGAAGTTCAACAATGGCCGCTTTGCAGCAGATCAGTCCTGGGCAGGAGTCCAAAGGGCTCCGCCGCGCCAAGGCCCACGTTGAGCACGTGGGTGTAGATCATGGTTGCCATTGCCGAGTTTGTGCACTGCGCTCACCTGTGCGCTGACATTCGAACAAGGTAAGCCCTAGGACGAATGACTCGATGACATCGATAGTCTGGGTCCGCTCGCCGTGCAGCAGCCTTGCGGCGGCATTCGCAATCGGGAACTCGCCTTGAAGAGCGGCATCCACGAGCTGCAGGCCAGCCCCCTTGATGTCATCCGTGAGCGCCAAGTTGCTCCAAGCCTCTCTCGCTTCGTCGAGAGTCTTGGAGACCTCCCGATAGATGCGTTCCTCCTCGGGCGTCCTGGTTCCCTTGCTGCTCCAGTACGCATCAATGCCCTGGAGCTCTGCCAACGGGTTGGTGAGACGAGTAAATGCGTTTAGCGAATCTATCGGAGCTGCCTTTAGTCCTGCGGCGGCGCACCAGGGTTGCGCCAGTTCATTTGGTAGAACCGGAAACAGCCTGTCGAAGCCAGAGGTAGCGAGGCTCGTCAATCCGAGCCTGTTCATGACGGGCAGGACGCAAATCTTGCGCCCGCCTTCAATGAGAGCACGCCAGGCTAGCCAGCCACTCGCCAAGTCCACGCCTGTTCCATCGGTGTTCACAGGCAAGGTGACCAGCACATCCGCAGGCGGCCATACCTCGGGAATGGTGGCCTTAGCCAGCAGATGAACGCCGATGCCAGGGCTAATGGCGGTCAACCCGCTCCTTAGCCTACCTTCCAAGTTGTTGAACTCGGCTTCGCGATATTGGCGCGCGGCGAGTGCCGCCTTACCAAGCGCACTCCCCTTTGGTGCCGTCCGACAACGGTGCGTGAGGAACGGCTGCCGCCCTCTTTTCCCAGACTCACCAGCCATCGTCTGCAACATTTCCATAAGGCGCCGTAGCTCACCCAACTCCTTCGGAGTCTCGATTGACAACACATCCCATGGCTCCTCGGACGCCGCAGTCGCGATGCTCTTTTGTATGTCGGCAAGCCAGCCCATGTAGGCCGGAGCACCCTGCGGCAGCGCAAGAAACCTCCGGACGAGATCCGTGGAGCAACTGGACAGGATCGATGGCAGCCTCGACCACCTCTGGACTCCAGCAGCTGGCGGCTCCTCCTGTGGCGCCACCAAACTGATAGCTGCGTCGTATACGCGCCCCAGGGCGTTGAGCGCAGTGGCATCTGTCTTTCCTCTGAACTGCCCGTCAAGAAGCGCTCTGAGGTTAGGGACGAGCAGATTGAGCAGTTCCAAGCATTGCGCTAGATAGGCGGTGTAACTCTCAGTAGCCAAGTAAGCGTTGAGTATGGCCAGCCACGCACGATTGCGGGCGACCTGCTCGGGCGCAGGAACGTTCGCCCTGGGCATGCGTTTGCGAGCTAGCGGGTAGTCCTCGGCTGTGGACGGGACGATGGCCCCGTCAGCTCCGAGCGCGGTGCTGAACACAATATCTGCCGCAGGAGTAAGCGCCAGCAAGGTCTTACAAGTCTGATACACGTCGTGGTCAAGGTCGGTCTGCACGGAGGTAGCTACAAACCAGATGTCTGAGCGAACCTCTTGACCTTCCTCACATGGACTCAGACTCGGAGCCTCAGCCCAGGCCACACTGTCGGAGAAGCGCTGGAACAACGCGTCTTGCCCCACAGCATTGACCCAGCTGATCGCCAGCGTCCTGTCGACCCTTGCTGTGACTTGGAGTAGCGAAACTACGGCTTGAAAGCCCGCGTCGGCGAGCGGGGGGGAAAAAGTGGCAAGCTCACCCAAGAGCGAAGTCGGGATGACTTGACCGAGTAGCGAAGCCATGAGCCGGGTCAAGTCTCCCACGCTGCTCGCCGCCTGGAGCACGCGGCGCAGATCGCTTGGAGCTAACCGAGCCAAAAAGCGAGCGGTTAAACCTGAAGCGATAACGTCAGCCCTGATTTCAGTGAAGCGTCGGGATGCAGGTACCGTCGGACCGATATCCGGTGGCTCGATGTCGCTAATCGCGAGTCCGGCAGGCGTTCCCTGCAACGACTTCGGCATTGCTTGTGCTTCGACGGTCTGAAGCCAACGTCTGATCACCCGATGCGCGTTAGTGCGGTCCAGACCCGTCAGAATCGCGCCGAGGAGCGCCGGTGTCGGTGCTGTCTCCAATCTAAGCGCCAGACCTTCAATTACTTCGTCATCGCATTCCTCGTGCCTAGAGAGTGTCCGCTCGAGGAACCGAGACATCTCGGATGCCGGCACCAGCCAAACCGCAGTTGCGGCCGTAGTCGACAACAAGGGCGGTGGGAACTCGTGAGACAGGCGAAGGAGCTCTGCAGATCTCAACTCATGTAACCCCGCTATCCTGCCGTCATGTGCGTCTTGAACCAAGTGCTCATTCTTGAGTCTGGTCAGCGCGAGCGAGACCGTGGTCGCGGGCTTGGACAAGACGCGAGGCAACTCTGACACCTCGGCACTGCAACCCGCGGCGTTCACACAAGCCACCGTCCTCAAGACATCTATCTCGTCGTGTCGATTGACGTCGTTAATACGCGCCGCAACCTGCGCGTGCAGCGTCTCGCTCAATCGATGCCCCTGGGTAAGCACGTGGGTGTACTCAAGCAGGTGGCCAGCCGCTAACGTCCAAGGTTCTCGCCATCCTTGCCAAGCGGTTTGCCCTCTATCCCTCAGCTCTCGCCACACTCGTTCAGCCAGAGTGTCGTCACCCTGAACCTTGACCTGGGCAGCGCGACGGCTATCTACCAGCGGGTAGCGATCCTCCTCTCGTACAGATGCCAAGAGCAGCAGCCCGGGAGTGCGATTTACCTCCGCAGTCAACGCGGTCCAACCCTCTGAGAACCCTCGGCCCACGTCATCAATGATGAAGCCTACGGGTGCATCCGCAGTCGCTCGTCTGGATCGCGCAAGCTGGACAAGTGACGCAATGGCTGCCGGCGGCAGGCGCTGAACCTGAAACCAACGCACTGCGTGGCGACTGGCGTACGCGGCTTCCCAAAGGACTGCTGACTTTCCTGAGCCGGAAGCGCCGTGAATGAGCGCGTTTCTGCGGCTCTCCAGTCCATCTAGAACGGCTGCACGCAGCTCAGGACGTTCCACAACGAGTCCTGCGGCTACGTGCGATGCCTGCGCATCGACACCCAAGTAGAACAGCGGATCCTCATCGGGCGTCAAGAAGTCCACAGCTGAACAGAAGCCCTCGGTTAGTGCTGCCTCAACTACCGCTGATGTCATAAGCGGCTGTAGCGCGTCGAACCGCTGCTGCACATCTGACATGGCAATCCCAAGATAGGCGTTCGCCGCGCGTGTGCCATTCTCATCAGAAAGATGCCCCACCACGCCCAGGAGGTCCGCGAAGTACATCTCGGCTTCGAAGGAGGTGCAGGCCTGCCTGGCCGAAATCTGGGCTACTGCGCTTCCGCGAGGGTCAGGCAGCACAAGCACTTTGGTTCGCGCAATGAGGCCAGCCAGCCCCTTGCGCCCCTTCAGCTCGACTACGACGGTCGGATAGGCGGAAAGGTCCTGCAACTGGCGGATAGCAGCGCAACGTTCACCAACATTGCTCTCGAGCACCAGCAAAAATTGGTCGTCCGGTTGAAGCCCCTTTCCGTCCCACATTTTCATGACGAAGCCGGCCACTGAGCGAGCTGAAAACGGGCCCATGTGGTCGCGTCGTGACTTGACCTGCGCGAGCGTTCTAGCACTGGCCGTCCGGAGCTCAAGATCGTCGCCCCCTTCAGGGACGACGCTGCCGTACACAAACTGGCCGACAAATCCTTCCACGGCAAGGCTTGCCGCAACCGCATCCTGATATCGGAACCCACGTCCCGCATGAGAGCCAGCTCTTGTCAAACCAAACCTCCCTTTTCGATGGCCATACAAATTCGTCACGCGTTCGTTCCAAGCGACGGCTAGAGGGCAATATCTCTTAAAGACGTTACCCCTCAAAGTGCAAGTTCTGGAGCAGGGGACGCGAGGAACATGATGTCGTATAACCCTTCATCGAGCGGTAGTCCAAACTGCGAGCCGGCTCCGTCTACTCATGTTAAGCGTCGAACGAAAGTTTACAGGCGTCTAGCTTGACGGATGAAAGGCCGCTCCCGTTACAAAGGAGATGTTATCAACCTGAGGATGAATGTCCGCTATGGGTTGTCAGCCGCCTTGGGCTACAGGCAGCAACCGGCCAAAATCCACCAGTCTCGAACGGCAGTAATCGACCCAAAGCCGCCTGTGTTGAGGAGCAACAAAAGCTACAAGCTGCAGGTATGAGAGCAAATATGAGCCAGCGCGATCACGTTGGATTGATCTAGTGCCAAATGAAATGGCACTAGGAAGCCTCTACCGATATTTCCTAGGAATATAGTGTATAAGACCCTAACCATTTCCTAACTGCCGAAGGGAAAGAAACTCCACAACTGACCTCAAAACATTTTTGAGGCTAGACGAGTGATGAAGAACTGAAGAGAGCAGCGCCCTCGTATCTTCGACATTATTATATTTTCCTTTTGCCCCAGGCTTTATTTGCATGACTTGCTGCCGAATATATCTTTGAAGCGATGTCTTTAGCATCTTCCCAGGAAACGCATTAATCAAAACTTCAGGATGTCGAAAATTTTCTGCAAAATATTCTTCCGCATCTGCAATATCTTTGGGGGTGGGAGCGAGCCTACTTATTAGCGCCAAAATCTGATCAGAACTCAGTTCCCAAGAATTATTTTCGCAAAGAAACACATCACTCCAAGACTGCTTTTCTTTACCATCCAATTTATGAACGGCATGCCGCTGGTAATAAAATAGAACCTTAATCAGCATTTCTATTGATCGGGTGATTTTTTCAACAAACTCCGTCAAGTCAAACGCTTCAACCGCGTCTTGGAGCCTACAACTTATAGCAAACTTTATAGAGTGCGAAATGACTTCTTCGCAGATAAAATAGTTCTCTATGGAATACCGGTCTAACGCAACAACTCTCGGATCTAAAGTTGAAAAGTCATCAAAATCCTTGTCCACAATGAACATAGCATTATTACTTTTATGCTCTGCCAGAAAATCTTGGATTGGCTTTTTTCCTCCTGAATAAATAACATCAAAATCTACATTTTTTAATTCCATCATCAGGCATGATTCGTAAAGAGGTACGTCATCGCTTCCCTCCACCACAACGAAAGTAAGACGTTTTTGCATTTTCAGACGCCGCATATTTTCTTCGACAGAGAACGCCCTAACAGTGGTCACTGAACACACTCCTCTAAGTCTATATCTCTTGCTCCTTTCATTCGAATTGCTGGAGAGTGTGTTGCAATAATAACTTGGGATTTTGGAGAAAGCTTAGCGATAGATGGCAATATCATACGTTGCCAATCGAGATGCAAAGAAAGCTCCGGTTCATCTGCGACAAATATCGCGCCTTCCTTCCTGCTAAGCGCTGCACGCCCCAAGATACTTATGATATGTTTTTCCCCCGACGACAGGTCGGACAATCTGATTGGCGAAGTTCTAGTATATACGCTGAGCTCCCCATCCTCAGACACATGAAACCTTTTTTTCGGCTTAAGGTATAAATTAACTTCCTTTTCGTACTCGCTAAAAACCCTTGTAACCTCAAAGCGAGCCGCCTGCATCAACTCCACATCCTCTACAATAGATAAAAATCTATCGTTAAAATTGCTCATCGCTATAAGATTGTAGTATGAGGAATTAAATTTTTGAGCAGCCTCAGCATTTCTTTTTGTTCCAGCTTCAGTTGTATCCAGAGAGCGCATTACTTTAGAAGCGTCGCGAACGTTGTCGTTCAACTGCTTCCAAATAGAAAAATGCTCTTTGATCTTTACTTCCGGGACATTTATCTGAGCTTCGCTTAGCTTTCTAACATAAGCCGAAACATCGACATCCTCCAAAAAATCCGATGTCATAGCTTTGTGTGCACGCGATAGTGCCTTATTGCTTAATCTGACTAAGCTTTCATCAATCATTACTTTTTCAATGATTTTTGAGCGCAGGTCATCCAATTTTTCTGTGATTTTTTTTCGAGCAGAGTTTGCTTCGCTGACGAACTGTCGTTCGAGTGAGTTTAATACTTTTACACTAGGGTCTAAAATTTCGGTAATTTGTGATTGGGAAATTTGCTTTTGTCGAAGCATTGATTGCAAAAACTCATCCCCACTATCTCGAGACATGTTTATTTCAGAGTCATGCATTCGCAATAGGGGGACGTGCGTTAAATTCAATTTTTCGCGAATAGTAGCTCTAAGCTCTTCAGGTGAGTTCTCGTCTAGTCGATCAGATACCTTCGATACACCGCCTCTGAACTTTATGTCAAACGCGTACGTGACATTGTTTTCAAACTCATAGTAAAGACTCACCACCCCTTGAAGTCTGCGCGAGCGGGTTAATAGTAGATATTTGAAAGGTCGGACCTGTCCGGTCTTGGCAAGAAAAATTGTAATAGAGCCAAAAGAAATTCTAGCCAGCGGCTCTAAATCGACGGATAAGGAGTTGACAATCAAGTTAATAATTGTCGTCTTGCCCGTGCCGTTTGGGCCAAATATACAATTGCAGCCCTCTGATAAATCTATTTTATAATTGTTGCCCACTTCAAATAAGTCTGAAATTACAACGCGCCTAATATAATAATCCAATTTCACATCCCTGATTTTATTGAGTCGGCAGCAATATCAAAAAGCCATATGTTTTATAGGAGTATATACACTGTTTGCATGCGCTTCCACACTGGCGCCCTTACGAATTTCCAGTTCGGGTTGGCGGAGTGAAAACGTATGCACCGCCCTACTGCTATCGATACATTGAATGGCCGCTTCTGGCCGATTTCTGCCTGTTGCGAAGGGCAGCCTCTGGCCGTGAGCCACAGTCCTCGAAGGGCCGCTATGGGTTCCGACTACCACGTTGTGACTGCTAGTTATCATCCGCCCCAGACCTTCGACAGAAAACTCTCGGTCAACCTGCGTTGTCGACTTGCACGTGCGATTCACGGCGTTGATCGGCAACGCAGCTCCGTGCTCCGCCTTTCCCACAAGCTCCCTGCGCAGGCGTGGCATGGGAACCATGCCGCCCCTGCGCAGGGAGCCGACAAGGCCGAAGGCCGCGTCAGTACCACAGGCAATAAATAAATATGCACCTATCGCAGACGGCTTTTGCCCATGGACGCGCAAGTCATGAACTGGGCCGTCACTGCAAACCGCAGTGACGGCCCAGCCGACGCCCCAACATCACGGGCAAATCCTGAACCCTAAAGAGTGCGGCATACATGATGATGCCCCCATACACTGGCCCAGCAAAAACCTCAGACGACAGGTTCGAGAGTCGTCATCCCAACAGCGCGAAACTCCTGCAAGCGCTGATCCAGCAGGATGGAGTTAGCCAGGTATGCAAGGCTCCAGAAGCATACCGAGCCATACCCATGGGCGGAGCCGCTTTCGTCTATCGGATTTATTCCGTGATGTGCTGCTACTGCACCGTCCTACGCAGCGGGCCTTCGCACAATGCCGACTGCTTCCACTTAACAATCCCATTCATTTCCTTGGAGTACTCATCAACACTAAAAACCAGCTCATCTCGCTCCATCTCCGTCCGATCTTCCAGCAAGAAGCAAGACGGACGTCTCAGTCGAGACACCGGTGTTTCCTGAACACCATGCCCCCGCCCTTCGGGGATCTCGTCTAGCGAGTTGGCACCAACACTTACCAATGATTTTCAGGACAGAACAACAACACAGTCAAAGCCTGTGAGCTTGGATCGTATATGGACGATTTGACCTACACCCTGCGGCAACTTTGCCGACGCAATCGCGATGGCAGTCACAACACCCAGGCCGACCGTATCCGTTCACTGGGGCTAATCGCCCGCCAACTGCGCGAGGTTGGTTTCCGACAGATGAAAGCCCCCTCGCTAAAGGGCAAACACGTACTGGCACTGCTGGATCGCTGGCAAGGCGAAGGCCTGTCACCCGGCACCATCAAAAATCGGCTTGCGCACCTTCGATGGTGGGCTGAAAAAATCGGCAAGGCTGGCATTCTCCCCGCCGACAACACACAACTGGGTGTGGCCGACCGGCGCTTCGTCACCAACGTCAGCAAAGCCCAGGAACTGGGAACATACCTTGGCAAGATCACCGACGCCCACGTGTGCATGAGCCTCCGGCTTCAGTCGGCGTTTGGGCTACGCCGTGAGGAAGCGATCAAATTTCAGCCCAAGTATGCGGATCAAGGAGATCACATTCTCCTCAAGGGCTCATGGACGAAGGGTGGGCGTGATCGCTCTGTGCCGATCTCTACTTCGCTACAGCGCGAGGTGCTGAACGCGGCACATCAGCTAGCGGGAGCCGGATCACTCATCCCGGCTCAGAAAACCTATATCCAGCAGAGAAACACCTACGATGGTCAGTGCAAGGCAGCAGGCCTGAGCCACATGCATGGGCTACGTCATCATTATGCACAAAGCCGTTACATAGCTTTGACAGGGTGGAAGGCACCGGCGGCAGGAGGAATCTCTTCCAGGGAATTGACTCCAGTGCAGCGCTCTCAAGACATCATTGCTCGACAAATTATCAGCCGTGAACTCGGGCATGAGAGAACACAAATTACTGCGACCTATCTCGGACGATAACTCAGGGCGTCGACGTCAATAAGCCGTAAGAGTGCGCCCCACTCCGCACCTCGTTAGCGCCTCGACCTGACCAGGCGTATTTCCAGTTAATACGGATATGGGTAGTGGCGCATTTAATCTTTCTACGCTTGCCGGTTGCGTGTCCTATGGGCACGAGAAATGGAATGCCTGCTCGGCGAGCATTCCCGGCTTCAGTCACCTAAACACACCCGCAAGCGTGGATAACTGAGGGCGTCGCAAGAACCCGCCCGCTGCCCCTAGGGAATGCCAACTAATCCGGCCCACTCGCCTCGTGCTTTGCCCACTGACAGGTCTGTCGGTGCTCTGGAGCTAAGCGCTCCCCCATATTCATGAGTGCTGCCTCATGTCGTCGCCAAGTGAATAGCCCCCTTTTTTCTCGACAGGAGCAATTATGTTCTCACTGTTCCACCGCAAGCTTCGGCGTGCACTCGACCCTACGGCTGCAGCCAGCCCAACATCACCCGCCGGTCTGACCACTCCCCAATCTGCGAAATCACTCTTGGCCACTCCCCGTAGACAAAAGTTGCTGGAGCAGATCTGGCAGTGCACCGCCGTATCCCGCCCTCAATTCGATGAACTTTATCTCGACCCAATTAGACGATACGCCGAACTGGTTCAACTTTTCCCTGCATCCGAAAATCAGCACCACGCTTACTTCGGTGGGATGCTGGACCATGGCCTGGAAGTAGTTACGTACGCTCTAAAAATTCGCCGAGCACGATTACTGCCCCCAGGAGCTCAACCAGAAATTCAGCTCGTCCAAGCGGAAGCATGGAGTGCCGCACTGGCATACGCCAGCCTGAGCAAAAACCTTGGCAAGATTGCGATTGATATCCAGGTCGAATATTCGGATGGCTGCGCCTGGCACCCATGGCACGGGCCGCTGGCGCGACCTTACCGATTTCGATACCGAAAAGACCTCGATTATCGACTGCACGGCCCCGCATCCTGCCTGATGATCCAGCAACTATTAAGCAGCAAAATCCTGGACTGGCTTTTCGCTTTCCCCGAACTGTGGGCCTCGCTCATAGCCCACTGGTCTGGCCATAGCGAACATACCGGCGCACTCGGGGCGATCATTGTTCAAGCCGAACAAGCTTTAGTAGCCAAAGCCCCTGCACAGACCACCACGGCAGCTGAGAGCCATAAGCCAGCGACCATCGCCACACAATCAGATCCATCACTGTCAGATACACCGTCAACCGACGATCTCGACTCATTAACGAATCAAATCGGCGGGCCTCCCAAGTGGCCTGAAGATTCCGACTCTGCCCCCATCACCAAATCTGCCCCCTCGTCAGAAGAACCGTCCGAGCCAGACAAGGATGCAAAGCCAAGCGGCGAACACTTCATGGAGTGGCTGATCGAAGGTTTACGCACTCACGAGATCATCATGAATGACGATCAAGCGCTGGTGCACTCCGTCGAAAACTCACTCTTCTTGGTCACTCCTGGAATCTTCCAACGCTACGCGAAAGCATTCCCTCATCTCGCCTCCATCTCGAAAAGCCAGGGGCAGCCTGACTGGGAGGGAGTTCAAAGGCGCTTTGGAAAAATGAAACTGCACCGTATACAAGCGAACGGTCGCAGCATCTGGACATGTGAGCTCAGCGGTGCGCGCAGAACACGTCTCTTACATGGCTACCTCTTGAAAAAGCACTATGGCTTGGTAAGCGATTCGTCCCTTAACAACCCGAAGCTGAAGGTGGTGACGCCAGGCAGTGCGAAGCCTCACACAACATTAGGAAACACTCGATAACCGGTTTCCGGATTGACAGCAAACACCCCCAGCGGCATTTTTGCTATGCATCTCGCTGATTCGTTCAGCACCAGCCGCCTGGATCTTCAAGACGGCGCTGCGGCTCTCCGCAGGATCCATCATATGACCGCATAGCTTCCGGCAGCGCGGACAGTCGACTTGAATGTCGATGGAAGCATGACTTTCCCACCCACGACGGGCCTTTCCCGTCGTGGGGAAGGCCTTTTTTGTTTCAGGAGGCCTTAATGAAAATGGAACTGGCGATGTATCAGGCACTGCGCGCAATCGACGTGCCTGAGCTCAAAGCTGAAGCCGTTATCCAGGCATTGGAATCTGACATGCTCACACTACTCGCGACGAAAAGTGATCTCACAAACCTTGATCAGCGGTTGACTGCCGAAATCGGTAGGACAACTGCTGAAATCGGCAAGGCGACTGCTGAGATCGCTAATACTAATCATCGGTTGACTGCAGAGATCGCTAAATCTGATCTCAAGTTGTCCATTCGTATGGCTTCCATGCTCGCAGTGACGATCGGTATCTTGATCGGGGCGATGAAAGTCTTCTTATAGTTTCCCTCGGCGATTACTGGAACCATCAAAACCACCTATCATTCGATAGGTGGTTTTTTTCGCGACTCTTAGCAACGGGAAGAACAGTGAGATTGATTCTTACAGCGGGCAATCAATCAACACCGTTCCCCCGAATGGCACTTACTTAAGTGGCAGGAATGATTATCCACCAAACGCTCCGGCGAGGATTCGAAACCCAACAACGTCCATATCGGAGCCTACTGCAGAGCCAGAACGTGGTTGCCGGTGGAGATGGTTTCAACCTTGTTGCGTTCCACCGGGTCATCAATGAGCAACCGGGCTCCGTCATCGTGGCGTTGGATGGGGCGACCATTAGGTCTCGTGGATGGCATAACGATCACCCCTACCAGATACGTAGCCAGCCAGGAGGCCTACCGCAATCTCGTGGGCACCTCATTGTTATGCTGTAAATCGGAACCTTGATCGATCTCGGCCGGTAGCTGGTCACCATGGACCGACGAAACACAGTTATACACGCACCACGCTTCGTCTGGCACTATGCCCTTATAGCGCCACCACTCTCGGGATGGCTGGTGACGAACTCAAGGGATGGGACATGGCAGAGAACAGCAACTTCGCCTTTTTCAAAGAACACGATCCGGTTTTTTTCCAACTTGCCAATGCGGCCGAGCGAGTATTTTCCAGTGACCCCAACACGACGCTGATCAAACTGCGCCAACTGGGAGAAGCTCTCGCCCAGGACCTGGCGGTAAGAGCAGGCATTGAGTTCGACGCCACCACGCCCCAGGCTGACTTGCTGTTCCGGTTGAGCCGTGAAATCCAGCTCGACGGTAACATCCGTAACCTATTCCATACGCTGCGCATCGAAGGCAATAAGGCTACCCACGAATTCCGCACCCAGCATCGCGAGGCGCTGGACGGGCTGAGGGTCGCCCGCGCCTTGGCAATCTGGTATCACCAGTCATTTAGCACGGGCGGCAGCACCTTCAAGCCTGGGTCTTTCATGGTACCGGCCGATCCGAGTGAGCCTCTGCGTGAGCTGCAGGGGCAGATCGAAAAGCTTCGCGCAGAGCTGGGCGACAGCCGCCAGCAATTGGAGAACAACCACCAATTAGCCGAGCTATTGGCGCAAGAAAAGCAAGAGCAAGCCAGTCTTGCTGGGCAGATGAACGAGGAAGCCCGCGTCTACGAGCAGATTGCCCTTGAACGCGAGGCAGAGCTATCGAAGGCTCGAGTTGATTTCGAGGCGCGGCTGAAAGTGCTGCAGCAACAGCTTGAAGATCAGCCGCAAGCTGCCCAACAGGTCACGCGCAAAACTCAGCAGGCAAGCAGCCAATTTGACCTCAATGAAGACCTCACCCGTATTCTCATTGATCAACAGTTGAACGATACCGGCTGGGAAGCCGATTCGCTCGATCTTACCTACAGCAAGGGCGCTCGGCCCGAAAAGGGCAAGAACAAAGCCATCGCCGAATGGCCAACCAGCAAGCCGAAAGAAAATGCTGATTACGTGCTATTCGCCGGCCTAATCCCAGTCGCTATCGTCGAAGCCAAGCGCAAGCGCATTAACATAGCGGACCGCATTCCCCAAGCCGAGCGCTATTCACGCCAACTGATCGTTACCGACGATATGCAACCGGCTGGGCAGAGCGTGGGCTGGGCGGATGGTCAGGGGGGCTACTTCAAGGTCCCGTTCGCCTTCGCTTGCAATGGCCGCCCCTTCATTAAGCAGCTCGCCGAGCTATCCGGCACCTGGTTTCGCGACTTGCGCAGCCCGGCCAACCTGCGCCGGCCGCTGCAGGACTTCCACACGCCGGGCGGCCTACTCGACCTGCTCAAACGCAGCCGTGAGGACGCCGAGGCGAAACTACAGCAGGAAGGCTTCGCCTATCTCAAGCTGCGTGACTATCAGGAAAACGCCATCCGCGCCGTCGAACAGGCCCTAGCCGACAATCGCCGCAACTGTCTGCTGGCCATGGCGACCGGAACCGGCAAAACGCGCACTATCATTGGCTTGATTTACCGCCTGCTGAAGGCCGAGCGCTTTCGCCGCATTCTTTTCCTGGTCGATCGCAGCGCCTTGGGGGAACAGGCCATCGAAGCCTTCAATGAGGCGACGCTGGAACAGAACCACACGCTGGCGCAGATCTACGACGTCAAAGAACTAGGTGATATGGCTGCCGAAGCTGAAACACGGGTTCAGGTCGCCACTGTGCAGGCTATGGTCAAGCGCATCTTCCAGTCGGACACCCCGCCGCCCATCGATGCCTTTGATTGCATCATCGTCGACGAAGCCCACCGCGGTTACACCCTCGATCAGGAAATGACTGAAGGCGAGCTGGCACTGCGCGACTTCAACCAGTATCTATCGCAGTATCGTCGCGTGCTCGACTATTTCGACGCCTGCCGCGTTGGGCTCACCGCTACGCCAGCCAAGCACACCAGCGAAGTCTTCGGGGCCCCGATATACACCTACAGCTACCGTGAGGCCGTGGCTGACGACTGGCTGATCGATCACGAACCTCCAATCCGCTACCAGACCCTGCTGAGCCAGAATGGCATCCACTTTGCCAAGGGCGAGAGCGTCAGCGTCATCGATACGAGCACCGGCGAGGTGGATGTCGCCGAGCTCGAGGACGAACTCGACTTTGAAATCGAGTCCTTCAATCGCCGCGTGATTACGCCCGGCTTTGACAAGGTCGTCTGCGAGCAGCTGGCACAAGAGCTCGACCCGTCGGGCGACGAAAAAACGATGATTTTCTGCGTCAACCAGGCCCATGCCGAGCGGGTCAAAAACCTCCTCGACGAAACCTTCAAGGACGTTCACGGCGAGGATTACAACCAGGCGGCTGTACAGATCATTACCGGGCAAAGTGACAAGGTCAAACAACTGATCCGCCAGTACAAGAACGAGCGCTTCCCGAGCATTGCCATCACGGTCGACCTGTTGACCACCGGTATCGACGTACCACGCATTTGCCACTTGGTGTTCATGCGCCGGGTGCGTTCGCGCATTCTCTACGAACAGATGAAGGGCCGCGCGACTCGCCGCTGCGATGAGATCGGCAAGACGGTATTCAAGATCTACGACCCAGTTGACTTGTACGCTGCCCTGGAACCAGTAGATACAATGAAGCCGCTAGTGAAAGACCCAAGCATCAGCCTCGAACAGCTGGTCAGCGAGCTAACCAACCCAGCCAGCCTCGATGCTCCTGGTAACCAGCCAGACACTAGCCACGCTCACGACGTCCTGGACCAGCTCAGCCAGCGGGTCATGCGTATTCTGCGCAAGGCCAGCCATAAGGCCGAGCAAAAGCCACCCCTAAAGGCCAAGCTCGCCGAGTTGGAGAACACTTGGGGCGTAGCCCCGGACAAACTGCATCAGCACCTGCATCAGCTCGGCCCACAGCAAGCTGCCCGGTTCATCCAACAGCATGCCCAACTGCTCGATCAGCTCGCCACGGTTAATGCCCTGCTCGGATCGCTGAACTACCCGGTGATCTCCACTCACACGGACGAACTGATGGTCCGTGAGCAGAACTACGGCGATTACCAAAAGCCCGCGGACTATCTGGAAAGCTTCAACGACTTCATTAAGAATCAGTTGAACCAGTCAGTGGCCCTCGGCGTTGTGGTCAACCGCCCGCAAGACCTGACCCGTGAACAATTGCGCGAAGTGCGCCTGCTGCTCGACGGGCATGGCTACAGTGAGGTGAACCTGCAAAGCGCTTGGCGCAACCAAACCAACCAGGAAATCGCTGCCAGTATTGTCGGCTTCATCCGCCGCGCCGCCCTCGGAGAGGCTTTGCTACCATTCGAGCAGCGCGTAACCAAAGCGATGGAGAAGATTTATACCCTGCAGCCTTGGACTCAAGTTCAGCGTAAGTGGCTGGACCGCTTGGCTAAGCAGCTGGTTCACGAGGTCGTTATTGACAAGAAGCAGATTGGTGAAGCGTTCAAGGGCGATGGCGGCAGTACGCGGCTGGACAAAATGCTCGGCGGCAACCTGGGCGTGGTGCTGGATGCTCTGAACGACAACCTTTGGGCCCAAACGGGATGAGGCCGATCTGGAACGCCGGAATGGCCAGCGTATTCGTTCATAAGGGATAATGCCCCCGCTATATGACTTATCGACCGCGATACCTAGAGACGCCTCATGACCCCTGCTGAGCTTCATCAGATCCTTGCCCGTGGTGAAGACAGTCGCCATCAATTCAAGCGCGATTTCAGCAATATCGATGCCTTGGCAGCCGAGTTAGTGGCGTTCGCCAATACATCCGGTGGATATTTGCTGATTGGCGTAGACGACTCCGGCATGGTTAGCGGGTTAAACAGCGCCGACGTTGCGCGGCTCAATCAGTTGCTTTCCAACGCAGCCTCACAGAATGTCCGCCCGGCGATCAATCCATTGTCCAGCAACTTTCAGACCGAACACGGGCTGGTCATGGTGGTGTCAGTCGAACAAGGGCTGAATAAACCCTATGTCGACAACCAGGGTCGCATCTGGGTAAAGAACGGCGCCGACAAGCGTCGGGTCACGGCCCGTGAAGAACTGCAGCGTTTGTTTCAGCAGGCAGGACTGGTGTGCGCCGATGCGGTACCGGTCGCGGGCAGCAGCGTGGCGGATATCGATGCCAAGGCGCTTGGCGAGTACTTTCAAAGACGCTTTCGGCAGAGTCCCGACCAGATAGGCTTGGAAACCACCCGCATCTTGGAAAATCTTGGCCTCGCCAGTGGCGACACACCCAATTTGGCCGGTTTGCTGCTCTTCGGCCAGGCGCCACAACGTCTGTGCCCGGCGTTCGATATCAAGGCCGTGGCGTTTCCGGGCACGGTTCTGCATGACCGCCACTATCTAGACAGCGAAGATATCGACGGAAATCTGCAGGAGCAGTACCGACGCAGCCTTGCCTTCATAAAGCGCAACCTACGCCACGTGCAGCGTCAGCAGGGCTTCAATACCCTCGGCCAGCTGGAAGTGCCGGAGGAAGTGTTTGAAGAACTGCTGGTGAATGCCCTGATCCACCGCGACTACTTTGTCAGCGCCTCCATCCGGATCATGATCTTCGCCGATCGCATCGAACTGATCAGCCCCGGGCACCTGCCTGACGTGCTCGATACCGAGAAAATTCGATTCGGCCTGTCCAACCGTCGTAACCCGACGCTCACCTCCCATGCTGTGCACATTCTCCCCTATCGCGGTTTAGGCACCGGCATCCCGCGCGCTATCGATGCTTGGCCAATGATCCGACTGGAGGACGACCGGCAGAGTAATCAGTTCAAGGTGGTGATTCAGCGCGCCGTTGAAAAAGGGCCTCTTTCGGGCCCAAGTGGGGACCAAGTAGGGACTAAGTCGGGACCAAGTAGGGACCAAGTAGGGACTGAGTCCGCTGTCGAAGAAGAACAAGCCGAAACTCGCCTGTCTTTGCAGCAGGAGCAGATAACACTGCTGTGCAAGATGGCAGGCGATCACACTGCGCCAGAGCTAATGACCTTCGTCGGGCGCAGCAACCGCAGCAAGTTCCGCGAGCAGGTTTTGGCCCCACTACTGGCGCTTGGCGTGGTCGAGATGACCATTCCAGACAAGCCCAACAGCAGCAAGCAACGCTACCGCCTGACTGCGGCCGGCCGAGCGCTAAAGGCCGAACAACGCTCCTCAGACGACTGAGCCCAGACAACCACTTCTTTGCGCCAGCGCAATCTGGCGCTTTACACACTTCGCCACAGGTGCCCCATGACCAACTCCGACATCGTCCAGAAGCTCTGGAACCTCTGCGACGTCCTGCGCGACGACGGCATCAACTACAGCGACTACGTCACCGAGCTCGTGCTGCTGCTGTTCATCAAGATGGAATACGAACAGGTGCAGAACAACGACAGCTTCGGCCACAAGCTGCCCGAAGGCGCGCGCTGGCCAGACCTGGCTGGCAAGTCCGGCGTTAACCTGCTCGATCACTACCGGCAGATGCTGCTGGACCTTGGCAAAAACCCTGACCCGCTGATTGCCGCCATCTACGCCGACGCTCAGACTCGCCTTAAGGAACCACGCCACCTCGAGCAGTTGATCAAGAGCCTCGACGGTATCGACTGGTTCAGCGCCCGCCAAGACGGTCTCGGCGATCTTTATGAAGGCCTGCTGGAAAAAAACGCCAGCGAGACCAAATCCGGCGCCGGCCAGTACTTCACCCCTCGGCCGCTGATCGACAGTATCATCCGCTGCATCAAGCCGCAGCCGGGCGAGACCATACAAGACCCGGCCGCCGGTACTGCGGGCTTCTTGATCGCTGCTGACGCCTATATCAAAAGTCAAACCGACGATTACTACGACCTCGACGCCAAAGCCCAGGCATTCCAGCGCAATCGCGCCTTTGTTGGCGTAGAACTGGTGCCCGGCACTCGCCGCCTGGCGCTAATGAACACACTGCTGCATGGCATGGAAGGCGACGAAGAAGGCGTGGTGCACCTGGGCAACGCCCTAGGTCAGACCGGGGCCAACTTACCCAAGGTCGACGTCATCCTCTCCAACCCACCGTTCGGCACGGCCAAGGGTGGCGGTGGCCCGACTCGTGATGATCTCACGTACCGCACCAGTAACAAGCAGTTGGCCTTCCTCCAGCACATCTACCGTGGCCTCAAGCCGGGCGGCCGAGCCGCCGTGGTGCTGCCGGATAACGTGCTGTTCGAGACCGGCGTTGGCACCGACGTGCGTCGCGACCTGATGGACAAGTGCAACCTGCACACCATCCTGCGTCTGCCTACCGGCATCTTCTACGCACAGGGTGTGAAAACCAACGTACTGTTCTTTCAGAAGGGCACCGTGGAAAACCCGCGCCAGGAGGAAGGTTGCACTAAGCGCGTGTGGGTCTATGACCTGCGCAGCAACATGCCCAGCTTCGGCAAGCGCACGCCCTTCGGCCCCACGCACCTCAAACCGTTCGAGGACGCCTATGGCGACACCCCCGACGGCGAAAGCCCACGCGCCGAGAACGTCGAAGGTATCGGTGAAAACAGCCGCTTCCGCAGCTTTACCCGGGAATACATCCGCAACGAGCGGAGTGACTCGCTGGACATCAGTTGGCTAAAAGACGACAGCAGCCTGGATGCCGCCGACCTGCCCGCTCCAGAAGTGCTGGCCGGTGAGGCGATGGCTGAGTTGACCGAGGCACTGCGTGAGCTGGAAGAACTGATGAAGGCGCTGGGGGCGGGGGATGAAGTAGTGGCGCAGAAGCAGTTGATGGCGGAGGTGATGGGGCTGAAAGTGGGGACGGAGGAATGAATACTGTAATGCCAACTGGTTGGACGATATTTTCTATAGCGGACCTTGGCGGGGTGTCGGGGGGTAAGACTCCATCGAAGGCCAACCCACATTTCTGGCTGAGTCGTGATGTGCCTTGGGTATCCCCCAAGGACATGAAGAAGAACGTCCTCAATGACGCGGCAGACTGGATTTCGCAGCTCGCCATAAGCCAGGCAGGCATGACGCTTTATCCAGCCAACTCGGTGTTAATGGTAACGCGCAGCGGAATTCTTCAACACACGTTTCCGGTAGCCTTGGCAGCTGTCCAGTTAACGGTTAATCAAGACATCAAAGTCTTCCGGCCTGCCGAAGGCGTCGTACCAAAATTCTTTTTTTATATGCTCAGAAGCTTTGGCACAGACATTCTGTCGGCGTGCTCCAAAGATGGAACGACCGTACAGAGTATCGACTCAGAAAAACTTGAAGCCTTCCCGCTCCCTCTACCGCCTCTGCTCGAACAAACTCGCATCGCCGCCAAGCTTGACGAACTACTGGCCCAGGTCGATACCCTGAAAGCCCGTATCGATGGCATCCCCGCGCTGCTAAAACGCTTTCGTCAATCCGTGCTCGCTGCCGCCGTTTCTGGGAAGTTAACCGAGGAGTGGCGAGCCAAGAAGGCGCCAGAAGGAACTACTTCACCTAATAACGACTGGAAAACTATTCGTATAGATCAGGCCTGCGCTGACGAAAAGTACTCTCTAGCTATTGGGCCTTTCGGTAGCAACCTGAAAGTCTCCGACTACCGAGACGATGGCAAACCTCTCGTCTTTGTCCGAGAAATACGCGCCGGATGTTTTGGAGATAAAAAAACAAAATTCATCACACCAGAAAAATTTGACGAACTTAGCGCTCATCAAATCTCTGCTGGGGACATTCTGGTTACGAAAATGGGCGATCCTCCTGGCGACGTAGCTATTTATCCAGCAACCGCGCCAGATGCGGTGATCACTGCAGACTGCATTAAACTAAGAGTCAATGAGTCCGTTATTCTGCGCGAATATGCCTATTATCAAATGAAATCAAATTTCTTCAGGCAGAAGGTCCAAGAAATTTCAGCTGGGGTAGCGCAGCAAAAGGTCAGCCTTGGTAACTTTAGAGAGATAACGCTGCTCGTTCCCTCGCGGGAAGAGCAAAGAGAAATCGTTCGTCACGTTGGAGAGCTCCTGGCATTCGCCGACCAACTCGAAGTCCGTGTTAAAGCAGCCCAGGTCCGCATTGACGGCCTGACGCAAAGCATCCTCGCCAAAGCTTTCCGCGGCGAACTGGTGCCACAAGATCCGAACGACGAGCCAGCCGGCTTTTTACTGGAGCGCATCAAGGCCCAACGCGCTACCGCGCCCAAGACAAAGCGCGGTCGTCAAGCTGCTACGTTGGGCTAAGCCTTTATCAGGAATAGAAAAGCCATGTCCGTTCCGACCTACGACCAGTTCATCGAGCCCGTCCTCCGTTTTCTCGCAGCCCATCCGGAGGGTGCCACTGCGGGCGAGGCTCACGAAGCAGCCGCCCTGGCGCTTGGCCTTAGCGAAGCGCAACGGCAGGAGACCATCGCCAGCGGCCAGGCCACCTATAAAAACCGTTCAGGCTGGGCACATGATCGGCTCAAGCGCGCCGGCTATTCCAGCAGCGCCAAGCGTGGCTACTGGCAACTGACCGACACCGGCCGCGTATTCGCTCAGGCCAACCCTGCCCCGTTGAGCGCAGAACAGGTCGAGCATCTAGCTGTGAACTTCATGAGCGTGAAACTGAAGACAGCGCCGGACGCCGCCTCGCTGGATGAAAGCAACGACACGACAGCGCCAATTACCAAGACCGACTTCGCCACTAGCAGCCCGCAGGAGCGCTTGAACCAAGCCATCCTCGAACTGCGTACCAGCGTCGCGGGCGACCTGCTGGACAGCCTGCTGCAAGCGAGCCCGACGCGTTTCGAGCACATCGTTCTCGACGTTCTGCACAGCTTGGGCTACGGCGCGAATCGTCAGGCGCTGCAACAAGTCGGCGGAAGTGGCGATGGCGGCATTGACGGCGTGATCTCACTGGACGCACTGGGGTTGGAAAAGGTCTACGTGCAGGCTAAGCGCTGGCAGAGCACCGTTGGCCGCCCCGATTTGCAGGCATTCTATGGCGCCCTGGCAGGGCAGAAAGCCAAACGTGGTGTATTCATCACCACATCAGGCTTCACTGCCCAAGCAGTCGAGTTCGCGCTATCGGTCGAAGGGCTTGTACTGGTCGATGGTAAACGTCTAGTCAATCTCATGCTCGACCACGAGGTGGGCGTTAGCTCGCAGCTTTATAAAGTGCCGAGGCTCGATAGCGATTACTTTGATGAGTCGCTTGGATGAATTCAAAAAATACCGTCTATCGGAAGCCAGATCACACAGCATTCCAAATGATATTCCAAGCAGTTTTTCTAATCAGTCATTAGCCAATAAAAACAGATAGCTACAGCTTTTTTTCAGATCACCCCGGCTCATAGAGCCCGATTTGAACGCTAGTAACACCCACAACGCAGCCCCCTCGAATAACCTCGCCTTTTTCACCCCATCCCCCTCCCCAACTCACCAATCAAAAAATCCCTAAACGCAGAAACCGCCGTAGGCAAATTCCGTCCAGCCATGCTCTGCAGTTCAATACGCCGTGCCTGCATGCCCTCATCAAGGATCGGCAAGCATCGCAACTGCTTGTCCGCTACTTGTTTCTGCAAGGTCATTTCGCTGGCAAGGCTGATCACGCCTTCTTCGCGGACGAAGCTATAGAGCGCGGCAACGTAGTTAGTGGTCAGGACCGGGTCGAACAACAACCCCTGTACACCGCAACAGATGTCGAACAGTTGCCGTATCGTGGTATCGGCTTTCGGTAATGCTATGGGCCAGGGTTGCAGCTCGGCGAGGCTGACCGCTTCGCGTCCGGCCAGGGGATGTGAATTGGAGACCACGGCAAAAATGGCCCCGCTGAGGAAATGTTCGACTTTGACTTCCTTTTGCGGCGACAGGCTGAAGGTCATCGCCAGGTCGGCTTCCCCGGAGCGAACCTTCTCGGTCGCCTCGGCAGGCGCGCAGACCTCCAGCGTGAAATGAATGCCCTGATACTCACGCCTGAATGCGCTGATGCTCCTGGGCATGTATTCCAGTGCAAAACCTTCCGAGCAGGCGACATGCACATGTCCCCGTTGCAGGCCATGCAGTTCGGTAATTTCCAGCACTACCTGCTCGGCCTCAAGTTGCGACTTGCGCGCATAGGCCGCCAATCGCACCCCCGCTTCGCTGAGCACCATGCCCCGGGCACGACGTTCGAACAGGCTGGCGTCCAGGGCCAGTTCAAGCTTGGAGATCTGTCGGCTTACCGCTGATGCTGCAACATTCAGCCGCATTGAGGCTTCGCTGATGGATCCGCATCGCGCCACTTCAAGAAAGTAGCGCAGTGCCGTGGACTGCACGCCATGCAGCTGCATAGGAGCCCCCAAGGGTTGCCTTTTCGGCAAAGGAAGTATCGAAATATTGAACTTGCGGCATTGATACCCTTTCCCTACATTCGTGTCCAGACCAAGAAAACATTGCCTGACCGCTTCATCCTCCTTTGCGCGTTTGCGATTCGCTGCCCTTTGATTCAACCACTCTCGCCAACGGAGACGACGGCATGGGCATCAAAGGTTTCGCCTGCAGTTTTGCGCTGATGGGCCTCATCAGCAGTTTTCCGGCTCATGCCGGTAAAGCCAACGACACCCTGGTTTACGCTTCCGACAGCGAGCCTGAAAACATCAGCCCCTATCACAACGATTTACGCGAAGGGGTGATTCTCGGGCGGCTGATCTGGGACAACCTGATCTACCGCGATCCCAAAAGTGGCGACTACAAACCCATGCTGGCCACCAGCTGGAAACAGGTCGACGACACCACCATCGACTTTGAGCTGCGCAAAGGCGTCAAATTTCACAACGGCGACGCCTTCACCGCCGACGACGTGGTGTTCACCCTCAATTACGTGGTGTCGCCCGAAGCGAAAGTCGTTACCGTGCAAAACGTCGACTGGATCAGCAGCGCTGAAAAAACCGGTGACTACAGCGTCCGCCTTCATTTGAAAAAAGCGTTTCCTGCGGCACTGGAATACCTGTCCAACGCCGTACCGATGTACCCCAAAACGTATTTCGAGAAAGTCGGCCTGGCTGAATTCAGTCGCAAGCCGATTGGCACCGGTCCCTATAAAGCGGTGTCAGTCGTGGCGGGCGAAGGCGTGACCATGGCGCTCAATAAGGACTACTTCAAGGACAGCCCACAGGGCCAACCGCACATCGCGCATCTCACGTTTCGGGTTATCCCGGACGCAGAAACCCGTCTGGCCGAGCTGATGACCGGCGGTGTCGACTGGACCTGGCGCGTCGCCCCGGACCAGGCAGTCAATCTCAAGAGCATGCCGAACCTGACCGTGACCAGCGGCGAAACCATGCGCATCGGTTTCCTGATCCTCGATGCTCGTGGCACTTCGACTGAAAACTCACCGATGAAAAACCTTAAGGTGCGTCAGGCCATCAACCACGCCATCAACCGCGAGGCACTGGCCTCGCAGCTGGTGGGCGGCGAAGCCAAACCCTTGCAGGTCGCCTGCTATCCGGGGCAGTTCGGTTGCGACACCACGGCGGCCACGGTCTACAACTATGACCCGGCCAAGGCCAAGGCGCTGCTCGCTGAAGCCGGTTATCCGAATGGCTTCGAGACAGAAATCTTCGCTTACCGCGACCGTGATTACGTAGAGGCGATCATCGGCAACCTGCGCGCCGTGGGTATCAACGCCAAGCTGCGCTACCTGAAATACGCAGCCCTGCGCGATCAGCAACGTGGCGGCAAAATACCGATGTCGTTCCAGGCCTGGGGTTCGTTCTCGATTCTCGACACCTCGGCGTCCGCAGGGACCTGGTTCAAAGGCAACCCGGACGACAACATCAAGGATCCGCAGGTCCAGGGCTGGTTGCAGACCGCCGACAACGCCCTCGACCCGCAAGTGCGCAAGGACAACTACCGCAAGGCGTTGCAGCGCATCAGCGAGCAGGCCTATTGGGCGCCGCTGTTCAATTACTCGATGAACTACGCCTATACCTCCGAGCTGGCGTTCACGCCCTACCCGGATGAGCTACCGCGTTTCGTTCTGTCCAGCTGGAAGTAATCGACAGGTGCCGTGACGCGCAGTCTTAGCCGCGCTACGGCAAGCCCCCACCTATCAGCCTATGGATATGAGGAAACTTGCCATGCTTGGATTCCTTCTGCGCCGTCTAGGTATCGCATTCTGCGTTGCAATTACCGTGTCGGTGATCAGTTTTTCTCTTTTGCATCTGTCCGGCGACCTGGCCACTGCCATTGGCGGGCCGGAGGCCAGCAGCGAACAAATCGAGCAGATCCGCGTGCAGTACGGTTTGGACAAACCGCTGCCGACCCAGTACTTCAACTGGCTGGGCGATTTGCTGCAGTTGGATCTGGGCAACTCTTTTTTCTTTCAGGAGTCGGTCTACAACCTGATCGTCAATCGCCTGCCCATCACCCTCGGCCTGGGGGCGATGGCATTGGGCATTGCGCTGCTGGTGGCGATTCCGCTTGGGGTGCTGGCCGCAGTCAAACGTGACACCTGGATTGACCGCCTGGCATTGAGCATTGCCGTACTGGGGCAGGCGATGCCAAGTTTCTGGTTTGCGCTGATGTTGATCGTGGTGTTCGCGGTGACGCTCAAGTGGCTGCCGGTGTCCGGCAACTCGACCCTGCTGCACTTCGTCATGCCGGCCATTGCCTTGGGCTACTACGCGACGCCGGCAATCATGCGCCTGACCCGCGCAGGCATGCTGGATGTGCTCAGTTCCGATTACATCCGCACCGCCCGCGCCAAGGGTCTGCGCCCGGCCCGCGTGTTGTTCAAGCATGCACTGCGCAACGCCTTGATTCCGGTCGTCGCGCTGGCGGCGGTGGAGTTCGGCTTCATGCTCGGCGGTTCGGTGGTGATCGAAACCGTGTTCTCCCTGCAAGGCATCGGACAACTCGCCTGGGACGCCATCGCCCGTGACGACTTTCCGGTGGTACAGGCCGTGGTCCTGCTGATCGCGGTGATCTACATCATCCTCACCTTGCTGGCCGATGTGCTCAACGCACTGCTCGACCCGCGCATTCGCGTGCGCTAGGAGGCTTCCATGAGCACCCCCACTACCCTCGCGATCAATGACTACCTGCCACCACCGAGCAGCCTGAGCCGAGTCCTTGGCAAGAGCTTTCGTCATCGTGGTTTCGCCATCGGCGCGGTGTTGTTGCTGATCATCTTCGCCGGCGCATTGTTCGCCCCGTGGCTGGCACCTTACGACCCTTATGGGCAAGACGTGATGCTGCGCATGAAGCCGCCGGTATGGATGGCCCAGGGCACCTGGGAACACATCCTCGGCACCGACAAGCTGGGCCGCGATTACCTGTCGCGACTGCTCTATGGCGCACGTATTTCGCTGTTCATCGGCATTTCCGCCGCGCTGATTTCCGGTTTCATCGGCACAGTGATGGGCCTGCTGGCCGGTTACTACGGCGGCAAGGTCGATGCACTCATCAGTTACTTGATCACAACCCGGTTGGCGATGCCGGTGGTGATGGTCGCGCTGGCCTCAGCCTCGCTGATGGGCGGCTCACTGAAAGTGGTCATCGTGCTGCTCGGCTGCCTGTTATGGGATCGCTTCGCGGTGGTGGTCAGGGCCTCGGCGCAACAGATTCGCGATGCCGAATACATCGCTTCGGCCCAAGCCCTGGGTTGCTCGACGTTGCGCATCCTGGCCAGTGAAATCCTGCCCAACCTGATCGGCGCATTGATCGTGGTCGCCACCCTGGAAATGGCCCACGCGATCCTGCTGGAGTCGGCGCTGTCATTCCTCGGGGTTGGCGTGCAACCGCCAACGCCATCCTGGGGCTTGATGATCGCCGAAGGCAAACCCTACATGTTCTTTTCCCCGTGGGTCATCGCCATTCCCGGCGTCGCCCTGATGGTTCTGGTACTGGGCATCAACCTGGTCGGCGACGGCCTGCGTGATCTGATCCTGCCCGACGGCCGTAATTGAAAGGAGTACCGGACATGGCACTACTCCATGTTGAAAACCTGCGCGTGGACATTCCCATGGGCAACAGTCCGACGCCGGATGACATGCTGCATGCCGTGCGCGGTCTGGACTTTGAAGTCGAGCGCGGTGAAATGTTGTGCATCGTCGGCGAATCCGGCTGTGGTAAATCCCTGACCTCGTTGGCGCTGATGGACCTGTTGCCACGCAAGGCTAAACGCAGTGCGTCCCGGCTGACCCTGGACGGCATCGACATACTTGGCCAGAGCGAGCGGCGCATGTGCGACCTGCGCGGCAACCGCCTGGCCATGATCTTCCAGGAACCGATGACCTCGTTGAACCCGGCCTACAGCATTGGCGATCAGCTCAGCGAAGTGCTGACTCAGCATCGCAAAGTGTCACGCAAGGATGCCCTGGTTCGCGCCGCGCAAATGCTGGAGAAAGTCGGCATCAGCAATGCTGCCGAGCGCTTGCGTCAGTATCCGCATCAACTGTCTGGCGGGTTGCGCCAGAGGGTGATCATTGCCATGGCGTTGATGTGCGAACCGGACCTGATCATCGCCGATGAGCCAACCACGGCATTGGACGTGACCATTCAAGCGCAGATATTGCGCTTGATCCGCGACATTCAGAAAGAACTCGGCCTGGCGGTGATCTTCATCACCCACGACCTTGGGCTGGTGGCACGGATCGCCGATCGGGTCGCCGTGATGTACGCCGGGGAAATCGTCGAAACCGCCCCGGCCTTGCAACTGTTCGAGAACCCGCAGCATCCATACACCCGCGGTCTGCTGGCCAGTATTCCAATCCCTGGCCGGACCAAGCCGGGCGAAGCGCTGGGCTCGATTCCAGGCCTGGTGCCAAGCCTGGTAGGCGAACAGCACGGTTGTGCGTTCCGCAATCGCTGCGGCCAGGCGATACCTGCCTGTGCACAACACATCCCCGAAGTCGAGCAGGACGGACACATGGCGCGCTGCCTGTTCGCCGCACCCGCCCCGGCACCGATTCGCCTTCAGGAGAGTGTGAGGTCATGAAAAAAGACATCGCTTTGGAGCTGTGCGACATCCGTCGCGAGTTCCGGATCAACAAGGGCTTTTTCAAACCCGCCGCCACCCTGAAAGCTGTCGACGGCGTGTCCCTGCGTCTGATACGTGGCGAGACCCTCGGTCTGGTAGGCGAGTCCGGTTGTGGAAAAAGTACCCTGGCCAAGATGCTGCTCGGTCTGTTGCCGCCTACCAGCGGCGATGTGCTGGTCAACGGCAAACATCTGGCGGCGACTGATCGCAAGGAAATGTCCCGGCACATCCAGCCGATATTCCAGGACCCGTATTCGTCGCTGAACCCACGCAAGACACTGCGCGAAATCGTTACCCTGCCGCTGATCGTGCATGGCATCGGCACCGCCGCCGAGCGGCGTAAGCGGACCGAAGAGATGCTTGAGGTGGTCGGGCTGCCCAAACGAGTCATCGACAGCTATCCGAGCCAACTGTCCGGCGGCCAGCGGCAACGGGTGGCCATTGCCCGGGCGTTGATCATGCGCCCTGACGTGTTGATCTGCGACGAACCCACCTCCGCGCTGGACGTTTCGGTGCAGGCGCAGATTCTCAACCTGTTGCAAGACCTCAAGCGCGAGCTCGGCCTGACCTATCTATTGATCAGCCATAACCTGGCGGTCATCGAACACCTCGCCGACCGGGTCGCGGTGATGTATCTGGGGCGCATCGTCGAAGAACGCACCCGCGAATCGTTGTTCGCTCACCCCGACCATCCTTATACCCGCGCCTTGCTGGATTCGGTGCTCACGCCCGATCCGCGCCTGGGCATTCCCGATATCGGCCTGCACGGGACTTTTCCCAATCCGATGTCACCGCCGTCCGGCTGCGCGTTCCATCCCCGCTGCCCGAGCTGCTTCGCACCGTGCAAGACGGCCTACCCGGCCAATGATTCGATTATCGGGGGCAACGTGCGTTGCCACCTTCACGACCATCCTGCCCAAACATCGGAGCTTGCCCACTCATGAGTCGTTCATTGGCAATCAGCAACACCACGGAGCAATTCGACAACGGCGCATTTTTCAACCTGCTCGAACGTAGCGTCGCCTTGCACACCGAAAGCCAGGCAATGGACAGCCGGCCTGAGTTGTACCGCTATCTCAGTGACTTCATCACCCCGCATGTCGAGGCGATGGGCTTCAGCGTCAAGATCTACGACAACCCGGTGGCAGAGCGCGGGCCCTTCCTGATCGCCACACGCATTGAGCATCCGGAGCTGCCGACCGTTCTCAGTTACGGCCACGGTGATGTGGTGCGTGGCTATGAAGCGCAATGGCGTGAAGGCCTGTCGCCGTGGCAAGTCACTGTCGAAGGCGATCGCTGGTACGGTCGTGGCACGGCCGATAACAAAGGCCAGCACCTGATCAACCTGACCGCGCTGGAGCAAACACTCAAGGCTCGCGACGGCAAACTGGGTTTCAACGTCAAACTACTGCTGGAAATGGGCGAAGAAGAAGGCTCGCCGGGCTTGAATGCATTCTGTGCAGCGCACAGTGAAGAACTCGCGGCGGATATTTTCATCGCCTCGGACGGCCCGCGCCTGGCAGCATCACGACCGACGATTTTTCTCGGCTCACGCGGGGTGTTCAACTTCGAGCTGGCGGTCCATTTACGCGAAGGTGCGCATCACTCAGGCAACTGGGGCGGGCTGCTGGCCAACCCCGGCATCATTCTGGCCAATGCCATCGCGAGCATGGTCGATGAACACGGTCGGGTGAAAGTGGCGGGGCTGATGCCCGAGACACTGCCGGAGCCGGTTCGGCAGGCACTGGCCGATATTGACGTCGGTGGCGGCCCGGGCGATCCGGAAATCGACGCCAACTGGGGTCATCCGGAGCTCTCGCTGAGCGAAAAGGTATTCGGCTGGAACACCCTCGACGTCATCGCCTTCAAGACCGGCAACCCGGACGCCCCCGTGCATGCGATCCCTGGCAAGGCCAACGCCCACTGCCATATCCGCTTCGTGGTGAACAGCGACTACACGACCTTTATTCCGGCGGTGCGCACCCACCTGGATGCCCATGGTTTCAGCAATGTAGAGGTCAGGCAAAGCCGTATCGATGTGATGCATGCCACTCGGCTGGACCCGCAAAGCCCATGGGTCGATTGGGCGCTCAGCTCCTTGGCACAGACCACCGGCAAAAAACCTGCGCTGCTGCCAAACCTCGGTGGCTCGCTGCCCAACGATGTGTTCGCGGACGTGCTCGGCCTGCCAACATTGTGGGTACCGCACTCGTACCCGGCATGCTCACAACATGCGCCGAACGAGCACTTGCTGGCACCGGTGGTCAAGGAAAGTCTGCAGATCATGGCCGGGCTGTTCTGGGACCTGGGCAACGACGCGGCACGCCTGACTCAGGAACATCTGGCACGGGAGCAGGCGCAATGAGCGCCTCTCCACAACAGGCGCTGGACTGGCTAGCTGACCAGCGCCAAGCCATGGAAGCGCTGCTACAGCGTATCGTCGACACCGACTCCAACAGCTATGACAAAGCGGGCGTCGACGCGGTGGGCGCACTGCTCGCGGCGGAGCTGGAAGCCGACGGCATCCTGCTCAAGCGCATGCCGGTCGATGGTTTTGGCGACGTGATACTCGCCGAGGTGCCAGGCGAATCTGGCAAACCGGTGCTGTTACTGGGCCATCGAGACACGGTATTCCCCAAAGGCACCACCACGACGCGCGGCTACAGCCGCGACGCCAACCACGCCTATGGCCCCGGCGTCGCCGACATGAAAGGCGGCCTGGTGCTCAATTGCTTCGCCCTCATGGCACTCAAGCGCGCCGGTCAGTTGCCCTATCCGGTGCAGGTTCTGTACACCGGTGACGAAGAAATCGGCTCCGGCAGCGCCAGGCCCCATATTGAACGCGCAGCCCGTGCCGCTCGCGCCGTGCTCAATACCGAACCCGGCCGGGCGAGCGGTAACGTGGTCAGCGCACGCAAAGGCGGTGCCACGCTGATCATCGAAGTCAGCGGCCGCGCGGCGCACGCTGGGGTCAACCATGCCGACGGAGCCAGCGCCATCGAGGCCCTGGCGCGCAAGATCGTCAAGCTCCATGCTTTGACCGACTACTCGGCAGGTATCACCACCAACGTTGGCCTGATATCCGGTGGCACGTCCAGCAACACCGTTGCGCCTAGCGCCTCCGCTCGGCTGGACGTACGCTTCATCGAACTCAAGCACTGGGATCAGATCCTGACCGCCATCCTGGCCATCGTCGCAGAGGAAGAACTGATCGGTACCAGCACTATCCTCAAGGAAGCGACGACCTTTCTACCGATGGAAGCCCATCACAGCGAGCGGCTGCTGAACATCTACCAACAAAAGGCGCTGGCGCTGGGTTTCAGCGTCGAAGGCGAGTTCACCGGCGGTTGCGCCGACTCGGGATTCACCGCCAGCCTGGGCATTCCAACCCTGTGTGGCCTCGGGCCGGTGGGTGGCAAGGTCCACACCGATCGCGAATACCTGGAACTGGACACGCTGGTGCCTCGCGCCCAAGCCTTGGTGGCGACTATTCTGGCGGTCGGCGAGAGCTGTTGAGATAACGGGGCGTCGAGATCAAAGTCCAAAGCAAGAACAAGAGCAGGACGCACGTCCAGCCTCTACGTAGCTGAACCACCGCTATCGCGAGCAGGCTCGCTCCCACATGGGCTCACGGGTGTTCACAGCATCTGCACACGACACAAAAAACTGTGGGAGCGAGCCTGCTCGCGATGAGGCCAGCAAGCCCAACATCCATGTGACTCAACCATCGCTATCGCGAGCAGGCTCGCTCCCACATGGACTCACGGGTGTTCACAGCATCTGCACACGACACAAAAAACTGTGGGAGCGAGCTTGCTCGCGATGAGGCCAGCAAGCCCAACATCCATGTGACTCAACCACCGCTATCGCGAGCAGGCTCGCTCCCACAGGATGAAGCTGGTTTCAAGCGTCCCATGGGGCCACGGCGTCAACGTCAATGGCGTAGCGTTCAATGGCCTGGGCACAGACACTGGCGTCCAGACGCCCCTCGTGTACCAGTGAGGTCAGCGCACTCAAGACAATCTGGTGGCGGTCCACTTCGAAGAACCTGCGCAGCTGGTGGCGGGTATCGCTGCGGCCAAACCCGTCGGTGCCGAGCACGGTGTAACGGGCGTCGAGATAACTGGCGATCAACTGGGGCAAGGCGCGCACGTAATCGGTACAGGCAATGATCGGCGCCGAGTCGTCGAGGCATTCTTGAACATGGCTGCATCTGGCCGGTTGTCCGGGATGCAGGCGATTCCAGCGCTCCACTTCCCGCGCATCCCGGGCCAGCTCGGTGAAGCTGGTGACGCTCCAGACCTGACTGTCGATGCTCCAATCGCCGGCCAACAACTCGGCAGCGGCAATGACTTCCCGCAGGACAGTGCCGGAACCCAGCAACTGCACGGTACCGCGGGCATTCGTCACTTCGTGCCGGGCAAATGCATACATGCCCTTGATGATCGCCTGCTCGACACCGTCGGGAAGGTTGGGCTGCGGGTAGTTCTCGTTCATCAAGGTGACGTAGTAAAACTCGTCGACCTGGCGCTCCAGCATCTGGCGCATGCCGTGATCCAGAATCACCGCAAACTCACCGGCGAACGCGGGATCGTAGGCACGACAGTTGGGCACCATCGACGCCATCACGTGACTGTTGCCGTCCTGGTGCTGCAAGCCTTCGCCGCCCAGGGTCGTGCGCCCCGCCGTCGCGCCGAGCAGGAACCCGCGAGCCCGCTGATCCGCCGCGGCCCAGATCAGGTCGCCGATGCGCTGGAAGCCGAACATCGAGTAATAGATGTAGAACGGCAACATCGGCAGGCCATGCACCGAGTAGCTGGTCGCGGCAGCCACCCAGGAACTGATGGCGCCGGCCTCGCTGATGCCCTCTTCGAGAATCTGCCCGTCCAGGGCTTCTCGATAACTCAGGATCGAACCGATGTCCTCCGGCTCATAACGCTGCCCCACGCTGGAGTAGATGCCGATCTGCTTGAACAGGCTGGCCATGCCGAAGGTACGCGCTTCATCCGCCACGATCGGTACGATTCGCGGCCCCAGTCGCTTGTCCCGCAGCAAACCGCTGAGCATGCGCACGAAGGCCATGGTGGTGGACATTTTCTTGCCTTCGGCGGCGAGGGCAAACCCGGCGTAGCTGGCTACATCGGGCACGGCCAATGACTCGCAAGTCGAAGACCGCGTAGGCAGGTAACCGCCCAACGCACGACGGCGTTCATGCAGGTAGCGCATTTCGGCACTGTCGTCGCCCGGCTTGAAGAAGCTCAGCGAGATGGCCTGTTCATCGGTCAACGGCAGGTTGAAACGGTTGCGGAATGCGATCAACGCCTCATTATCGAGTTTCTTCTGCTGATGCACGGTCATCTTGCCCTGCCCGGCGTCGCCCATGCCGAAGCCTTTCTTGGTCTGGGCCAGGATGACCGTAGGCTTCTTGCCCTCGCGCATTGCGCTTTGATACGCGGCAAAGATTTTCACCAGGTCATGACCACCGCGCTTGAGGCGGTCGATCTGCTCGTCGGTCAGGCCTTGGGCCAGATGCGCCAGGGCTTCGTCCTGGCCGAAGAAATGCTCGCGGTTGAAGCGCCCATCCTTGGCCGCGAACGTCTGGAACTGGCCATCGACCGTAGCCGACAATGCCCGCACCAGCGCGCCCTCTTTATCCCGGGCAAACAATCCGTCCCAGTCGGAGCCCCAGACCAGTTTGATGACGTTCCAGCCGGCCCCGCCGAACAGCGACTCCAGCTCATCGATGATGCGACCGTTGCCACGCACCGGACCGTCCAGGCGCTGAAGGTTGCAGTTGACCACCCACACCAGATTATCCAGCCCTTCACGCGCCGCCAGGGTCAGTGCCGACATGCTTTCCGGCTCATCCATTTCACCGTCGCCAAACACCCCCCAGACGGTTCGCCCCGAAGTGTTTTGCAAGCCGCGATGCTCCAGATAACGCATGAACCGCGCCTGGTAGATCGAGCTTATGGGACCGATGCCCATCGAGCCGGTCGGAAATTGCCAGAAGTCCGGCATCAACCACGGATGCGGGTAACTCGACAAACCCCGAGCGCCATTGGCACGTGCGCTGATCTCTTGCCGATAATGTCGTAGATCCTGTTCCTCCAGGCGCCCTTCCAGAAAGGCCCGCGCATAAACGCCCGGTGCCGAGTGTGGCTGGTAAAACACCAGATCACCGCCATGAGTGTCGGTGCGTGCCTTGAAAAAATGGTTGAAACCCACTTCAAACAAATCGGCGGCGCTGGCGTAACTGGCGATGTGACCACCCAGTTCCCCATAGGCCTGGTTGGCCCTGGCGACCATGACCAGCGCGTTCCAGCGCATGATCGACGCCAGTCGCTCTTCCAGCGCCAGGTCGCCTGGAAACACCGGCTGCTGCTCGACGCTGATCGTATTGATATAGGGCGTGCCGTGGCTGGGACGCCAACCGATCTCGGAAGTGCTCGCCACGGTCGCCAGCATGTCGAGGATCTGTTTTGCCCGGACCGTGCCACTGTGGGCGATGACGGACAGCAACGCCTCCTGCCACTCGGCTGTTTCCAGTGCATCTTCATCTGTCTGGCCCGGTAATTGGGTCTGGATATCGGACGGGCTCATGAGCAACTCCTGCAGGTGTCGGGTAACACTTCAAAGTGGTGCGAACGGTTCGCTCGGGCGAGGCTTTTCACCTGCTCTACCGCCGCAATGACCGAACGTTCGGCCGCCCCGTCCGATGCAATCGGGTAGATGCAGGGCTGACCGATGGAAAGGTCGTGCAACAAACGCTCATCCAGTTCACCGAGCACTACAAAACAGTAGTCCTCCGTGGCCATTCGCACTTCAGCGAGCCGGCCAGGTACGGTGCTCACAGCATCGACATGGATCAGCGCAACATTGTCAAAACAGCTGAAACCCTGATGGATCAAGTCAATATGATCACTATCAAGCCCACACGCGATGACCACGATGCGTGTGCAATTTGAAGGCTCGCGCATCCACTTCAGAGCGTGGGTACGACAGTCGGCAGCTTGGCTCATAGGCGTTGCCTTGGTTGCTTGAGGTGATTGATTCACAGGCGAATGGGCGCAGCACTGGCTAAATGACGCCGCGCGCCTGCAACACGCTTTTCGCCAGACTGCGGGTCGTCGAAAGCACGTGTTCTACCTGTTGATCCATCGCTGCGGTGGACGAGGCTATCGCTCCCAGTTCGATGACGCGCAACGTGTGACCGAGCACGGACCCCAGCCAGGTCAGGCCGGGTACCGCGCCGACTTCGACATCCAGCAAAAAACTGCCGTGGGAGACGGAGCGCAACAATTGACTGGCATCACAGGTGGGGTTCCCAGCGGATTGCTCCGGACCAGATCCGACCCGCAGCCAGTCGAGCATCAACGCCTCGGATTGCTTGACGGCTAGATAAGCCACCTGATCCCAGTCATCTATCGCCACGTGCAGCTTGTCGATCATGTATTTGGGAAACGCGGCGCTGGTAACGATGACCACTCCGGCATCCGCCGAAGGTTCCTTGATCCAGACTGCGGATTGCGATAACGCATGCATGGCGGTACTCCCGGCGCGTGGTAGGAGCTGCTTGCTCCGGGCGGCGATGAGGCCGTGACAGTCCACATGGATGCCGACTCACCCCACCGCTTCCTGAGCAAACTCGCTTCTACAGGTCATTGGCGTTAATCAACCGTTGCGGAACAGGAAACTGTAGGCGTTCAGCGCAGGTGCCCCGCCCAGGTGTGCGTAAAGCACTTTCGAGCCTTCGGGGAATTCGCCACGGCGGACCATTTCAATCATCCCGTGCATGGATTTGCCTTCATACACGGGGTCGGTCAACACACCTTCCAGGCGGCCGCACAGACGAATGGCTTCCAGCGTACCTTCGTTGGGCAAACCATATTCCGGGTAGGCGAAGCGGGTATCGAGCACCACGTCGTCTTCGGTGATCTCGCGCCCCAGTTCCACCAACTCAGCGGTGTGCCGGGCGATACGCAGTATCTGTGCCTTGGTTTGCGCTGGCTTGGCCGAGGCATCAATGCCGATAACCTTCTTCGAACGGCCATCCGCGGCGAAACCGACGACCATGCCGGCCTGAGTACTGCCGGTCACGGAGCAGACCACGATGTAGTCGAACTTGAACCCCAGTTGTTTTTCCTGCTCCCGCACTTCCTCGGCAAAACCGACGAACCCGAGGCCCCCGTAGGGATGTTCGGAACAACCCGCCGGTATCGGGAACGGCTTGCCGCCCTGCTCCACCACGTCGCTCATGGCCTTCTCCCAGCTGGGCCGGATGCCGATGTCGAACCCGGCGGCGTCCAGTCGTACATCCGCGCCCATGATGCGAGACATCTCGATGTTGCCAACGCGGTCATACACCGCATCGGAGTAGTTCACCCAGTTCTCCTGAACCAGCACGCACTTCATGCCCAGATGCGCGGCGACGGCCGCGACCTGGCGGGTCTGGTTCGACTGGATCCCGCCGATGGACACCAGGGTGTCGCAACCCTGTTCGAGTGCTTCGGGAATCAGGTATTCGAGCTTGCGCGTCTTGTTGCCACCGAAGGCCAGGCCACTGTTGCAGTCTTCACGTTTGGCATACAGATCGACCTTGCCGCCCAGGTGTTCGCTGAGACGTTTCAAGGGCGTGATGGGAGAAGGACCGAAGGTCAGCGGATAACGTTTGAAACGATTCAGGTTCATGACTCTGCTCCTTGTTTATTGAATATCCAAGCGCCAGACCGAAAGGCAAAAGGCTGCGTTCCAGGTTCTTTCAGAGGGGCTTCGACACGTTCAATATTAAGAACAAAGCCAAAAATATGTGTTGCAAGTTTTAATCAATTAAAGAAACATAAATTATCAGTTACCACTTAAAACATATTTTTATTGTGTAGAAACAAACATGAACGCAACAAATCATCACAAGAAACCCGCCACCCCAGGTGCGGAGCCGCACCCGCTGGACCGGACCGACCGCGCCATTCTCAAGACCCTGCAGCGAGACGCCTCTATCTCTAATGTGGCGCTCGCCGAGAAGGTGAAACTGAGCGCGCCGGCCTGCCTGCGACGCGTCGAACGCCTCAAGCAGGCGGGCCTGATCAAGGGCATTGTCGCGTTGCTGGACAATCAAGCGCTCGATGCAGGGATGGTGGTGTTGATCGGCGTGGTGCTGGACCGCTCGACGCCGGAATCTTTCGCCGCCTTCGAAGCCGCGGCGCAAAAGGTGTTCGGCTGCATGGAATGCCATGTGGTGACGGGGGAATTCGACTACTTCATGTTGATACGAACCAAGGACAGCAACAGTTTCAACCGGCTCCATGCGGAGCAATTGCTTTACCTGCCCGGGGTTCGTCAGATTCGCTCGTTCATGGGGTTGCGCCAGGTCTTGTCGACAACCCACATCCCCCTTTGAAGCTCAATTTAAATTGATGCAGATCAAACCTGGCACTTCGATGTGCTGTACGTTAAAAACCAGAACCCGCTAATCAGTACCGGAGATTCTCCATGTTCTGGTTTCGCCATCGTCAACCAGCGTTCCTACGCCTCGCCATCGTGCTGTGGGTGTTAGCGTTTGGTCTCGCGGCGGCCCAGGGGTGTCTGGTTCAGCCCAGCCACAATCCGGCGACAACTCATGCCTCGTTGAACACCGCGCAAGATGACGATGGCCACGAAGCCCATGCCGTCGGTTGCCTTCAGCACTGCGCCGATGCGGCGATAGCGGTAAGCCCTTCGCTCCCTTTTCAAATACTTGATCTGTTCAGTTGGCCCCTTCTGTTCCTGATCCCTGCGCTGCTGATTTTTTATCCCGCCACCCCCTCCGCTTTTGCCTTTCTTGCATTACGGCGTCCTGTACCCGCCAGCCCGCCTGTCCGTCTGATTTTCGTGCGCTTGAACGATTAATCCGACCCTCTGCGCGCCGATCTGCGGCGCACTGTCTGACTGCGCCAGCCCGGCGCGGCTCGGTATTACCTGAGTTGTCCTCATCCTTTGGAGATTGCCATGCATGCCTCATTGAAACTTATCCTCGCCACCCTGCTCGTGAGCAGCCCACTCATGGCCTCGGCGGTCGAGCAGACGCCGACCGCGCCCGCCCAGACAAGCGAAGCCACTGAGGCAACGCGAAACAATGTCATGACCGAGCATATGCAGAAAATGCAGGCTGCCTACGACAAGGCAGCCGCCGCCAAGACCCCTGCCGAGCGCCGCGCCGCCATGCAGGAGAGCATGAAGACGATGAAGGACAGCATGGCCATGCTGCATGAGAACTGTAATGGCATGGGCATGGGCATGGGCAAAGCCGGCAATCAGGACGGCATGGGGAGGGGAATGATGAACATGATGATGAAAATGATGGATCAGCAATCGAGCATGATGAAAATGCCGATGGGCAAGTGACGCGCACAAGCCTGTAGACGATGCATGTCGGTTTACCTTTGCCAATACGCCAAGGTTAAACCGACGCCCATCGACCAAACGACGTATCACCCACAGCGCGTTTCTCGGGAGTACAGAACCATGACGGACTCACCACCTTCTGCTGACACCTCTCCTACATTCTGGAGGAGCAGACCTGGCATAGCGCTCGGTATGTTGCTGGTGATCGTGCTGTTCTATCTGGCAAGAGAACACTACGGCCATGTGCTGGGTTTACTGCCTTACATGATTTTGCTGCTGTGCCCGCTGATGCATGTTTTCGGACATCACCATGGTGGCCACAATCATCACGGCGACACCTCAACCTCAATCAAGGATGCGAACAGGAGGTAGCTCATGAACACCCCTGAGGTTGCTCCAGAGCACGGCCCGATGCAGAACACTGGCCCCCAACTCATCGGCGCCCATGATCCGGTATGTGGCATGCCCGTCAGTCACGACAGCCCGTTCAGCACGGAATATGAGGGGCAGAACTACCGGTTCTGCAGTCAGAAATGCCAAGCGACCTTCCGGGCAGCGCCCGAGCGTTATCGAATAGCTCAAGTGAATATCGAACACGTCCACCAGGCAGCAGCAGAACCGTTAACGGATGCCGCTGAATACACATGCCCCATGCATCCGGAAATTCGACAGATCGGCCCCGGCGTCTGCCCCAAGTGCGGCATGACCTTGGAGCCGGTGATTCCCGAACTGGAGGAAGAGGAGAACCCGGAACTCAAGGACTTCACCCAGCGCTTTTGGTGGACATTGCCACTGACAATAATCGTCACCGTCTTGGCCATGGGCGGCCATGCCTGGGTGCTGTTTCACGGCCCCACGCAAAACTGGATCGAGTTCGGACTGGCCGCCCCCGTGGTGCTTTGGGCGGGCTGGCCGTTTTACGTGCGCGGTGTGCGCTCGGTGATTCAGCGAAGTCCGAACATGTGGACGCTGATCGCCCTCGGCACGGCGGCGGCCTTCCTTTACAGCGTCGTGGCCACCCTGGCCCCCGAGGTATTCCCCAGCAACTTCATGATGGACGGCCGCATCGGAGTGTACTTCGAAGCGGCGGCGGTGATCATCTCACTGACCCTTCTCGGCCAGATGCTCGAGCTCAGGGCTCGCTCGCAAACCTCGGCTGCCATCAAGTCGCTGCTTGGACTGGCGCCAAAGACTGCCCGTCGGATCAATGCCGACGGCACGGAAGAAGACATCCCACTGACGCACGTACACAGTGGCGACACATTACGTGTGCGCCCTGGCGAAAAAGTGCCTGTCGATGGCCAGGTGTTGCAAGGCGAAAGCGCTGTGGATGAGTCGATGCTTACCGGCGAACCCATACCGATAATGAAGCGGGCCGGCGACGCGCTGATCGGCGCCACCCTCAACATCCACGGCAGTCTGGTGATGCAGGCACAGAAGATAGGGTCGGCGACCCTGCTCGCACAGATTGTGCAGATGGTGGTGCAGGCACAACGCTCAAAAGCGCCGATGCAACGGCTGGCAGACGTGATTGCCAGCTACTTCGTGATGGTGGTGATTAGTATCGCCGCGCTGACTCTTCTCGGTTGGGGGCTGTGGGGGCCCGAGCCGAGTTGGGTGTTCGGGCTGATCAACGCTGTCGCGGTCATGATCATCGCCTGTCCGTGCGCCCTTGGCCTGGCGACACCGATGTCCGTCATGGTCGCCACCGGGAAAGCCGCTGGCAGCGGCGTATTGTTTCGCGATGCCGCGTCCATCGAAAACCTGCGCAAGATAGACACCCTGATAGTCGACAAAACCGGCACCCTCACTGAGGGTCGACCAGCGTTCCATAGCGTCGAAGCCGTATCCGGTTTTACTCAGGATGAAGTGCTGCGCCTGGCCGCCAGCCTGGATCAGGGCAGTGAGCATCCATTGGCCCACGCCATCGTCGAACAGGCTCGTGCCGCTGGGCTGCAACTGGCAACACCTGAAACCTTCGAGTCAGCCTCGGGCATTGGTGTAAGTGGTCAGGTCGAGGGGCGGCGCCTGATGCTGGGCAATACCGCGTTGATGCAGGACGCGGGCGTTTCCACCGAGAGTTTGCACGTGCATGCCGAAAAGCTGCGCGACGACGGTACGAGCATCATGTACCTGGCAGTCAATGGTGCCCTGGCGGGTTTGCTGGCGGTTGCCGACCCCATCAAACCCACCACGAAGCTGGCCGTCGAGCGTTTGCAGGCGGATGGCGTCAAGGTCATCATGGCCACGGGTGACGGTCTTACGACGGCTCTCTCGGTCGCTCGCCAGTTGGGCATCGAGGAGGTGCATGGCGAGGTCAAGCCGCAAGATAAAGAACGTCTGGTGGCCGCTCTGCAACAAGCCGGACACCGCGTGGCGATGGCCGGCGACGGCATCAATGACGCCCCCGCATTGGCTCGCGCGGATGTCGGTATCGCCATGGGCACTGGCACTGACGTGGCGATGAACAGCGCTCAGGTCACCCTGGTGAAGGGCGATCTGCTCGGTATCCTGCGTGCCCGCAGCCTGTCAGTAGCAACGGTGAGAAACATGCACCAGAACCTGACCTTCGCCTTCCTTTACAACGCCATGGGCATCCCACTCGCCGCCGGCTTGTTCTTCCCGCTTACCGGCCACCTCCTGTCACCACTCGTTGCCGCACTGGCCATGAGCGTGAGCTCGGCGTCGGTGGTATTCAACGCCTTGCGTCTGCGGCAGGCTTCCATTGATTGAGTGAAAGCCCCCCCTTGACCTTGCCATGGCGGCAAGGTTGAGGATAAGCCAGCGTCGCAGAAAAGCCTCATGCGTCTGTCTTTCCATGATCACTTTTTGTGAGGAGTCACCGATGAAGACTGTAGAACTGCAAGTCCAAGGCATGAGCTGTGGTTCATGCGTCAAACATGTCACCGAAGCGCTGCGCCCACTTGAAGGCGTCAGTGACGTCACAGTGGATCTGCAAGCCGGACGGGTGAAGGTCAGCGGCGTTTCGGACGGCCACGCGCTGCTTGCAGCCCTGGAGGACGCGGGCTACCCCGCACAGCTGGCGACAGTGGAAAGCGTAGCGAGCAAGAAAACCTCGGGGTGTGGCGGGAACGGCGGCGGGTGCTGCTGCCGGTAAGCGTTATTTTTAAATTCGCGACTACTCCGGCAATCGCCCCTGGCCAGCCCCAGGCAAGCCATCCCGCTGCGCCTGGGCCATCAACCATTCACAAAACAACTCCAATTTCTTACTACGTTCCGGACTCCGCTTCGCCACATAGCAATAGCTGCTCTGATGAAACCCGAACGGTGCCAGCAGACGGCCAAGGCGAATGTCGTCAGCCACCAGGTGCCAGGGGGCAACGCAGATCCCCAGCCCGGCAATCGCGGCTTCCAACGTGAAATAGTAATGCTCGTACTCCAAGCCGGCCGGTGCACTGGCCTGATAGCCAATCGCATCTCCCCAGTTTGCCCAGGCATTCGGGCGCGTTTTGGTGTGCAGGAGTGGGTGCAGGAAAATCGAACTGAGTTCAGTCAACTGGATACGCGCGGATAACGCCGGTGACAGGACGATGCCCAATCGCTCAGGGAATAACAGGAGGGTGTTTTCCTGACCATCGAGCCGACCCTGCTCAGCCGTGATCATCACGTCATACCGATCACGCCCCGGATCGCTCGTGTCGCCTGAAGAGCTCAAGCGAACCTTGATGTCCGGGTACTTCACATTGAAATCGAAAAGGCGGGGGATCAACCATTTGACCGTGAAGGTGCTGAAGCAGGACACGTCCAGAATGCCCGTCGCGGTATCCCTGATTCGGCCGACCGCGGCTTCGATCCTATCCAGTGCAGCCGTGAGATCCGGCAGAAGTTCTTTGCCGGCGGCGGTGAGTTGCGGTTTGTTCTTGGTGCCCTCGAACAGCTCGACCCCAAGACTCAACTCCAACTGGCGTACCTGGCGACTCACCGCCCCGGGCGTGACCGAAAGTTCATCGGCGGCAGACGTCATTCTTCCCAGCCGGGCGGCGGCCTCGAAGGAGCGCAGAGCATTCAATGGGGGGAGGCGACGTTTCATTAAGTGACTTTAACTCAATTACTTCAGGCCCATAAATCGTTTTCCTGGCACGCCTCGTTTTTGCAGAATCCCGCTGCACCAGCACATCCGGCTGCCTGTCCTGGATGCCGGAACGGCAGGAGCCCCACCCAAAGCAATTGAGAGAGCCTCACATGCCATTCGTTCGCACAGCCGTCATCAAGGGCACCAGCCCGCAGCAACGCCAACACATCGTCGATGGTATCCATCAAGCGCTGGTCGAGAGCATCGGCATGCCCGAGGATGAACTGTTCAACCTGGTCACTGACTATGATCCGGAGCAGTTCTTCTACAGCCGCACCTTCAATGGCATCGCTCGTTCAGACAAGCTCGTCGTGATTGAAATCACGCTGCGCAGGGGGCGCAGTGACGCCATGAAACGCGACCTGTACAAAAAAATCGCTGACCATCTCGGCGCCCAGGCGCAGGTTCGCCCGCAGGATATTTTCATCTTCATGCATGAGAACGACTATTCGGATTGGTCGGTGGGCCTGGGCAAGTTCGCAATGGCGTTGGTGCAGCAAACTGGCGATGCCCCTGCGGTGTAAAGGCGAAGCTTTAGGTCTCCTCCGATTGCCTCTAACGCCTCAGGGGCAATCGACCAAACTCAGTCACTAATGCGACGAAACATAACCAGACGACCCAGACGTCGCCGGCAATGCATAAGTCGCCTTCATCCATTCGATCTCAGCCTGGGGCGCCCGACCGAACAGACGCTTGAACTCACGACTGAATTGCGAGGCGCTTTCGTAACCGACGTTGAACGCCGCCGTCGAAGCGCTCATCGCGTTGCGCAGCATCAGCAGCCTCGCTTGATGCAGGCGCGTCGACTTCAAGTACTGCATGGGTGAGGCGTCCGTCACGTTGCGAAAGTGCAAGTAAAAGGTGGGCACGCTCATGTTGGCTTCCCGGGCAAGCGTCTCGACACTGAGACGTTCCGCGTAGCAGCTGTGGATTTTCCGGATCGCGCGGGTGATCTGGCCGAAGTGCCCTTGGCGACTCAACGCGGCGCGCATCGAGCCGCCCTGCTCGCCGGTCAGGATGCGGTAGTAGATCTCCCGTATCAGCGACGGCCCAAGTATTTGTGCTTCGCCCGGGTGGCTCATGGCTTCAAGAAAGCGCAGCGTCGAGGCACACAACTGATCGTCCATGGGCGAGGCGTACATGCCCTTGGGCGGGGCATCGCTTGGGCCAAGTGCTTCGTCGACCTGCAGCATCAATTCGCTGGCCAGCTGCAAGTCGAGGCGCATGTAGACCGCCAGCATCGGCTCGGCTTCGCTGGCGTCGGTTTCCATGGTAAACGGCACCGGGACCGACACCACCAGGTAGTGCTGGGCGTCGTAGACGTAGACGTCATCGCCCAGATAACCGCGCTTGCGCCCCTGGCACAGAATCACGATACCGGGGTCATACAACACCGGTGTGCGCGCCAGCGGGCGGTTCGAACGCAGGAAACGGATGTCCTCCAGCGCGCTGAGATTGTAGCCCTCGACCGGCGCCAGCTTCTCCATCAACTGCACCATCCGCGAAGTGCGTGAATCGGCCTCAGTCATCGACACCCTCCTGTTTGCCGGTCATCCGTCGGTCGAACGGGTCAGCGCTTCCCATTGATCAATCTCGTTGGCCGCACGGCTCAGTTTGGCCCGCACCAGGCCCAACGCATCGCTGCCCAACAACAGGTGCGCAGGTGGCGTCGGGCTGGCAATCACTTGCAGCATCGCTTGCGCAGCCTTCTGCGGATCGCCGAGCTGCTTACCGCTTTTCTCCTCACGCGCCCTGCGTACCGGATCGAAACTGGCGTCGTAGTCGGCAATGCTACGCGCCGTGCGGCGCATCGAACGACCCGCCCAATCCGTTCGAAACGAGCCGGGCGCGACGGCTGTGACGAAGATGTTGAACGGTCGCAGTTCCTGGCTCAGCGTATCGGAGATGCCCTCTAGGGCGAACTTGCTCCCGCAATAGTAAGCGATGCCCGGCATCGTGATGGTGCCACCCATGGAGGTGATATTGAGAATGTGACCGGCACGCCGCGTGCGGAAATAAGGCAGGAAGGCCTTGATCACCGCCACTGCGCCGAACACATTGACGTCGAACTGACGCCGCACCTCCTCCAGCGGCGACTCTTCGAGAATACCCTCATGCCCGTAGCCGGCATTGTTGACCAACACATCGACCGGACCATGAGCGGCCTCCGTCGCCGCGACAACGCTGTCGACCCGGTCGAAGTCCGTGACATCCAGGATGACGCCGTGGGCACGATCCGCTGAAAGCGCTTCAAAGGCCTGCAAGGCCGCCTCACTGCGCACGGTTCCGATGACCCGGTGACCCGCGGCAAGTGCCTCCCGGGCCAGGGCGTTGCCAAAGCCACTGCTCACGCCGGTGATGAATAGGGTTTTGCTGCTGTGCATGGCGAGCTCCAATCGATAGGTACGGGGTTATGGTAGCTATCGAGAAATGGGGCACCTATGCCGGTTTGCCTGGGAGCCTTGCCTATTTCTATCGAGGCCCGGATTTAAAGTACGGGCGTCAAATACCAGGCCCGCTCACGTGGGCCGACAACCGTGCCAAGCGATCCCAACCCTCTGCGCTGATCCCCGAGCCATTGCGCAACGACAGCCTCTCCAGCGGCAACCGCTCCAGCACCGACACCATGGCTGACGTAAGCTGCGATTCCCCCGGCCCCGCCTCAAGGGTCAGGTCTCGCAACGGCAGCCCCGCAAGATGAGCGACGCCGGCATCGGTCAACCACGGGCTTTCATACAAGCCGAGGCGTTGCAGCGGCACGTCACGCAGGCAAGCCAGGTCGGCATCACGCAGGTCCAGGCCACTGATTTCAAGTTGCTCCAACGGCAGGCCCAGCTCGGTCAGTTTGCGCAATGTCTTGCCATCCATGCCCTGACAGAAACTGAGATTCAGCCGCTTCAGCGGCAGGCCGGCCAGTTGTTTCAGCATCTTCCAGCTCACCTCGTTCAACGACAGGTCCAGCGATTCCAGGCCCAGCCCCTCCAGATCACGCAATGTCTGCGCGTCGATGCCTTGCACATCGGAAAGCCCCAGATGCTTGAGTGGAAACTCGTGCAGCACGTCCAGACGCTCGATCACCTGGCGTGAGCATTTGAGATCCAGATCGGCAAGCGGCATGCCTTCGAGTCCCTCGAAGTCGTCCTCGCAGAGGTACGCGGAATGCAACGAAAGCCGTTCGATCGGAAGCTCGCGGATGGCATCAAGCAGGGTGTCCGAGGCGTAACAGTCATCGAGACTCAGCGAGCGCAAGGCTGTCATATCGGCAAGCCAGGAAGGATCCCGCAAGATGGCGCCGCTTGAGCTGATGGTCAGTTGTTCGAGTGGATGCGTGCACAAGTGCCGCATTCCCGCTGAAGTCAGCTCTCCGGCGCGTTTCAAGGTGAGTGAGCGCAACCTGAATGACGACAGCGCCCGAAGGCCGTCGTCCGTGAGGTCATCGCAACGGTTCAATGACAACTCTTGCAGCCTGCTGCTGCCCAGTTGCCGGAGGAAACTGTCGTCGAAGTCTTCACCATAGGTGTCCAACTTGAGGCAGCGCAGGCGTTCGAGTGACGGCAGACTGGTCGCGTCATCGTCGCGGGAAAAGCTGCTGATCTCCAGATGTTCCAGGGCAACACCCGGCAAACGCCGCCATATATCCGGACCGCAACGGAACCTCGGGCCGTTGAGTATCAGCGTACGCAACGGCAGCCCGGCCAATGCATCAAGCCAATGCGGCTCGGCATCGTCCAGCGCCACATGATCCACCGGCAGTCCGCGAAGCTGCGGCAACAAGGGACCGGGACGATTCCTGTGGGGTGTGGTGTTCAACTGGGCAATCACGGCCATGGCGGCCGGATCGCAGAGGCCAGCGGCAACGCGCAACGCCTCCAGCGAAACCTCCGCCGTATCAAGCAGGACGCGATAAAGCGCGGCACGCGCGGCAATGTCATCGGGTGCGGTGGCGAGTTGGGCGATCAGGGCACTGCGGTTGGAGGTCTGCACGGTCTATGCGTCCGAAGTGAGCAGGTTGCGTATGCTGCCGCAAAAAACGGGTTTGATCATCGACCAAACCCAAACTTTAAGTTTCTATCGAGGATCGACGGTGTCCAGTGCCCGGTTTGCCAAGAGCTGGCCCAGTTCGATCAACTGCTGCAGCCCCAAGGCAAAATGTCGCCGAGAACCTTCCAGCTCGAACGCCAGGTCACCGGCCATGACATTGGCGGAAGCCAGGGTTTCGCTGAGGTTGGCCAACAGGCTTTCAGCATCGACGCCATCCACGATGGTGAAGAGTTGGTCGGGGGATGGTTTCTCGTCGGATTGGGCGGGTTTGGGGTTCAGGTAGGAATCGATGACGCGTTCGGCATTGGCATCGGCGGCGATGTCCAGGTGCAGCGGTGGGATGGGTGGGTCTGGGATGAGTTTGTCCATGGGTACTCCTAACGTCAGTTGGAGCCGCCACTGCTCGCGACTAAACGAGGTTGGGTGGCGGCTGTACGCAGGTTAGTCGACCGGGACGTTAGGAAACCGGCGCACCCGAGGGTGCCCTGCGCACAGCCACCATAAAATCAGCGACAACACTGTAGCCTGACTTCAAGGAGACCTTGCGCCTAACGGAATACCGAGCGACTAAACCCGACCGCTGAATTGGCAGCGGTGGACGAAGACTAGGCACCGAAAACGGCAGGCGCAAGGGGTTGGGATTTTCTAGGAAATGTCCTGCAAGTCAATGGGAAAGGTCTTTATACAAAGTGTTTCGTTCTCTTCGACTTTGCCAATTCATATGGCTATCTCGGACAACGCGACACAAACGAGATAGGCTACGTCGGCATGGCGAGGCGCTTTACCACGGACACGCTCACCCTTGTGACCATTTCTGAAAAATCCAGGATGGGCAGTTGCCACTCGCTCAAAGAATGACATTGAGGCTTCAAGCAGTATGGATACCAAGCGACTCAACGAGACCAGCAAGTTTCTTAGTTATGTCCTCAGGCATGAACCACAAGCGATTGGCTTGCAACTGGACAGCGAAGGCTGGGCCGATATCGAATCTTTGATAGCCGGTGCGGCTGAAGATGGGCGCCCGTTGGATATGGATCTTATCCAAGCCGTCGTCAGCAGCAGTGATAAAAAGCGCTTCAGTCTCTCCGACGACGGTCTGCGCATTCGCGCCGTACAGGGGCATTCAACCGGTACCGTCAGTCTTCAATATGTAGAGAAAGAACCTCCGGAGCTTCTTTACCATGGCACCGCCACGCGCTTTCTGGAGTCGATCGGGGAAAAAGGGCTGATTCCAGGCTCCCGTCACCACGTGCATCTGTCGCAGGACATGCAAACGGCTATTGCTGTTGGGCAGCGTTACGGAAAGCCTGTGGTACTGAAAGTTGACGCCCTTCGAATGCACCGACTGGGTTTCAAGTTCTTCCAGGCCGAAAATGGGGTTTGGTTAACGGAGCATGTGCCAGCAAGCTTGATTTCAGAGTGAGTCATTTCAAAAAACATAGAGAAAAAAAATAAAACAGGGGCGGACTTTTCATCTCATATTAAATAGATCCGCCCCCCTTTTCCCACTTTCATGCCCCACGCCCTCAATATTACAACCTCTTGTTTTCATCTAGGAAAAGTGGAGTTTCCTCAGGGACTGCCCCCTTCCCAAATACTTCCGCAGTATATTTTACGAATTCGCATAATACGCATAAATACCCGCATCCGACCAAAAATTATCATATGCAGTCAATACGCTTCTAAGAGCCTCACTACGAGGATCCTGCGAAGGATTCATTCTTGAAACTACAAACTCTTTAATTTCTGACCACTGAAGCTCTCGCATGCAAAACGCTACCGCTTCAAATGGCGAATCATTCGAAACTAAGATCATCTTAAATCTGTCAATAAAATCCGCCCTATACTCCGGATGCTTCTTCACAAAATTTAAAATATTCAATAAAGATGCTTCATAGGAAATTTCCAACTCCTCATTAAAAGCTGCCATGGAGGCATCGCAAAACATGTCGAATTGCTTAATAATTTCACTCATTTAGGCACCATACACCTGTTCTGAAAAAGCAAAAAAAGGACGGATTTATTTTTCACCTCAAAATTTTATCGATCCGCCTCCTTCCCCCGCAAGAAGTTTTCCCTCTATCCCTCGCGCCTAGTGCTTAAATTTCGTTTTTACACTTTCGCCTTGGTGATAACTCATAACAAATGAATACCAACCTTCACCCCGACAAACAGCATTTCCTTTTAGCTGCTCAACCAAATCGAAAATTAGAAAGCTATCAAAATCCGTCTCAGCGTCAGTCGACGCCACGCCATTTTTCTTCACCGTCAACTCTGCCTCCATACAGCCACTTCCAACTTCAACCGCATAAACAAACGAGTCATACCCGCCAACAATACCCGAATCAATCAACTCAAATATTTGCTTTAGCAAATCAAAATCCTGGACAACCATTATAAGAACTCCGGCGGAGCTTTTGCTTAAAAGAAAAAAAGAAAAAGAGAAAAAGAGGACGGATCTATTTTTCACCTCAAAACTTAAATTGACCCGCCCCTTTCCCCCTACGCCATTCTTAAAACTAATTCATTTATCATCTTCCGATCCGAGTCACTCTTTGCAGCGCGATTTAATACCGGAATTAGATAGTACAGCAGCAACTCTCGCCTAGCTGCATCGTCAGGCAAAGCTTTTTCAACACAGCCAATCAGTGAAGCTATAGACATAATAGAGGCAAAACTTTCATACCCTCGATAACCTGAGAACGGTAACTTTTTAAAAAAATGATCTGCCAGTTGATGCTGCTCAGTTTTCCCCCAAGATCGGTGCGGCAAGAGTACCATCGCTTCACCCCAATCATCGGAATCTAATGGATATGCTCCAATCAACCAGTCGCCAGCCTGAGCAGAGCTCATTTTTCTGAGTTCCTTACAAAGTGCTTGCTGTCCTGCGTCCATATCAAGCCTATTTGGGTTGCAACATTTTCTTAGCAGGCAAAAAAGGGGACGGATCTATTTTCATATTAGAAATTAAATAGATCCGGCCCCTTTTCAAAAAAATCTTGCTGACATATCAACACGAGCTAAAAGATGCAGATTTATTTGCAACCTAGCAAAAAATCTACCCTCACTGCCCTCTGCTACCTAGTTATACAAATCAAAAGAGGAAACGGTCATCGAAGACAGTCTGTGCGCCTATTTTCACCGTACACTGCCGTGCAACTTCGACGGCAATCACCTTACCTAATAGCGGAGCCATGGCCTTGTAGAAAGCCTTATCGCAGGCTGCGTCCTTGTTGAAGGGCTGGGAACGGCCCTCCGCATCAGCGGTAACGTGACATCCTGCCACTAAATCAGCGGGCAAGTCTTTTAAGGCTACAGGCTTTGACGAAGTGCCCGCCTGCGCTTCGACTACTTCATTACAACTGCCGCTTGCGACTCCTTCCTTAACGGGTTTTGTGAAGTCAACTCGCTCATAATCCGTACCGCTGAAAACAGTTTGGCCATTGACGCTAACGCGATATTGCGAGGGCTGAAGCACAATGGATTTGATGCAGAAATTTGTTATAACGGGCTGATTGTTGACCGAGGTAGTTGCCGACTTGCACCCCGGCACGGCATTGGCGAAGCCATCGTCCTGTGAGTTAACGACTACAGGGATACGTTCCTGAGGCTGCGTGGTGTCATAGACATGCAGTTCACAACCACCCCCAGCGAACTGAAACTCCACCAGATAAACCTTGCTTTTCTCTGGCGTGAACGTGGTGCTGACCGGGCCGCAGCGGTCACCACGGTTGATACTCTCACCACTGGCGTAACCCGATACCTTGAATGGCTGATCGGGATCAGCTAGTACCTCCAGCTGAGGAAAGTGCTTCAGGGTCGCGCTGTGGGCCGCTTCGTTAAGCTTGGCAATCCAGCCGAATACTTTGCCGCGACCGGAATCCACTACTATTCCCTGCACGTCCATGCGCTGGTCTGGGTCCGCTGCGCGTCGGATAGAAAACTCTACCGGGATGACAGTGCCTGTCGCTTTCATGATGACCTTGGCGTGCTGGTCGTCGGCGGTCACTTTATTTTGTTGGAACTGGATGCCGTTTTTGAGCAGGGTGGGGGAAGAGTCTCGGACGTTGGATTTGCAGCCCAGCAATACCAGGGTAAAGGCAAGTAATAGCAGTATAGTTTTTTTCATATTTGCTCCATGCATGTCATCAACACCTCAAAAACAAAAACAGCTTCTACCCCGAGAAAATGCGGCTTATCGCATTTTCTCCATATCACCCCTGCTCACGCGCACAGAACCTCAAACCCATTGCAACTAACAACCAGATGACATATAGATGTTCAACACCCCCATCAAATCCACCCTATCACAATAGTCAACAATATATACAACCACCCCCATCCGCCTCACATACTGAGGTGGACATTCTCTCTTGCTGACCTGAAAGCTTATAAGCTTGATGAGCAAAAAAACCAACAACCAACAAACCAGTATTAAACTGCCCTACCCCCAACTTCCCGATGCAAAGTTTTGCTCTGCCAAGGGACCACCCTGCGTCTCATCCGAGCCCAGACAATAATAAAATAATTACCCCCCATTACTACCGCCTACCTTTATCAAACTTATCAAATACTCCTCCATTACATCGAAACGAATTGCTGTCGCGTATGATCGCTTCGGGTCTTGCCTGGAGGCCACCCTAATTGAGGATGGAATATCTTCACTCAGCCATAACTCCTTACGGGGGTAGATCGCATACAAGCTCCCTTCAATATCCTCTACAACCATATGTCCATGCCAAACATCTTCATATAGCTCCCCAGAAACCGACGCAACAAACAGCAGGGCCTGTTCACCAACTTTCAGGGCTACATCCCCCCACGTCCCACCAGATCGAACGAATTCAACTTCCGAATTAAGAAACCCATAAACAACTCCTTTTCCGGTAGAATATATCCGCCCAATTTTTGCACGCAAGACTTGCGGGCGTGGAGCGCCAGTTATCTGGGCCAGAACAAGATCATGCTTCCACACCTTATCAAGTAGAAAGTCCAGCTGTTTATTAATTTTATTGACCCCCACGAAAAAAACCAGAAAAGTGAAGAATTTATTTTTCACCTCAAAACTAAACAGCCTCCCTTTGTCTTGACAATGCTCCGCAATAGCGAACATCACCTCGTAGTTATGACATCGCCCCACTAAATGAGGCAGGTAGTTCGGTAAACAACATGCCCGTCCCAAGCATCGCACCTTCCATTTATGGATGGTTTTCAGCGTAGCAGAGATTTAAAAAAAATCTGCGCCCCTTTCCTTAAGAAAATCAAGTAAGCGCCACTCCCCTTTTCCATATTTTCATACCTACGCTGCTTCAACATCCTCAACCCACACAGCTATCCGAGGTAGCACTGCACCACATTTTGGACAATTACAACGAGGAAGGGACAGTGATTTGGAGGCAATTTCCAAATCATCATCAACTCCAAAATATAAAGTCGGATCTGAAGGATTGGCAATTCTCCCAACCCACTTACACTGACCGCAAGCCACCCTTTCCACCAGCACACGCTGCCATCTTTTTTCCATGCAATACAAATGTAACGGCACCCATGGTTTTAACGATTTAGTCAGATGCAGACCCAAGCAGAATTCACCTTCGCGCCCTGATACAAAATCAAGCATATTGTGCGCGACGGCTTTAAGATTAGGGTTAAAGTCACTTCCATCTTGATATCTACCTGTATCCAATATTTCCTTCCACTCATCAACACTTGGCACAATTACGACCTGACCATCAACTACTAACTCTGCGTACTTCCTCATATAGATCTCCTAAAAAGCTTTATCTTCCAGCTGGAGCTATTGGTTTCATAAGATCAGAGCCATGCTTTAGCAAAAACTCACTCTCCCCAGCACCTGACAAACTCTGTTTAATTAGCCATGAACGGGGTACATATCCACTATACACTTCACCATTGCCCGCAAAAAACTTGGCCATTTCAAGGTTAGTCGTAACCGAGATAAGGGTTCTTTCTAGCTTAAACGATGCTGGCAGTTCCAGCCCAAACGCACCGTGAGCCTGAGCATATTGATCTTCAGTGCCCCAGATTTTTAGCCACTCTTGATGTGAGGCCTTTGACGATGCATAAGCGCCCTCAATTGATCCGGTTTCATAATATGCTCGCAACGCGGCGTCACTAAAAAGATGTCCTGTCTCTTTATAGACGAAATTTTCCGCCCCTTTCTCTGTACCTCGATACACCAAAACCAGATCCTGACTAGCGGCACCGATACGTCCCGCCGGAATCAACAGAAGCGAATCTGCAGCAGCCTGCTTCCCTAGCAGCTCATCATAGGCTGTCGACCCACCTTGTAAGCCAGCAAGATAGCCAAGTAGCTTGGTTTGATTACTTTCCTCCCGTGAACTGTCCCATTCAGCCCCGGCCAAGAAGCCAAGCATTCCATTCGCAACTTGAGAGCTTGTGCCGGGAAAGTCATTCCAGAGCCCGTTTCCGAGCACGAATAGGCCTTTACCAACGTCGTAAAAGCCGGCCCCAACCCCCGCACCAAAGGCAATCAAACCCGAGCCGGCCTGACCCAAGGTCGGCCCGCCAAGATTCAAGTTCTTATCGTAGTACCTGGTTTGCGCATTGACATCTGGGTTCGGATACCCAAACAGATTTCCGTTTACTAGGTATTCACCGTTCTCCAGTGGATCATTGAATGAACCAGGGTGATTGTTACGATAATTCTGCAGCAGTTCTTTGGTTTCATCAGCCGTATAAACTTTTGTACCATCAACAAACTTAGGCACATCTCCAACCGACTCGTTGATAGCATACCGTCCAGCCAACGGTGCCAATGCTTTGCCCAGATACTCCAGTGTCACAGCATCAAACTGGCTGTCCGTTCCACCAATCGTCTTGTTCCAATCCGCATCGGTATAAAACGCAAACGCTCGCGCCATCCGCTGCTCGGCCTCGGCCTGACTGATGCCTAGACGGGCAGCCAGAACCGGCGCTTCCTGCTCGATCAAGCGAGCTTCAGTGGGATGGACCTGGCGGTTGTATCTTTCCACGTTACTCGCAATGGTCGCGCCGCTCGCCTGTGCGATGCCGCCTTTGCCTACCGCTGCCCCCAGACCTGCCGCCAGCAAGACATCGAAGGCATCTCGGCTATCAACACCTACACCGCTGTCTTTAAGCACCTTGTCCAGGGCCGGCATGATGGCCGCCGAAGTACCGGCACTCAGTGCGCCCCCGGCGGCGGTACCGCTGGACAAGCCTTGTGCAGCGCCGGCCAAGCTATGGAGCAAGACGCGCGCAGCGCCGCCCTCACCCCAGGCGGCCTGAAGCGTTTTGTCTTTCTGGCGCGTTGCTTCTGCCAATTGCTGGTCGGCGTAGTCGCCAATTTTCTTGTATGTGTCGGCGGCCGTGGTGTTAGCCACCAACCCCACCGCCGTACTCCCCCCAACGCCGCCCAGACCCGCCGCAATCAAGCCTGCGGCAATATCAGCCATGAAACGCTTGTCACCGCCCACGTCCCAACTCTTGGCATCGGCAATCGCAGCATTGCGCTCTTGCTCGGTCGACGCGGTTCGAGCCCTTTCACTCGCGGCCTGTTGCTGCGCGATGGCGACCTCGGAGATGACCGTCTTGGATAAAGCAACGGTGCTTTGGATCAACTCGATCCGCTCCTCCATCGCTTTTTCATCTGGACGGTCCAACCGCGAATTGGCGTTGTCGGTATCTCGGCTCAACCCCACGAGGTCATTGATCCCGGCCGCATTGCGGACGGTGATCGTGCCCTCGCTGACAGCGCTGCGCGTGGTGCTGTGGTCGGAATCCTTGAGCGACAGCGGAACGCTGCCACCAAAGGTGGTGCCAGGCGTCAATTCGCCATAACCGCTGCCATAAGAAGCGTTGAAGCCCGCGGACTGGCTCTTGATCTCACTGACGTTCTTGATGTCGCTGACGATCAGTCTGTCCGTGCTCAAGCTGTTTTTATCGGCCGTGGCCTCGCTGGCAATCACCGCGCCTTGCAGCACGGTGTTCTTGCCCACGGTGATGTTGTAGCCGTCCTTGCCGGCGAACAGACCGCTTTGATCAGTCACCGCCTCGTACTTGCTGTTCATGTTGCTGGCGGCGATGTTGGCGGTCGCCGTCACCGTTTCGCCGTAGCAGAACGGCGGTACACAGATGCTGGCCCCAAAACCGCCGCTGGTTTGCTTGTTCTTATGCTCGGACGTGTCCTGCCGCGAGGTGATATTCAGGTCGCCGCCAACCAATGCCAGGATGCTGTCGGCATGGATCTGTGCGCCAGCCAGGGTCGTGTCATTTCCGCTCTGCAGTTTCAGCGAACCCGTATCCAGGGTGCTGTTGACCTGCGTGACGTCGTGACCGCTCCCCTTACCTTTGGCGAGCTGGGCGCCGAGGTCGAGGGTAAAACCGTTCTGCGAGCCGATGTTGAAGCTGGCCCCGATGGCGGTCTTGTTGTTACTGCTATGGTTCTCACGATCTTCGGTGTTCTGTGCACTCTCGAACGTGATGTCGTTCTTGGCCAGCAGCAGCGTATCGGCCGCCTTCAGCTTACTGCCGATAACATGGATATTCCCGGCGGTTCCGGCAGCCTGGCCCGATGCAACGATCAGCAAATTGCCGCCGCTATTGACGGTGGTTTGTTTGGCGGTGGTGCTGTCGTATCGAGTACTGCTCTTGCTATGGGTATTAGCCAGTTCCGTGCCGATCTTGAACACGGCTCCGCTGCTATTTGGGCTGCCACTGGCGGCCGCTGAAAGGTCATCAACCCGATCGCCCATGCCGTTGAGCGCCATCAGCGCTTGTGCACCCTTCACAGCCTTCAGACGGCCATCATCAGCCTTCCGCGCAGCCTTCGCGTTGTCCCGGATGCTCTTTACCGTATCGACAATCATCCCGCCCACTACACGTCCCACGGCGAGGCTGCTGGACTTATCGGTGGTGCGCTGACTGGCAGTTTCCATACCGGCAGCCAAGGTGACGTTGGAGCCCGAGAGGGTGGTGTTCTTGGTGCTGACCAGATCGCTGGCTACCACACTGAGTTCGCGTCCGGCAGACAGATCGATGCTGCCCTCGCTTGAACCCACCGTACTACCCGTCAAGGTAGTTTCATCCGCCGTACCATTGTGCTTCTGACGGTTGATAAACAAATGCTGATTGCCCGTCATGTCATCCAGGCCCAGCTTGTTACCCGTCAACACTCCAGTCAGGTCGCGATTCTTTTCCTTGTGCATATCGGTACGCGAGAAGGTGTTCCGCGCCGCGTCGATGGTCAGGTCGCGCCCGGCCTGCACGCTCAGGTCGCCGGTACTGACCAGGGACGAGCCTGTGACTTTCACATCTTGTCCGCCCGCGACGGTGACCGTCTCGCCCGAGACCATGCTGCCCACCGCAGTGGTGCGTTTCTCATCGACCTTGTCTTCGATCTTGCTCGACTTGAACCCACCCCAACTGCTTTTGCTTTGCTTACGCTCATGACGAGCGCTGTCTGAGTCCGTCGCGGCAAGTACCTGAACATCGTTGCCCGCAACCAGCTTCGCCGCGCCTTTTTCGGCCGTTACGGCGCTGCCCGCCAGCAACAGGTTTTCGCCCGCTACCAATGTGTTGTTGCCGCCGGAGCTGACCAGGCTGCCAACATTGCTGGTGCTCTGCGTTTCATCGAGGCGGAACTTCTTGCTCGTCGAGGTCTTCTTGGTCTTGCTGTAAAAGCTGTAGTCCTGATCTTCAGCGGTTTTGAGGGCAAGGTTTTTTCCCGCCACCAAATAGGCTTCACTCCCCGCGTTGACCGTACTCGCCACCAGCGCCAGGTCTTGCCCCGCGCTCAATGTCACATCACCGCCTGCCTTGAGCGAGGTGGACACCTGCTGGACATGGTCCTCGATGCTCTTGACCTTCTTGCTCTGGCTAAAGGAGTGCTGCTCATTCGCCGCCGCTCCCAAGGTCAAATTGTTGGTGGCCGCCATGGCCAGGTTGCGCTTGACGTCAATCTGGCTGGCCACCGTCTCGAGGTCGGCACCCGCGGTGGCTTGAAGGTCGCGACCGACAGTGACGCTGGAGCCATGTTGGGTGATGGTCGAATCGCGATGATTGGCGCCGCGCGTATGGCTATCCGATTGCTCGGCAGCCGTAATCTTCAAATCTCGGGCAGCGCGCAAGGTGGCGTCATTACCACTCTTCAGCTCCCCACCCACATTCGCGATATCCCGCCCAGCCCCCACGCTCAGGTCATGACTCGCCTCGATCCGCGCCGCGCTGTCGACGAAATCCCGCTGCTCAGTCTTGTAGCCCGTGCTGCTGGCATGACGGGTGACAGTCCGCTCGTTGGTCACATCCCCCGCAAGCGCAACAACACTGACATCCCGGCCAGAAATAACCCCACCCGCCCGGTTAGTCAGATCATTACTCGCCAACGCATCCAGCCGATTCCCCGCCTCCAGCAACCCACTGTTCACCAGGCTGTCGTTAGCCGTGGCAACCAGGTTATTCGACGCCCGCAACGTCCCGGCGTTGTTCAGGTTCTTACCGGCAATCAGCGTGACGTCGCTGCCCTGGATCAGCGCTCCATTCGGCGCCAGCCGATGGTTGGCGTTCGCCAGGTAAAGCACCGGCACCAGCACCTGTTGGCCGTTCACCGTCTGGTTTTCCATCCAGACGATGTCGTGGGTCAGCGCCGCGACCTGTTCGCCGGTCAGGCTTACGCCCAAGGACAGGTTGAGGGCGTCCTTGCTGGCGATGGCGTTGTTCATCAGGTACTTGAACATGCCTTCATCGGAGGTCTGGCCGTCGAGGAAACGCTGGCCGGTGCGGGCGATGACGGCTTGCTGGATCAGGCGTTGTTCGTAGAAGCCGTCACCCAGGCGCTTGGCAGCGTCGTCAGGGTCGTAGCCCAGGTTGGACAGCAGGTAATCCGAGCTCATGAACCGGCGCATGTCGGTCAGCGCCGGGTTGGTTTCGATCAGGTATTTTTGCGGGTTGGCCTGGAACGAGCGGTCCGGCAGGCCGCGCACTTGGGTCAGGCCGCTGCCTTGTGTCGGAGTGCCGCTACCTTCGTTCAGGCGGAACAGGCCGTTCTGGCCGGTGGGCAGGTCGAAACCGGGCAGGGTCACCGGGTTGACTTGCTGTTGGGCGAGGTCGGGCGAAAGCTGTTGGTTGACGGTGATGCGGGTTGAAAATCTCCCGTCGGCGCCGGTGTCGGTGCGCGGTCCGGCGCCGACGTAGTTGTAGCCACCCCGGATGACACTGTTGTTGGCGTTACTCTGGGTGCGGATATCGATTGCACCGCCGGACTGGATGATGGCGGCGTAGGTCTGGGTATCGTGGGACAGGGCCCGGCTGCTGCCGAATTGCAGTAGTTCGCGCTCGGTCGTGCCGATGAAACGGCTCATGTCAGCTTCCAGGCCGCCGAGGTTGGCAGGGTTGTAGCCGGGGCTCTGGAACCAGTACTTGTTGGTGAAATTATCGGCGAGGGTACGCCAGCCGCCAGGGCTGCGCGTGCGCTCGGACACGAAGGTGCGCGAGGTTTCGGTGTCGTGGGTTTCGATGCCGATGTTGTTCAGGCTGACGAGGTTGGCGGTGAGGGCGCCGCCCGTGCCGATGGTACTGCTGCTATTGGTCAGGTCACCGGCCCGGATATTCAGGTTGCCGCCGGAGGTGATGCTGGAGGCCGCGCTGGCGGCGGTGACCTCGAACTTGTCACGCTGGATGATCTGCCAGACGTGGTTTTCCTTGCCGCCGCTGCAATCCCCGGCGTTGACGCCTTCGATGCAGGCGACTTCCCTGATCGACGCGGTGTAGATGCCGGCGTCGTTGGTGTTCAACACGGTCCGCACGTTTTCAATCGTGCTGGCGGCCAGGCTCATGTTGCCGTCGCTTTGCAGCGAACCGGAGCTGTTGACGATGCTGGAAGCCAATGTGCCCAGGCCATCGCGGTCGATGCTCAGGTTGCCCAGGCTGTAGATGTCGGCGTTGAGGTTGGTCAGGCTGTCGACCTTCAGGGTCATGTCGGCACCGCTGAAGATCAGGCCGTTCTCATTGCGCAATGCACCGGTGCCAACGCTCAGCAACCCGGCGCTGCCCAGGGTGCCCTGGTTATTGATGCCCTGCGCCGTGACATTCATGCCCGCCGCCGAGGTCACGCGGCCGCGGTTGTTGAATACGCCGTCGGCATGCACCGTGGTATTCCCACCGCCGGCGACACTGGCGTTTTCCTCAAGATCGATCAGTGCGGCCTTGAGGCCCAAGGTGCCCACGCTACTCAAGCGGCCGTTGCCCGCGTATTGGCCGGTGAGCTGGACATCGATCAGGCCATCGCTGCCGATCAGGCCGTCGTTGCGCCAGTCGATCCCGGAGCCATTGAAACTGTTGGCGCTGAGCAACTGGCCGGTGGCGGTCTGGGTCAGGTGATTGACGTTGACGGTCAGGTGTTCGGCCTGGATCGAGGTGCTGTTGGTCCAGCTGTCGGCATCGAGCACGAGGGTGCCGTAGGTCACCAGGCTGCCGCCGACTGCGCCCAATCGCGTGAGGTTCAGGCCGAATGCGCCGGCACCGATGTGGCGCAGCTTGCCGCTCTGGTTGTTCAGGCTGCCGAGGGTGAAGCCGACGTCGTTGCTGACGGTTTCCAGGGTGCCGTTGCTGTTGTCGAACAGGCCGCCGATGGAGAACACGGTGGTGCTGTTGCGGCCCAAAGTGCGCAGCTGGCCGTTGTGATTGACGAGGCTGGCGGCGAGGACATCCAGGCTGTTGTCGCCTTCGATGATGCCTTGGGTATTGTTCAGAATACCGTTGAGGTTGAGATCGATCTGCCTGGCACTGATCTGGCCGTGGCTGTTGTCCAGGTTCAGGGCGTCGACCTTCACCTTGCCGCTGGCATAGAGGCCGCCGTTGCTGTTGTCGAAACGGGCGCTGCCGGTATCGAGCACGGCATCCCCAGCCTGCGCCGCGATGCGTCCGCCGTCGTTGAACAGCCCGGCGAGGGCTTCGAGGGTCAGGCCTTTCGCCTGGATCGTGCCGCCCTGGCCATTCAGGTCATGGCCGTTTTTCAGCACGCCGCTGACCTGCGCCTCCAGCGCAGCCTTGACGCTGGACAGCACACCGCCGCGGTTGTCCAGGTTGGTGGCGAAGACATTCAGGTTCGCGTCCTGGGCGATGATCGAGCCGGCCTGGTTATCGATGTCGCCCGCAATGTCGACCTTCACCAATCCTTTGCCCTGCAGGGTGCCCTTGGCGTTGTCGAGGCTGGCGGCGGTCACCTTCAGCTCGGCGTTGCGGCTGGCAATCAGGCCATTGTTGCCGTTGTCGATTGCCCCTTTCGTGGCGGTCACGACCAGGATGCCGTTGGCGGCGACGGTGCCCTTGTCGCGATTGCTCAGGCTCCCCGCCGTGAGGGTCATCAGGCCTTGGGTCGACAGTTCGCCGCCCTGGTTGTTGACCGCGCCGGTCGCGGTGATATCCAGCTGCTTGCCGGTCATCACCAGGCCGGTGAGGTTGTCCAGGCTACCGAGCACCAGCGTCGCGGTGTTCAGGCTCGACAGTTCACCGGCGTTGTTATCCAACCGGCCCGCCGTCACTTGCAAGACGTCCTGGCTATTGATCAGGCCGCCGCTGCCGTTGAGCACTTGATCGGCCTTAACGTTCACCTCGGTATTGCCCAGGATGCGGCCTTTGGCGCGGTTATCCACGACCTTGGCCGTGACGGTGGTCTTGCGCTGGCCGCTGAGCGTACCGCCCTGGTTGTTCAACGTATCGGTCGTGGTCACCGTCAGGTCGCGACTGGCAGCGACTGTTTTGCCGCTGTTGTTCAGTTGTTTGGCGGTGAGGGTGACGTCGCCGCTGGTATTGCGCGTGTTATCGGCGTTGACCCCAGCTTCGACGATCCCGTTGTTACGCAGAGTGCCGCCGCTGTCCAGGCGAATGCTGTCGCGGGCCACCAGGTTGTTCTGGCTCGTCAGGTCGCCCTGGGTTTTCACGGTCAACGCGGTGCCGGCGTAGACCGGTCCCTGGGCGTCGAGGCTGGCGGCGTTGACGTTGACGGCGCCGGCTGCAGCGGTCTGGGCCAGGCTCAAATGCCCATTGGCATCGAGCTGAATGTCGCCACCGCTGGCGATCATCTTGCCGTCCAGCTTCACCCCGACGCCGGCCTCGGTGCCCACCAGTTTGATCGCCCCGGCGTACATGCCGCCCAGGGCCGAGGAGTCGATGGCCAGTTGCGGCTTGGCGCTGCCGTCGTCGGCGCGGGCGGTGGCGTTGAGGGTCGCGGCGTCAACGTCGTTGCGACCGGCGACGATGGTCAGGTTCCTGGCCTGGATCTCGGCGTTGATCCTGGCGCTGCGGGTGATGATTTCGAAGCGGTCGACGTTGTTGGCGTTGAGGCCCGCGCCTTCGACGGTGACGCTGCCCTGGTCGACCTGGTAGCTCCGGAGTTGGCCGTTTTCAATGACTGGTTTGCCGGTGGTCAGGGTCGCCTGCGGAGTGTTGATGAAACCGCAGCCGTTACAGGTGATGCCATAGGGGTTGGCGACGATGACGTGGGCCGACTGCCCCGCCACTTCGGTGTAGCCGCGCAACTGGCTGGGGCTGCCACCGTTGACTTCGTTGAGAATGACCCGGGCCGCCGTCCCCTTGAGGTTCGGGTTGCCGAGGATAATCCCACCCAACTGCGTGGATTGAGCCGGGTTGGTGGCGTTATTGAGGATCACGCCGTTGCTGCCGACGTTGTAGTCCTTGAACTGGTTGTGGGACAGACCGCTGCCGTTGGGCTTGGCGATGTTGACGATGGGCACGCCGTTGCCTGCCTGACCGAGGCTGGTGCCCGGTGCACTGACGACGATGCCGTCGGCCTGAGCCCACATCGGCTGCCAGAACATGACGTTAGCCAGCAAAAACGCCAAGCCGCGCTTGGGCATGCCCCAGAACAGGTCACGGGTTTTCAGGGCGGCAGAAGGTTGGCGGGCCAGCAAGGCGTATTGGCGGTCGTCCATGATCAGGTCTCGTTGCTACAGCATTTAAAAGGGCAGAATTTAAAAAAGAGCTTCCACGCGGAAATAGATCGGCGCTTCGCGCTCGGTCAGGGCAGCCGGACGTTCCAGGGAGTGGGCGAAGGTGACGCTGGCGCTCAGGTGCTCGCCGCGGGCGAACAGCTCCACCGAGTTGCTCGACATGCGCCCGCTCGGTTCCTTGTTGTAGTGATTGCCGCGTATTACGCCCTGGTCATAGCCGAGGCTGGTGCCGTATTCGGCAAACACCGGACGCAGCCATTCCAGGGTCACCGGGCGGCTCCAGCGCAGGTCGTTGCGCCAATAGCCACCGCTGTCGCCGGCCAACGACTGGTCCTTGTAACCCCGTATCGAAGACTCCCCGCCCAGGCTTATGCGTTGCGGCGCGAACAGCGCATCCTCGCTGCGCTGGCCGGTCATCAGGCTGCTGAAACTGAAGGACTCGCCCCATAGCTGGAAGGGTTGCAGGTAGCTGACGGTGGCGGTGTATTTGCGGTAGCGCGCATTCGGCAGTCCGGGCTTCGGGTCATGGTCGCCCTGGGCATCGAAGGCGCCGATGCCTTGCTGCATGCCCAGGTCGAGGTTGACGAAGGCACTGCCGACCCGACGGCCGTGGTTGATACCGAACTGCGCCTCACTGATGCGATTGCTGCTATCGCTGAGCTTGCTGTCTTCGATGAAGTTATTGCTGCGCAGATACGCCAACCCGGTGTTGAGGGAGGTCTTGCTCATGGCATCGCGATGGATGACACGCTCGACCCGCAACTGATGGTTCTGGCTGTCGCCGCTCTGCTTGAAGTTGAAACCGTTGGCCGCGATCTGTGAGCGGTACTCGCTCTGGCTGTAGGTGTAGCTGACGTTCCACCAACCAAACGGCAGGTTGTAATAGAGCATGGCATTGCGGGAGGTGTGCTGGTGATCGCTCATCGCGTCATGACCGCCGCGCAGCATCAATTGATCGGCCAGGCCCAGCGGGCTATCCCACTCGAAGCGGGTGCCCCACTGCTGCTCGCCGGTGCTGCGCTGGCCGTCGTTGCTCCGGGACAGGCCGGCGCGCCAGGGCTTCTGCGGAGTATTCTTGACCAGCACTTCACTGCCGCCGACGTTCTGGCCGGGGGTCAGCTCCATCTGCGCCTGGTTCGATGGCAGGCGGTTGAGTTGGTCCACCATCTGCTCGATTTCCCGCAGGTTGACCAGCTCGCCGGTCTTGCCGGGAAACGCCATCGCCAGTTCACGTTCCGACAGCTGGCTGTTCTCGGCGCCTTTCAAGCCTTCGAGCCGGCCCTCGACCACCAGCACTTGCAGGTGACCGCTGGACAGATCCTGCTGCGGCAAGTAGGCACGGCTGGTGACCAGGCCCTTTT
>NZ_JBMDKO010000016.1:0-125914 GCF_057809755.1 Pseudomonas sp. FG13
CCTGTGACCGCTCGGTTCGTAGCCGAGTACTCTATCCAGCTGAGCTACGAGTGCAGGTTGTGGTTTTATACCAGATCACAACTGGTTGAAGCCAAGTTATTTGCATTGCTGCAAACGACTCTTAAATGGTGCACTCGACAGGATTCGAACCTGTGACCGCTCGGTTCGTAGCCGAGTACTCTATCCAGCTGAGCTACGAGTGCATGTGTTGCCGCGCATTATAGGTCGTCGAATCTTTTTGTAAAGCGCTTTTTTCTAGTAATTTCAACAACTTACCGAACAAGCCAGATTACAACGCACTACATGAATAATGGCGGAGAACGGGGGATTCGAACCCCCGACACCCTTTTGAGGTGTACTCCCTTAGCAGGGGAGCGCCTTCGGCCACTCGGCCAGCTCTCCGCAACACGGGGCGTATATTAACCACCTTCCTCCCCGTTTGCAAACATAAAAATCGATAAAAATTAATGGCTTGGTTCGTCGTCCTTCTCTTTCTTGATACGCAGGTAAATTTCCTCCCGGTGCACCGCGACCTCTTTCGGGGCATTGACGCCAATACGCACTTGGTTTCCTTTGACGCCGAGCACGGTCACGGTGATTTCGCCATCGCCAATAATCAGGCTCTCTGCGCACCGACGAGTCAGAATCAGCATACCTTTCTCCTCACGCAATTCAGTTCAGGGACTACAAGTCTGCAAAACAAGGACGTCGGACCTGCAACCGCAACGGTCGCAGCCTACAGGCCTCAGTATTGACCAGCGCGAGCAAAAGAACAGTTTTGAGACGCGCCATTCAAAAAAACAAAAGGGCGCGGTAAAACCGCGCCCTTGGGACAACGCCTTATTCGCCCTGTCGGGCGGCGGCGTCGAGCTCGAAAGCCGTGTGCAGGGCGCGCACGGCCAGTTCCAGGTACTTCTCTTCAATCACCACGGAAACCTTGATTTCCGACGTCGAGATCATCTGGATGTTGATGCTTTCCTTGGCCAGGGCTTCGAACATCCGGCTGGCCACGCCTGCGTGGGAGCGCATGCCGACGCCGACGATCGAAACCTTGGCGATCTTGGTGTCCCCCACCACTTCCCGGGCACCGATTTCGGCTGCGGTCTTGTTCAGCACCGCTTCAGCGGCCTGGTAGTCGTTGCGGTGCACGGTGAAGGTGAAGTCGGTGGTGTTATCGTGCGCGACGTTCTGCACGATCATGTCGACTTCGATGTTCGCGGCACTGATCGGGCCGAGAATCTTGAAGGCCACGCCGGGGGTGTCTGGCACGCCACGGATGGTCAGCTTGGCTTCATCGCGGTTGAAGGCGATGCCGGAAATGATCGGCTGTTCCATGGATTCCTCTTCATCAATAGTAATGAGGGTGCCCGGACCCTCTTTGAAGCTGTGCAGGACGCGCAGCGGAACGTTGTACTTGCCAGCGAATTCGACCGCACGGATCTGCAGCACCTTCGAGCCGAGACTGGCCATTTCCAGCATCTCTTCGAAGGTGATCTTATCCAGGCGCTGAGCCACGGGAACCACTCGCGGATCGGTGGTGTAGACGCCATCCACATCAGTGTAGATCTGGCACTCATCAGCCTTGAGAGCCGCCGCCAGCGCAACACCGGTGGTGTCGGAACCGCCGCGACCGAGGGTGGTGATGTTGCCGTGCTCGTCCACGCCCTGGAAACCGGCGACCACCACAACGCGGCCGGCCTTCAGGTCACCGCGGATCTTCTGATCGTCGATCTGCAGGATACGCGCCTTGTTGTGCGCGCTGTCCGTCAGGATACGCACCTGGTTGCCGGTGTAGGACACCGCCGGCACGCCACGCTTCATCAGCGCCATGGCCAGCAAGGCGATAGTCACCTGCTCGCCAGTGGACACGATCACATCCAGTTCACGAGGAACCGGCTGCTGCTCGCCGCTGATTTGCTTGGCCAGATCGATCAGACGGTTGGTTTCGCCGCTCATTGCCGACAGCACAACCACCAGGTCATCGCCCGCATCACGGAATTTCTTAACCTTGTCGGCAACTTGTTCGATTCTCTCGACAGTGCCGACCGAGGTGCCTCCAAATTTCTGTACGATCAAAGCCATTTCAAAGCCGCCTCTGCCCATGAAGGGCGCCCAATAGTTACTACGGCGGTCGGGCCCGCGACTAGACCGCGAGCCCGAAGCACCGCCTTAAATACCCTGTTCTACAAATGCAACAGTCTGGGCCAGTGCTGCGTCCAGTGCGCCAACGTCGGTACCGCCGCCTTGCGCCATGTCCGGACGACCACCGCCCTTGCCGCCCACTGCCGCAGCGGCCTGCTTCATCAAATCACCGGCTTTGAGTTGGCCGGTCAGGTCCTTGGTCACGCCTGCGACGAGAACGACCTTTTCCTCATGGACACTGCCGAGCAGGATCACTGCGCGGCCGAGTTTGTTTTTCAGCTGATCGACCAGCCCCAGCAGGGCCTTGCCGTCCTGACCGTCCAGACGCACGGCCAGCACTTTCACACCCTTGACGTCCACGGCCTGGGCCGAGAGATCGTCGCCCGCGGCGCTGGCAGCCTTGGCCTGCAACTGCTCGAGTTGCTTCTCCAGCAGGCGGTTGCGCTCCAGCACTGCCGACAGCTTGTCGATCAGGTTGTCACGGCTGCCCTTGATCAGGCTCGCCGCTTCCTTGAGTTGTTCTTCGGCAGCGTTGAGGTACGCCAGTGCCGCGGCACCGGTGACCGCCTCGATACGGCGCACGCCGGAGGCCACACCGCCTTCACTGATGATCTTCAGCAGGCCGATGTCACCAGTCCGGTTGGCGTGGATGCCACCGCACAGTTCCACCGAGAAATCGCCCATGCTCAGCACGCGTACGCTGTCGCCGTACTTCTCGCCGAACAACGCCATCGCGCCTTTCTTCTTGGCGGTGTCGATGTCGGTTTCTTCGGTTTCCACCGGGGAGTTCTTGCGAATCTCGGCGTTGACGATGTCTTCCAGGGCCTTGAGCTGCTCCGGCTTGATGGCTTCGAAGTGGCTGAAGTCGAAGCGCAGGCGCTGGCTATCCACCAACGACCCCTTCTGCTGGACATGCTCGCCCAACACCTGGCGCAACGCAGCATGCAGCAAGTGCGTGGCGGAATGGTTCAGCGAAGTGGCGTGACGCACTTCGGCGTCGACATGGGCGGACACCGGGGCGGCAATCATCAGGCTGCCCGAAGCCAGCACGCCGTGGTGCAGGAACGCACCGCCGGTCTTGGTGGTGTCGCGCACGTCGAAACGCGAGCTGCCAGCCTGCAAGTAACCGCTATCACCGATCTGGCCGCCGGACTCGGCGTAGAACGGGGTCGTGTCGAGCACGATCACGCCTTCCTGGCCTTCGCTCAGGATGTCGACCGATTGGCCGTCCTTATAGATAGCCACGATCTTGGCCGAGCCGGTGGTGCCGGCATAACCGGTGAACTCGGTGGCCACGTCAACCTTGACCAGGCTGTTGTAGTCCATGCCGAAGGCGCTGGCGGAGCGCGCACGCACCCGCTGGGCTTCCATCTCACGCTCGAACCCTTCTTCATCGAGGGTCAGGTTGCGTTCGCGGGCGATGTCGCCGGTCAGGTCCATCGGAAAACCGTAGGTGTCGTACAGCTTGAACACCACGTCGCCCGGTACCACGTTACCCTTGAGCTCGGCCAGGTCCTGCTCGAGGATCTTCAGGCCCTGCTCCAGGGTCTTGGCGAATTGCTCTTCTTCGGCCTTGAGCACGCGCTCGATATGCGCCTGCTGGGTTTTCAGTTCCGGGAAGGCGTCGCCCATCTCGGCCGCCAGGGCCGCGACGATCTGATAGAAGAAGCTGCCCTTGGCGCCCAGCTTGTTGCCGTGACGGCAGGCGCGACGAATGATCCGGCGCAGCACGTAGCCACGGCCTTCATTGGATGGCAGCACGCCGTCGGCAATCAGGAAGCCGCAGGAACGGATATGGTCGGCCACCACTTTCAGCGAAGCCTGGTTGTCGTTGGTGCAACCGATGGCCTTGGCCGAAGCGTCCAGCAGGCTCTGGAACAAGTCGATTTCGTAGTTGGAGTGAACATGCTGCAGCACCGCACTGATCCGCTCCAGCCCCATGCCGGTGTCGACCGACGGTGCCGGCAGCGGATGCAACACGCCGTCGGCGGTGCGGTTGAACTGCATGAAGACGTTGTTCCAGATCTCGATGTAACGATCGCCGTCTTCTTCCGGCGAGCCGGGTGGACCACCCCAGATATCGGCGCCGTGATCGTAGAAGATCTCGGTGCAAGGGCCGCACGGGCCGGTATCGCCCATGGTCCAGAAGTTGTCGGAGGCGTAAGGCGCGCCCTTGTTGTCGCCGATGCGCACCATGCGCTCGGCCGGGACACCGACCTCTTTGGTCCAGATGTCATAGGCTTCGTCATCGGTGGCGTAGACCGTTACCCAGAGTTTCTCCTTGGGCAGGTTCAGCCACTTGTCGGAGGTCAGGAAGGTCCAGGCGAAGGTGATGGCGTCGCGCTTGAAATAGTCGCCGAAGCTGAAGTTACCCAGCATTTCGAAGAACGTGTGGTGACGAGCGGTATAACCGACGTTTTCCAGGTCGTTGTGCTTGCCGCCGGCACGCACGCATTTCTGGCTGCTCACCGCGCGGGTATAGGCACGTTTCTCCTGGCCCAGGAAGCAGTCCTTGAACTGGTTCATCCCCGCGTTGGTGAACAGCAGGGTCGGATCATTGCTCGGGATCAAAGAGCTGGAGGCTACTCGGGTGTGGCCTTGCTCTTCGAAGAAGCGAAGGAAGGCTTCACGGATTTCTGCGCTTTTCATTAGGTTCTTCCACGGAGGCTGCGGCCAAAGGCCTGTGCAAAACGTCAACAGACGAAGCAACGGCAAAGGGCCGCATTATATCGGCCCTGCGCTTGGGGTACAGCGTGTTATGCGATAGAAACTGTCAATTGGGCCGCTTGGGCGATCAGTTGCCGGAAAATTCGACGAAAGTGGCGATCACCCGGTCGATTTGCGCAGCGCTGACGTCCAGGTGGGTCACCATCCGCAGGCGCGGTGCGGCAACGAGTTTGATGCCTCGCTCAGCGGCAAATGCCTTGATCGCCTCGGCCCGCTCGCCCATTTGCACATAGACCATGTTGGTCTGCACCGGCTCGACCTCATAACCCGCCGCCTGCAACCCTTCGGCAAGACGCCGGGCATTGGCGTGGTCGTCGGCCAGGCGCTGGACCTGATGATCGAGGGCATACAGCCCCGCTGCCGCCAGAATTCCGGCCTGACGCATGCCACCGCCGACCATCTTGCGCAGCCGGCGCGCCTTGTCGATCAACCCGACGCTGCCGCACAGGACTGAACCGATCGGCGCGCCCAGGCCTTTGGACAGGCACACCGACACCGAGTCGAAGTGCTGGGTGATCTCCCGCGCATCGACATTGAGCTTGACCACCGCGTTGTACAACCGCGCCCCGTCCAGGTGCAGCGCCAGGCCGTGTTCCTGGGTGAAACGCCGGGCATGGGCCAGATATTCCAGCGGCAGCACCTTGCCTTGCATGGTGTTTTCCAGGGCCAGCAGACGGGTGCGGGCAAAATGGAAGTCATCCGGCTTGATCGCCGCGGCGACCTGCGCCAGGTCCAGGGAGCCATCCGCCTGCACCTCAAGGGGTTGGGGTTGGATCGAACCGAGCACTGCCGCGCCACCGCCTTCGTATTTGTAGGTGTGGGCCTGCTGGCCGACGATGTATTCATCGCCACGCTCGCAGTGAGCCATCAACCCCAGCAGGTTGCTCATGGTGCCGCTGGGCACGAACAGCCCCGCCGCGAACCCCAGGCGTCCGGCGAGCTCGGCTTCGAGACGATTGACCGTCGGATCCTCGCCATACACATCGTCGCCGGTCGGCGCGCCGGCCATGGCATCCAGCATGGCGGCGGAAGGTTGGGTGACCGTGTCGCTGCGAAGGTCTATAACGCTCATGAATCGGGCCTCGGGTGTGGGTGCGGGGGAATTCCCTTTCGAATGGCAATTACTGCGGTCACGGCGACGAATAATCAAGACTGATCGAAGGAAAGGACAATAAAACCCTTGTGTGCAGTGAGAACAAAGCTTGCTCGCGATAGCTGTGGGTCAATCAACATCAATACAACCTGACCCGGTGCCATCGCGAGCAAGCTTTGCTCCCACCGCTCGCTCCCACAGGGGTTATGTGTTAAAAATCCTGCGCCGCCACACAGCGTAGCGGCAAAAACGTTCTCAGGGCGGGGTGTAATTCCCCACCGGCGGTAATTGCACGCAAGGTGCATAGCCCGCGAGCGCTTGGCGAGGCACGGCTTTTTGCGGTGCGGCGGCAAGGTCAGCAGACCCGGTGTGATCCCGGGGCCGACGGTCATAGTCCGGATGAAGAGAGAACGGGATCGGCACCCAAGGACCGCTTGCGGCTGTTTGTGCGCGGCGCATCCTCGACTCCCCTTCGATTCATGACGCCCTGTTTTTCACACAAACAGGAACCAGAACATGCAACCCACTGCAATCGACAGCAAAATCAAACATCCGGGCGAGCGCATTGCGTTCATCCAGGCCTGCTGGCACAAGGAAATTGTCGACCAGAGCCGTAACGGCTTCGTCGCGGAAATGATCAACCAGGGTTATCAGGAAAGTGACATCGACCTCTTCGAAGTCGGTGGCGCCTTCGAGATCCCGCTGCACGCCAAGCTGCTGGCCAAATCCGGCCGCTACGCTGGCATCGTCGCCGCCGGCCTGGTGGTGGATGGCGGCATCTACCGGCATGAATTCGTCGCCCAATCGGTGATCAGCGGCCTGATGCAGGTACAGCTGGAAACCGAGGTACCCGTGTTCTCGGTGGTGCTCACGCCGCACCACTTCCATGCCGGGGAAGAGCACCAGAAGTTTTTCTTCGAGCATTTCGTGCACAAGGGCCAGGAAGCGGCGAAGACCTGCGCTGACACCTTGCACAAGACCCGGGCGCTACGCCGTAGCGAACAGCGCGCCTTAGCCGTCTAAGCACCGCCCCGATGTGGGAGCGAGCCTGCTCGCGATGACGGAGTGTCAGGCTATCAATGCCGACTGATACACCGCTATCGCGAGCAGGTTCGCTCCCACAAGGGTTCGGTGTTGGGTCAGGCCAGGTTTTCGCCGGTGGCCGGCACAATCAGGATGCCCGCCCGCAAGCCATTCTTCACCTTGGGATTCGGGAAGATGATCCGCGCGCCCTCTTCTTCGATCACCCAACGGGTCTGGGCGATATCTTCGGCCAGCACGTAGCCTTTTCCCAGCTCCGAAAAATTCTCGATGTCCGCCGGCAGGTTCAGGCGGAAGCTGTCGCTGTGCTTGATGATCTCCCGGGCCACGCTGAACAGCTGGAGGCCATCCAGCCCGTCGTCCAGCTCAGGCTCGTTGCCTTCGATGATCTGCTTCAGGCGGGTTTCCAGCAGGCTGACATTGACGCCTTCGTTCTCCCCGAACGGCCGCGCCTTGCCCAGTTCCAAGGTGAAGGATTCTGCGCCGAGCTGGTCGTAGGTGTAGGCACTGAAGACGATGGACGGCTTGTTCTGCAGCAGCACCGCTTCCATACCCGCCGCACGCAGGCGGGCCAGTTCACGACGTGAATGCTGGCGACCTTCCTTCCAGGGGTACAGGGCGAACTGCTCGATCTTCGAGCCACGGATGGCCGTGTGCAGGTCGTAATGCAAGCGACTGCGCTCTGGCCGGTTGAAGAAGCTGGCGGCCAACCGCTCCAGCTCGCAAGCCCGCAGCGCTTCCGGGCCACCGCTCAGTTCATGACGGCCATTGAACAGCCGGTTGACGTCCTGTTCGACGAAACGCTCACCGCGGCGGATGGCTTCGGGATTGCCGAACAGGAACAGAATGCGTGCCCGAGGCTTCACGTCTCCACGGGCGATGTCATGCAGCAGGCGGTCGAGCAATTCGATGGGCGCGGTTTCGTTACCGTGGATCCCCGCCGATAACAGCAGGTCCAGGCCATTATCCCGGGCTTCGGGCGGCTTGACCTCCAGCGCGCCCTCGCTCAACCAGCGCATCCGTACGCCTTCGACAGTCAGTTGAGTCTTCTCCGCCGGTTCACGGCCGGCGAGGGTCAGTTCAAGCAGTTTGCCGAGGGCGAGCATAGCGCGGTTTCCTTAATGGTCGTGGCCGCAATCCGGGCCATGGACATGGTCGTCGTCGCCAAGGTCGGCCGGTTCCATTTCCAGCTGCAGGCTGACCAGGTTGGTTGCCAGCGGACGCAACAACAGGTTGGCGTATTCCTCATCCCCTTCCTCGACGTCCACGCCGATCAGCAGCTGACCGCGGCCGTCCTGCTGGATCCACAACTCCTTGCCCTGCCACATCACCGCCACGCGGGTGCAAGAGGTTTCCAGTTGGGTGCCGTCGGTGTCTTCAAGAATCAGCTGCAGTGCATCGCTCATGTTTTTACGTTCTCGTCTGGAGATAAGGCCACGCGCCCTGCTTTGACTGTAGTCAGGTCGCGCGCGCTTTCAATTGATCTGGAAAGGATAGACCGCGCCAAGTTTAAGGATTTGTGTCAATTCATCCAGTGCCGACCGGCATTCGAGCAGCAATTGCGGGTCCGCCAGGTCGCTTTCGGTCATACGGTCGCGGTAATGCCGCTCGACCCACTGGGTCAGCGAATCGTACAGCGGCGCCGTCATGATAACCCCTGGGTTGACGGCCGCCAGCTCGGTTTCATTGAGAGCCACGCGCAACCTCAGACAAGCCGGGCCGCCACCGTTCTGCATGCTCTGCTTGAGGTCGAAGACCTTCACTTCGCGAATCACCCCACCAGAACCCGTCAGGCCTTGCAGGTATTGCCAGACGCGCGGATTGCTGCGGCACTCTTCCGGCACGATCAACAGCATCGAGCCGTCGGGACGCGACAGCAGCTGGCTATTGAACAGGTAGGAACGTACCGCGTCATCGACGCTGACTGCGGAGCGCGGCACGCACACCGACTGAAAGGTCCCACCGACCTTGGCGAGTTTGCTGCTCAGTTCGGCCAGCATCCGGTCGGTCTCGAGAAACGCGTCCTCGTGATAGAACAACACTTCGCCATTGCCGACCGCGATCACGTCGTTGTGAAACACGCCCTGGTCGATCACCGACGGGTTCTGCTGGGCGTACACCACGCCCTCTTCCCGCAGGCCATGCAAACGGGCGACCGCACGGGACGCTTCGAGGGTCTGGCGAGCCGGGTATTTCTGCGGCGCCGGGTAGCGAGTGTCGAAAGCACTGCGACCGAACACAAAGAATTCGACACCTGCCTCACCGTAGCTGCGGCAGAAACGGGTGTGGTTGGCTGCCCCTTCGTCGCCGAACTGTGCCACCGCGGGCAACGCGGCGTGATGGGCGAAGTGCTGTTGATCGGCAAACATCGCCCCCAGTACGCGACTGGTGGTCGGGTGCTCGATGCTGCGATGGTACTTGCAGTTCAGGTTGGCGGCGGTGAAATGCACGCGGCCGTCAGCGGTGTCGGCACTCGGGCTGACGGTAGCGGCATTCGCCACCCACATGCTGGAGGCCGAGCAACTGGCGACCAGCAGCGGCATCGCTTCTTTCGCGGCCTGCTGGATGACCTCGGCGTCGCTGCCGGCAAAACCCAACCGGCGCAGGGCTGCCACGTCAGGACGCTCCTGTGGCGCCAGCACACCTTGCTGGAAGCCCATGTCCATCAGCGCTTTCATTTTCGCCAGGCCCTGCAACGCCGCTTCCTTGGGGTTGGAGCACGCCTGGCTGTTGCTCTGGGACGCGACGTTGCCGTACGAGAGCCCGCCGTAGTTATGGGTCGGCCCCACTAGACCGTCAAAGTTGACTTCAAAGGATTTCATCAGCGAGGCTCCACGAGGATCTGTTTTTTATAGGCATCAAGTAGCAACTGCGGCGCGGCCATCGCGGGCAAGCCTTGCTCCCACAGGGGATTCATACAAAGCCTGTGGGCCAAGGTCAGTTCCCCCAGGGACGGCATGGAACCTGTGGGACCAAGGCTTGCGCGCGATGGATTCATACCATTCGCACACCCGGCGTGAGACTGGCTGGCATGACAAGGCTCGGCGTCTCCAGGGATGCCACCGGGTACGCGCAATAGTCAGCCGCGTAATAGGCGCTGGCGCGATGGTTGCCAGAAGCACCGACGCCGCCGAACGGCGCGCTGCTGGCAGCGCCGGTCAACTGTTTGTTCCAATTGACGATACCGGCACGGCTTTGCAGCCAGAACTGCTGGTAGCGCTCCTGGGAGTCGGACAACAAGCCGGCGGCCAGGCCGTATTGGGTGTTGTTGGCCTCGGCGATGGCCGCTGGGAAATCCGCGTAGCGGATCACTTGCAGCAATGGCCCGAAAAGCTCTTCGTCAGGACGTTCGGCCACCGCCGTCACATCGAGAATCCCTGGCGTCAGCAACGCGGCCTGAGGCTGTGGCTGAGTCATCGTCAGCAGCGCCACGGCGCCGAGGCCCAACAGGTGATTCTGTGCGTCCATCAAGGCTTTCGCCGCGCCCAGGGAAACCACCGAGCCCATGAACGGCGCCGGTTGCTGGTCGAAAGCACCGACTTCAATCGCAGAGCTGACCGCCACCAGGCGCGCCAGCAGGGCATCGCCCCACGCCCCTTCCGGGACCAGCAACCGGCGCGCGCAGGTGCAGCGCTGGCCGGCGGAAATGAATGCCGATTGGATGATGGTGTAGACCGCCGCATCGACGTCCGCCACTTCGTCCACCACCAGCGGATTGTTACCGCCCATTTCCAGCGCCAGGATCTTGTCCGGGCGACCGGAGAATTGTTGATGCAGCAGATTACCGGTGCGGCTGGAGCCGGTGAAGAACAGCCCGTCGATGCCCGGATTCGCCGCCAGGGCGATGCCGGTTTCCCGTGCGCCTTGCAGCAGGTTCAGCACACCCGCCGGCAAACCGGCTTCGACCCAGCACCTGACCGTCAGCTCGGCGACTTTCGGGGTCAGCTCGCTCGGTTTGAACAGCACACAGTTACCTGCCAGCAGCGCCGGCACGATGTGGCCGTTGGGCAAGTGGCCAGGGAAGTTGTAAGGGCCGAATACCGCCACCACACCGTGGGGCTTATGCCGCAGGACCGCAGTGGCGTCGCCCAGGGGGCCGCTCTTCTCGCCGGTCCGCTCGCGGTAGCTCTGCACCGAAATGGCGACCTTGTTGATCATGCTGGTGACTTCGGTGGCCGCTTCCCACAACGGCTTGCCGGTTTCCTCGCCGATGCAGTGGGCCAGTTCGTCAGCGTGGCTCTTCAGCGCCGCGGCAAAGGCATCCAGCACCTGAATGCGTTCATCCAGGGAACGCCGGGCCCAATCCGGGAACGCCTGACGCGCAGCCTGCACCGCCGACTCGACCTGCGCGGCCGTGGCGCCCTTGCCCGACCACAGCACTTGCTGGGTCACCGGGTTCAACGACTCAAACATGTCGCCCTGGCCTTCCAGCCAGCTTCCAGCGATATACAGCGAGTTCATCATTTCGACTCCCGAGCAGCAGACAACGCAACGGCGCGCACTTGATCGCCGGCATTGAGTTGAAGACGTTTGGCGGTCAACGGATCGACCACCAGGGTGCCCGAGGCGAAGCGCGCCGGTGCCGCCGTGATGCGGCAATCCAGGCACTTGCGGTTATGGATGAGGAACGGCGTGGCGTCGTCGCCCGGCGTACCGATGGCCAGCACCAGGGCCTGGCTGTCACGGACAGCACGGATCTTGGCGGTTTCGCATTCCACGGCCGGGCCGGCATCGAAGATGTCGACGTAGCCTTGATAGTTGAACCCTTCGCTCTTGAGCATCGACAAGGCCGGCTCGGTGTCCGGATGAACCTGGGCGATCACGGCGCGGGCATCCTCGGACAGGAAACAGGTATACAGCGGAAACTTGGGCATCAGTTCGGCGATGAACGCCTTGTTGCCGACCCCGGTCAGGTAATCGGCCTGGCTGAATTCCATCTTGAAGAAGTGCCGGCCCAGGCTTTCCCAGAAAGGCGAACGGCCGGTGTCGTCGGACATGCCGCGCATCTCGGCAATGATCTTGTTGCCGAACAGCTGCGGGTATTCGGCAATGAACAGCAACCGCGCCTTGGCCAGCATGCGGCCATTGAGGCCATTGCGGTAATCGGCATGCAGGAACAGCGAACACAGCTCGGAATTGCCGGTCAGGTCGTTGGCCAGGAACAGCGTCGGGATTTCCCGGTAGATGTTCAGCTCCTGGGAAGCGCTCACCGTCAGGCCCACGCGGAAGTTGTACCAGGGCTCACGCAGGCCCACGGCGCCAGCGATGGCGGAGATGCCTACCACTTGGCCATCATCGTTTTCGAGCACGAACAGGTAGTCCGCATCGCCACGCCCGGCTTCGCCGCGAAAGGTCTTCTCGGCCCAGCCAACCCGATGGGCCAGGCGCTCTTCGTTGGCCGGCAAGGTGGTCAGGCCGGTGCCGGTGCTGCGGGCCAGGGCGATCAGAGCGGGTAAATCGCTGCTGCGTACGGGACGAACGATCATGCTATCTCCTCAGACGGGCCGCTCATGCCACCCGCGAAACTCAGACTTAAACCGCCACCAGGCGCACGCTGGCGCCTTCGCCAACGCCCAGGGCCTCGGCCGCTTCCATGTCCAGGGTCACCGGTTTACCCGGCGCGTAATCGAGCTCGAGCAACACCGCGCGGTAATCCTGCAACTGGGCATTGGCCACCAGGTATTGCCGACCGGCACCCTTGACCGGCTCGCCGAGCTTGACCGGCACCACGCGGCTCTGGGCAATCGAGCGAATCCCCGAGACGCGGGCATGCAGGGTCGGGCCGCCATCGAAGATGTCGATGTAATGATCAGTCTCGAAGCCTTCGCGCATCAGGATGTCGAAGGTGATCTGCGCACGCGGATGGACCTGCCCCATGGCTTCCTGAGCGGCGTCCGGCAGCAGTGGTACGTAGATCGGGTAATGGGGCATCAATTCGGCAAGGAAGGTACGGCTCTTCAACCCACACAGGCGCTCGGCGGCGGCGTAGTTGAGGTCGAAGAAATTGCGGCCGATGGCGTCCCAGAACGGCGAGTCGCCATTTTCATCGCTGTAGCCGACGATCTCGGTCACCACCGAATCGGCGAACCGCTCCGGATGGCTGGCGACGAACAGCAGGCGCCCGCGGGAATTGAGTTCCGCCCACGGCGTTCCCACCAGGTCCCGGACCACATAGAAACTGGTCAGCAGGCTGTTGCCGGTCAGGTCGTGGCACTGGGAAAGCACGTGGATCTTGTTGTGGATCTTCAGCTCACGGGAGGCATGGACGAACGTCTCGTTGCGAAAACTGTAGAACGGCTCGGAATAACCGGCCGACGCGACGATGGCCGAACAGCCCACCAGCTTGCCGGTGGCCGTGTCTTCAAGGACGAAGAAATAGCTTTCTTCACCGTTGAAACTGACTTCGGCGGCAAACGAGGCTTCACTCGCGGCGATCTTGTCGCTCAAGCGTTCCACGTCATCCGGCAAGGAAGTGACACCGATCGGACTGTCCGCAGCCAGACGCTGTACCTCGCCCAGATCCGCCATTTGCGCGGGGCGCATCACCAGCATGGTGTCACTCCTTAACTTGAAATAAAGGGTTCGACCAAAAGGTCGACACAAAGAAAAAAACGACTTCATGTGGGAGCAAAGCTTGCTCGCGATGCAGACACTGGGCTTCACCTTTCACAACGAGGCGATCCCATCGCGAGCAAGCTCAGCTCCCACAGGAACCTGGCTCCCATGGAGCCAGCTTTCAGAATCAGGCTTGGGTCAGCTTCGCCGCGGCCTTCTCGAAACGGTCCAGGCCGGCGTCGATGTCGGCGTCTTCCACCACCAGGCTCGGGGCGAAACGGATCACGTCCGGGCCGGCTTGCAGGATCATCAGGCCTTCCTGTTCGGCGGCGTTGAAAATGTCCTTGGCCTTGCCTTTCCAGGCGTCGCTCAGCACGCAGCCGATCAACAGGCCCAGACCGCGTACCTGGGTGAACAGGCCGTACTTCTCGCCGATCTGCTCCAGGCGGGCCTTGAACTTGTGATGCTTGGCCTTGACGCCGTCGAGCACCTCGGGGGTGTTGACCACATCGATCACTGCCTCGGCCACCGCGCACGCCAGCGGGTTGCCGCCGTAGGTGGTGCCGTGGGTACCGACCACCAGGTGCTTGGCCAGCGCTTCGGTGGTGAGCATCGCCGCGATCGGGAAACCACCGCCCAGGCTCTTGGCGCTGGTGAGGATGTCCGGAACCACGCCGTAATGCATATAGGCGAACAGTTTGCCGCTGCGGCCCATGCCGGTCTGTACTTCGTCGAACACCAGCAGCGCATTGTGCGCATCGCACAGGTCGCGGGCGCCTTGCAGGTAGGCTTGCTCGGCCGGCAGCACGCCGCCTTCGCCCTGGATCGGTTCCAGCACCACGGCGCAGGTCTTGTCCGAAATGGCCGCTTTCAGGGCTGCCAGGTCGTTATAGGGAACGTGGGTGATGCCGGTGATCTTGGGACCGAAGCCATCGGAATATTTCGACTGCCCGCCGACATTGACGGTGAACAGCGTGCGGCCGTGGAAACTGTTGAGCGCGGCGATGATTTCGTACTTTTCCGTGCCGAAACGATCGAACGCAACACGACGGGCCAGCTTGAAGGCGGCCTCGTTGGCTTCGGCGCCGGAGTTGCAGAAGAACGCACGCTCGGCGAATGTCGCGTTGACCAGTTTATGGGCCAGGCGCAGCGCTGGTTCGTTGGTGAATACGTTGGAGACATGCCACAGTTTGTTGGCCTGCTCGGTGAGCGCGCCAACCAGCGCCGGGTGGGCGTGGCCCAACACGTTGACTGCGATACCGCCGGCGAAATCGATCAACTCGCGGCCGGACTGGTCCCACACACGGGAACCGGCGCCACGCACGGGGATGAAGGCAGCAGGCGCATAGTTGGGGACCATTACCTGGTCGAAATCGGCGCGTTGTACCGCGGCTTGCTCAACGGACATCGGAGTCTCCTGAAGAGAAACACTCGCCTGGAAATGGCGAGCTTGGTGAGGATTGTAAGGACAGTTTTCAGCCCGGCCTTGCCGCCAAGCGACAACTTCTTATAGCGCCAACCCCCGTTTTCATTGGGTTTATGGCAATGCGACAAATAGCGTCGCAAAGGCGCAGTTTAAACGTTGTCGGGGGACTTTAGGCGTCGACGTCCACATTTCCATTGCCAGACACAGATCACCTGTGGGAGCGAGCCTGCTCGCGTTAGCGCATTGTCAGTCGACATCGATGCCAACTGAACCGACGCCATCGCGAGCAGGCTCGCTCCCACAGGTGTTTTGCGTAGACCGCCCTACTTTTGCGCCCCCTGCCCTCCGGCGGGAGCTGCCTAACCGCGCTCGGCCGGCACCGACGACAATTCGAACGGGCTGCTGCTGCGTCGCTGGTTGCGATCTTCCCGCGGCGTGGCGCCGAAGAAGTTGCGGTAGGCGCTGGAGAAGTGCGGCCCCGAGGAGAAACCACAGGACAAGCCGATCTGGATGATGGATTTGCTGGTCTGCATCAGCATCTGCCGGGCCTTGTTCAGGCGCAGTTCCAGGTAGTACTGGCTCGGCACGCGGTTGAGGTATTGCTTGAAGATCCGCTCCAGTTGCCGGCGGGATACGCACACATGCTGGGCGATTTCGTCAGTGGTCAACGGTTCTTCAATGTTGGCCTCCATCAGCAGCACCGCCTGGGTGAGCTTCGGATGGCTGGAGCCGAGACGATTCTGCAGCGGAATGCGCTGGCGCTCGCCGCCCTCACGGATGCGCTCGACCACCAGCTCTTCCGACACCGCCCCAGCCAGTTCCGCACCGTGATCACGCGACAGCACCGCCAGCAGCAGGTCGAGCACCGACATGCCACCGCAGGCCGTAAGACGGTCGCGATCCCAGTCGAACAAATGGCTGGTGGCGATGACCTTGGGGAAGCGCTCGGAGAAATCATCCTGCCAGCGCCAGTGCACGGCGGCGCGGTAACCGTCGAGCAAGCCCAATTGAGCCAGGGGATAGACCCCTGCCGACAAGCCACCAATCACACAACCGGCACGCACCAGTTGCTTGAGCGCGCTACTCAGGTTGGAGGCCAGCGCAGCCGGGGGCTCATCGGCCACCAGGAAAAGCTTCTGGAGACCTTCGAGCTTGCCCGCCCAGGGTTCGCCGGGTAACTGCCAGGCCCCCTCGCCCGCCGGTTCGGCCTGCAGGAACGACAATTCGTAGACCACTTCCGGATGCACCCGCTGAGCGACACGCAAGGCCTCCTCAGCCAGCGCCAGCGTCAAGGCTTTAGTGCTGGGCCAAATCAGGAAACCAATTCGATGGGCAGTCATGGCGGGCGATCCGAAACGAAAACAGTGTTAAAGCCAAAAGCGGCTGCAACCAAATTAGACCATCTGGCACGTGGTGCGCAGCATGACCCAAATCAGGTGCGTAACGGGAGCAATTACTTGAGGCTGCCCGAAAGAAATTGTTGCAGGCGCTCCGATTGCGGATTGACCAGCACTTCACGCGGGTTGCCGCTTTCTTCGACGATGCCTTTGTGCAGGAACACCAGCTGGTTCGACACTTCGCGGGCAAAGCCCATTTCGTGGGTCACCACCACCATGGTCCGGCCTTCCAGGGCCAGGGCCTGCATCACCTTGAGCACATCGCCCACCAACTCAGGGTCGAGGGCCGAGGTCGGCTCGTCGAACAACATGACTTCCGGCTCCATCGCCAGCGCCCGGGCAATCGCCACGCGCTGCTGCTCGCCGCCGGACATGTGGCCCGGATAGGCGTCCTTGCGATGGGCCACGCCCACTTTGTTCAGATAATGCTCGGCCTTCTCGCGAGCCTCGGCCTTGGCGACGCCCAGGACATGCACCGGCGCTTCCATGATGTTTTCCAGCGCAGTCATGTGGGACCACAGGTTGAAATGCTGGAACACCATCGACAGCCGCGAACGCATGCGTTGCAGCTGCTTGGGGTCCGCGGCCTTCAACGCGCCGTCTTTGCCGGCCACCAGCTTCAGCTCTTCGTTGTTGAGCAGGATCTTGCCGGCATGAGGTTGCTCAAGCAGGTTGATGCAACGCAGGAAGGTACTTTTGCCGGAGCCGCTGGAACCGATGATGCTGATCACATCGCCGGCGGCAGCTTTCAGGGACACACCCTTGAGCACTTCGTGACTGCCATAGCGTTTATGCAGGTCTTGGACTTCGAGCTTGTACATGCGGTCGGTTCTCACAAAACGTCAGTCGTTGGGCAGTCGATCGGGTCGACGCGTTATCAGTGCTTGCGCGGGGCCAGGTAACTCAGCCAGCGACGCTCGGCCAGCTTGAACAGGCGCACCAGGATGAAGGTCAGGCACAGGTAGAACACGCCGGCCGTGATGTAGGCCTCGAACGGCAGGTAATACTGGGCGTTTACCGTGCGCGCGGCACCGGTGATGTCGATCAGGGTCACGATGGAGGCCAGGCTGGTGGTCTGCAGCATCATGATCACTTCGTTGCTGTATTGCGGCAGTGCCCGGCGCAGGGCCGACGGCAGCAGGATCCGGCGGTACAGCGTGAAGCGCGACATCCCCATGGCCTTGGCCGCCTCGATCTCGCCATTGGGCGTGGCCCGCAGGCTGCCGGCGATGATCTCAGCGGTGTAGGCACTGGTGTTGATGGCGAACGCGAGACACGCACAGAATGTCGCGCTGGACAGCCACGGCCAGAGGAAGCTCTCGCGCACGAACTCGAACTGCGCCAGCCCGTAGTAGATCAGGAACAGCTGCACCAGCATCGGCGTGCCGCGAATCACGTAAGTGTAGAGCCAGGCCGTCATGTTCACGACCGGCTGCTTGGACACCCGCATCAGCCCCAGGGGCAGCGCCGCCAGCAGACCGAAGAACAGCGACAGTGCCAGCAACTTCAAGGTGGTCAGCAGACCGCCGAAGTACAGCGGCAAGGCTTCATAGATGACGTTGTAGTCGAAGATCATAGATCAGCCGCCCTTACGCCTACCGAGTAGCGCTTCTCAAGGTGACGCAATGCCAGCAACGAGACGCTGGTGATCACCAGGTACATCGCCGCCACTGCCAGGAAGAAGGTGAAAGGCTCGCGGGTGGCATCCGCCGCCTGCTTGGCCTTGAACATCATGTCTTGCAGACCCACCACCGAAATCAGCGCGGTCGCCTTGGTCAACACCAACCAGTTGTTGGTGAAGCCCGGAATCGCCAGGCGAATCATCTGTGGCACCAGCACCCGGAAGAACACCTGGAACCCGCTCATGCCATACGCCATGCCCGCCTCGGCCTGCCCCTTGGGGATCGCCATGAACGCGCCACGAAAGGTTTCCGACAGGTAGGCGCCGAAGATGAAGCCCAGGGTGCCGATGCCGGCCGCCAGGGGGTTGAGATCGATGTAGTCGTCATAACCGAGCATCGGCGCCACGCGGTTGAGCAGGTCCTGGCCGCCGTAGAAAATCAGCAGGATCAGCACCAGGTCGGGAATACCGCGGATGACCGTGGAATACAGGTCACCCAGCCACGCCAGCCAGCGCACTGGCGAGAGGCGCAACGCGACACCGATCAGTCCCAGGACGATGGCCAGGGCCATGGACGACAAGGCGAGCTGAAGCGTCAACCATGCGCCATCGAGGATGACAGCCCCGTAGCCTTTCAACATGATTCAGGTCCTCGAAAGTGGGATGAAAAAATGGCGCAAACCGCAGGGAGCCTGTTGCTTGCGCCATTTCGCACGAGTGGCGGGACGGTATTACTTGCCGTAGATGTCGAAGGCGAAGTACTTGTCCTGGATCTGCTTGTATTTGCCGTTCTCGCGAATCGCGGCGATTGCGCCGTTGATCTTGTCTTTCAAGGCATCGCCTTTGCGAACCGCGATCCCTACGCCGTCGCCGAAGTATTTGACGTCGGTGAAGGCCGGGCCCACGAACGCGAAGCCTTTGCCGGCGTCGGTCTTCAGGAAACCGTCATCCAGCAGGGTAGCGTCTGCCACAGTGCCATCAAGACGACCGGCGGAGACGTCCAGGTAGATTTCGTTCTGCGAACCGTATGGCTTGATCTCGGCACCCAGCGGGGCGAGGACTTCACGGGCAAAACGCTCGTGGATCGAACCGCGCTGCACGCCGATGTTCTTGCCCTTGAGCTCGGTCAGGCCATCGCTGACCTGGGTACCGGCCTTCATCACCAGACGCGCCGGGGTGTTGTAGTACTTGTTGGTGAAGTCCACGGACTTCTTGCGATCTTCGGTGATCGACATGGAGGACAGGATCGCGTCGATCTTGCGCACCTTGAGCGCCGGGATCAGGCCGTCGAATTCCTGCTCGACCCACACGCACTTGACCTTCATCTCTTCGCACAGCGCGTTGCCGATGTCGTAGTCGAAACCGACGATGCTGCCGTCCGGGGCTTTGGATGCAAACGGAGGGTAAGCCGCTTCGATACCGATCTTCAGGGGCTTTTCATCGGCGAATGTCGGCAGGGACAGCACGGACAGTGCCAGGGCGCCAAGCAGCACAAGTTTCTTCATCTTGGGACTCCATCGGTAAAGGGCAAAACGGCAGAGTGAGCAACAGCCCAATATGCGAATGGGTGAAACGAACGTAGGTGCTGCGTCCTAGGAAGCGGGCGTTTTTATCAACGCAGGCCACGACGAGCGAGTGATCGGCATTCTAACGACAGGCCCGAAGCCGATATTTCTTCAATGCGACAACAAATTACAGAAGCACCGAGAAAGCAGTTCGAGCACATTGACAGCCCAGCAAATTCATGCAAGAGCGAAAGAAAGGAAACCAATACACGTTGCAAATTGCGGGCCCATTATTCGCAAACCCTTCTAATCCGGCAAGCACAGCGTGTCGGCAAATTTTATCGAGAGGCTGCGAACGCCCTGAAACGGGGCCTGGCGTTTCCCATCGCCTCGGTAGGGTGCCTTTGGTTACACATTTAGAAACATCGGTAACGCTTCGAAAGATCTGACGCGGAACGTCGATATTTATTCGTAGACCTTTCCACACTGATCGTTCCCACGCTCCGCGTGGGAATGCAGCCAAGGACGCTCTGCGTCCCTGAGAGCCGAACGCGGAGCGTCCGTAGAGGCATTCCCACGCGGAGCGTGGGAACGTCAGTCAGCTCCCAAGAAAAAGCCCCGCCGGGCATTTACCGGGCGGGGCTTTCAGGGATCACAAACCGTCGTCAGGCGACGTTCATGGTCTTGTGCGTCTCGATCAAATGCGCCACCACACCCGGATCGGCCAACGTGGAGATATCACCCAACCCGTCGTATTCCGCCGTGGCGATCTTGCGCAGGATGCGGCGCATGATCTTGCCGGAACGGGTCTTCGGCAAACCGGGTGCCCACTGGATGACATCCGGCGAAGCAATCGGCCCGATCTCTTTGCGCACCCAGTTTTTCAACTCCAGGCGCAGGGCTTCGCTGGTTTCTTCGCCGGCATTGAGGGTGACGTAGACATAGATGCCCTGCCCCTTGATGTCGTGCGGCACACCGACCACCGCCGCTTCGGCGACTTTCGGGTGGGCGACCATGGCACTTTCGATCTCGGCGGTACCCATGCGGTGGCCGGACACGTTGAGCACGTCATCCACCCGACCGGTGATCCAGTAGTAGCCATCGGCATCGCGGCGCGCGCCGTCGCCGGTAAAATACATGCCGCTGAAGGTCTTGAAGTAGGTGTCGACGAAACGGTCATGGTCGCCGTACAGCGTCCGCGCCTGGCCTGGCCACGAATCGAGGATCACCAGGTTGCCTTCGGCCGCGCCTTCGATCAGGTTGCCGAGGTTGTCCACCAGGGCCGGCACCACGCCGAAGAACGGACGCGTGGCCGAACCCGGTTTCAGCGCCGTGGCACCTGGCAGCGGACTGATCAGCACGCCACCGGTTTCGGTCTGCCACCAGGTGTCGACGATCGGGCAACGCTCCTTGCCGACGTTCTTGTAGTACCAGTCCCAGGCTTCCGGGTTGATCGGCTCACCCACCGAACCCAAGAGCCGCAGGCTGCTGCCATCGGCGCCTTCGACGGCGGCGGTGCCCGAGGCCATCATCGCGCGGATAGCGGTTGGTGCGGTGTAGAGGATATTGACCTTGTGCTTGTCGATGACCTGGGCCACCCGGGTGATGTCCGGGTAGTTCGGCACGCCTTCGAACAGCAGCGTGGTCGCGCCGTTCGCCAGCGGACCGTAGACGATGTAGCTGTGGCCGGTGACCCAGCCGACGTCGGCGGTGCACCAGTAGATCTCGCCCGGCTTGTAGTCGAACACGCGCTCATGGGTCAGGGCTGCGTACAGCAGGTAGCCGGCCGTGGTGTGTTGTACGCCCTTTGGCTTGCCGGTGGAACCGGAGGTGTAGAGGATGAACAGCGCCTCTTCAGCACCCATTTCCTTCGGCGCGCAAACGGTACCGGCGACTTTCATCAGGTCTTCGTACCAGATATCGCGGTGCTGGTTCCACTTGATGTTGCCCGCGGTGCGCTTGCACACGATGACTTTCTGGATGCTGCTGGTTTCCGGGTTGGTCAGCGCGTCGTCGACGTTGGCCTTGAGGGGAATCTTCTTGCCTGCGCGAACGCCTTCGTCGGCGGTGATCACCACTTTGGATTTGCAGTCGATGATGCGACCGGCCAGTGCTTCAGGCGAGAAACCACCGAACACCACCGAGTGAATCGCGCCGATCCGGGCACAGGCCAGCATGGCGACCACAGCCTCCGGGATCATCGGCATATAGATCGTCACCACGTCGCCACGATGCACGTCCTGGCCGCGCAGGGCGTTGGCAAACTTGCAGACTTCTTCGTGCAGTTCGCGATAAGTGATCTTGCGACTCTCGGCCGGGTCATCGCCCTCCCAGATAATCGCGACCTGATCGCCACGCTCGGCCAGGTGACGGTCGAGGCAGTTGTAGGAAACGTTCAAGGTGCCGTCGGCAAACCACTTGATATCGACATGGTGATCGTCGAAGGACGTCTGCTTCACCGTGGTGAACGGCTTGATCCAGTCGAGGCGCTTGGCCTGCTCGCGCCAGAAACCATCCGGGTTGACCACCGACTGTTGGTACATGGCCTTGTAGGTCGCCTCGTCAGTCAGCGTATTGGCTGCTACCTCGGGACGAACGGGATACACAGAAGCCGCACTCATGTTTCTTACCTCGGTGACATAGTTGTTTTTGTATGGTCCCGTTGTAGCCCGGGGCGGGCCTATAGAACCATTCGACGATGGTAGTAACAAGTCCCTACAAAATGTCGGTACTAACGTGCAAGACCCATCCACACATGAATTTCAGTGAATACCTGTTTTTGTCACCAACATAGATCCCCCATGGGAGCGAGCCTGCTCGCGATGACGCCAGCCAATCCAAAACAGATCCAACAGGAAGTCTTCGACTCCTGGCGATTATTACCAAATCCACCAAAAGTCTTTATCAAAACCCGGTCTGTTTGCATCCACCCCCACTCCCTAGAATCCACCTCGCCAACCGGCAAATACAATTGACGCAACACAGCCCCCACGAAGGCCGTTAATCAAACTTCCCAAACCTGCTCCACACGCAACCCCAAAAAGGTTGCGTGCCCCCACTCGACCTCAGAAAAGGTGAAATCAGATGAAAGCTTTATGGGTTCTGGTCCTCGGCAGCCTCAGCGCAATGGCGATGGCAGACGAGGCCCCGACCGATGTCGCTCAGCAAAAACCTGCCATTGAGGAATACACCTACTCCACCCACCTGGACATCGCCAAAGTCATTTCCATGAGCGCGGTCCCGGATGTCTGCGAAGTGGTCCCGGCAAAAATGGAATACCAAGACTCCAAGGGCCAACTCCATATCCTGCGCTACAGCGTCATGGGCAACGGTTGCTCCAACGGCTAACCAGTGTGTGAACGAACCAGGAGTTATCCACTTTGAAATACAAACTGTTCTGCGCCTTGGCCCTGTCCGTACTGGCCGCCAATAGCTTCGCCGCCGACGGCTTCGATCACACCGGTTCAGCCGCCGCAATGAACCGTCACGACCTCGCCAACGCCGCCACGGTCGATACCGACCACCACGCCCCTACCGATCCGAGGACCGTCGCCGCCGATGGCAGCGACCGCTCCGGCTCGGCCCATACCGATTGATCATTATTGGCAGTTTCCATGGCCCGACTCCGGTCGGGCCTGGTTGTGTCTGGAACCGAAGAAAACCCTCCCCAAACACAACATGTAGTGTAAAAACGCAAAAACAGGTCGTTTTTTGATCAAAAAAACACGCCATCCGATTCATGCAAAAAAAATCTATAACCGCCAAAGCCTTGTAAACCCTCGCTCCAACGCGAATCAGCCCCCCACCGCGCCCTCCGTGGGCGATTTCGCCGCACCACGTAGGCAAAAAAGTCCTTATAATGCCGCCTTAAACGGGCCTGCAATATTCCCTTACAGGGGATCAAGCCAGCCTGAAGCCCACGCAAAGGCCCCTCGCCTCTTCGCGTTCACAGCCGCTTCAGCATGACCCGTACATTTTTCTGTTTATTGCCTGCGTCAGCTGCAAGAAACGATTTTCCAAGATCCACCGCCGCCAGCAGGCCTTCACCAGGCTTCTGGCCCTCACGCAGGAGACGACACGTCATGCTGAGCTGGGACGAATTCGACAAAGAAGACGGCGAAGTCGCTGTAAAAGGCGCCAATGCCGGCCACGCTTCTGAAGCCAACATGGACCGCCTCGACAGCGCCGGCGGTGCCGCCGCGCTCGAAGCCCGCGCCGTGACGGCCAGCGACTCGGCCGCGATCATTCGCGCCAAGGCCGCCCTCGATAAACTCGACGTTGCCGAAGGCCTCGCCGAACTCGAAGGCGCCTCCGCCCGTGTCGCCGTCGATGAAAAGCGCATGATCAACTGCCGCGCCGACCTCAACCAGCTCGTGCCGTTCAAATACGACTGGGCCTGGCAGAAGTACCTGGACGGTTGCGCAAACCACTGGATGCCGCAAGAAGTCAACATGACCGCCGACATCGCCCTCTGGAAAAACCCGGAAGGCCTGACCGACGACGAGCGCCGCATCGTAATGCGCAACCTGGGCTTCTTCTCCACCGCAGACTCCCTGGTCGCCAACAACCTGGTCCTGGCCGTATACCGCCTGATCACCAACCCGGAATGCCGCCAGTACATCCTGCGCCAGGCGTTCGAAGAGGCGATCCATACCCACGCCTACCAGTACTGCATCGAATCGCTGGCCATGGATGAAGGCGAAATCTTCAACATGTACCACGAGATCCCATCGGTCGCGAAGAAAGCCGCCTGGGGCCTGAAGTACACCCGTTCGATCTCCGATCCGAAATTCGAAACCGGCACCCCGGAAACCGACAAAGAGTTGCTGCGCAACCTGATCGCCTACTACTGCGTCCTGGAAGGCATCTTCTTCTATTGCGGCTTCACCCAGATCCTCTCCATGGGCCGTCGCAACAAAATGACCGGCGTCGCCGAGCAGTTCCAGTACATCCTGCGCGACGAATCCATGCACCTGAACTTCGGCATCGACGTGATCAACCAGATCAAGATCGAAAACCCGCACCTGTGGGATGCCGAGATGAAGGAAGAAGCGACCCAGATGATCCTGCAAGGGACTCAGTTGGAGATCGAATACGCCCGTGACACCATGCCTCGCGGCGTATTGGGCATGAACGCGGCGATGATGGAAGACTATCTGAAGTTCATCGCTAACCGTCGTCTGTCGCAGATTGGTCTGAAAGAAGAGTATCCAGGCACGACTAACCCGTTCCCTTGGATGAGCGAGATCATGGACTTGAAGAAAGAGAAGAATTTCTTTGAGACGCGGGTGATTGAGTATCAGACCGGTGGTGCGCTTAGCTGGGATTGATGTCGAGAGAAAAATCCCAAGCTGACCTGTCGGCTGACGCCTTACTAAAAACCCCGTGAAAACGGGGTTTTTTGCATTCTGTCCTACACGCCCTGGCCACTGGTGGGTGAATAGCTGCGATTTTGAATTGAAAACATTCAGTGCAACCCACCTCTCCACCCGCTATTAATACCCTCCTCTACTCAAGGACCCGAGCCCGCCATGAAATTCGACCTCGCCTACTGCCGCAGCCTCGACGACAAGTTGTCGATCTATGACGTGCGCGATTTGAATTTTGACGAAACGGTGAATTTCGATTCGGCGAAGGAACAATTCCAATGTCCCAACGATGCCTGTCGAGCGGCGTTCGATGCGGCGAATGTGCTGGTGACGTTCAACGCCAAGAATGTGAATTACGTGCGCACACCGCACTTCAAGAACACCCCCAGTACGCGGCATGTCGAGGGTTGTCCTTATGCCAGCCTGAAAACTCCGACAAGCCTGGAGACGGACGCGTCGGAAGCGGATGACGGTCGGGAGGAACACTTTCCTTCGGAGCTGTTACTGACCGGGCGCGAGTATGTGCGCAAGCCTTCCAGACCGGCAGTGGCGGCGGACGTGACGCGCGATGAGCGAGTGCCTTCAGCCGCCAGACATGGCGAGCACACCAGCCGTGATTCGGCGCCGGACAAGACCAGTGTCTTCGCCCATCCGGTGGAGTGCTTTGTATCGAACTTCGCGGACAAGGACCTGCTCAAGCGCAGGCCGCTGAAGATTGGCAAGCACACGGCGCCCTATGCATCGTTCTTCAAGAAGATCGAATACCTGCTGGACAACAAGGGGCTGATCTACTGGGGCAAGATCAAGAAGATCGAGGATTATCACAGCGCCAGTTTTCGTGTCGACTTCGAGCAAAAGGTCTGGGTCAAGTTACCGGGCGAAGCGAAGAAGCGGCCCTATTCGGTCAACGTTTACCTGAGCAAGAAGCTGATCGATCAGTACCGTAAGCGCAAAGCGTTTCTGGAAGAGATCAAGCATGCCGCCGAGAGCGAGCGGGATCTGTACTGCTTCTTCTATGGCGTGACGCCGGAGCTGAAACAGGTGCCAAGCAAGAAAAACCCCGAACAGACGTTCGGGGTGTTCAGCGCCCAGATCGAGAACCTGGATCACTTCATCATTCGTGAAGCGCCGGGGTTGGCCGATAGCTGATCTCGCCTTGGGCTGACAGCAACCCTGCACGCGTCGGTATTCTGTTCATAGTGCATCTTGGGCAAGTTGCCGCTCGAATGCCCACATTTCCCGTTTCACTTCCATACGTCGTGCACAGGCTTTCTGGAGGCTGGGCTCATCCAGGCCACCATAACGCCGCAACCAGTGAATGATCATTTCCTCATCGGGGAAGTAATAGTCCTTGTGCCCCTTGCTGCTTCTCGGCGTGTTGTTCATATCACCATCAAAGCGGCCTGCGGAGAATTCATCAGAAGGCAACGTTCCCCACTCTGCGGCGCAGTCCTCGAAAACCCAGGAGATTTCGTTGATGTGCTTTTGCGCACCGCGATGGCCGCGCTTGTAAAAAACGTACTCATGACAACTTTCCTGGAAGCGGGCCATCATTGGCTCGTCATCGATCCAGTGCAAAAGGTCATATTGCCCGGCGTGGCGCATCAAGCCATTGATCCAACGCTCGGAAAACCGATGAATAAAACCTTCCACGTCAGCTTTTTTGGCGTCAGCGAAGATCATGCAATAACGTGTATGCACGTGGATGACGAACAATACGTGCTTGCGTTGCACAGTGATGGCATGGACCAGCCACTGTTCGGCGAATTCAACCACCTCATCGTCCTCGATAACGGGTGACGGTGGCTTCTCCATGGGAGTGATTTTCTTGCCTTTGTGCACGCGGCTAAAGAAGTTACAAGCCGCTTCGGTGCAATTGAAGATCAACATGCTGTTCTCTGCTTGAAAAGGACTATGCGTCTGTGACCCATTCGATTTCATAGGGCTGACGAACAGCGTCGGAAATCCGTTCTCGTAACTCGTCGCTCAGAACCATCAGCTCCTGATCGCTCAGCAGGTCATAGGCGACCATCAGCCTCAAAGATAGCGAAACTTCTTTGCGTCGACGCCCGTTGAAGGCCATCGCCAGGTCCTTGTCTCGATTGCGTATGAGGCCATACAGCGTTGCGTATCGAGCGTGGGCCGATAGAGCTTCGTTCTGAGCGATCGTCTGGGCATCAGCAAGAACCCCTTGGCAGAAGCGGTCCAGTGCCAGCTTGTAAAGCTCATTGTAATTTTTCCAGTCACTGTCGGAAATCGACATACCACCCTCCTTCGCTAGACACCAGGGTACACCGAGCGCTTGGCTGGAGCAGGCCACTGGTCACCCATCAAAAAAATGAGATTGATCCGGCCTCAAAACAACTGTACAAAAACACAGTATTTTTGAATCCACTGCTTTGGAGTATCCCATGGCCTCTCTCGCAATCAAAACCACCCTGGAACGCATCGCTGTCTATCAATTCACTCCTGCCCACAGCGCACAGGCCCGAGCCATGCTCGGCTGGAGCGTCGAGGAACTGTCCCGGCAGTCCGGGGTTTCGGTCAAGGCTATCCGGCGCTTCGAAGCGGGAGGCGAATTGCTCGATGTGACACGCCTGGCGCTCGCGTTCTGCCTTGAAGCCGAAGGCCTGGTGTTCTTCCCCGGCTTTGCACCGGGGCGTGGCATGAACATCAAGGGCGCCACACCGGATCCGGCGGGACGGCCCGACTACGCGATGATCGAATAGCGGGATCGTTGCATCAGGTATCAGGCCGCGTCAGCCTGGCTTTCATAGGCCGAGGTCTCCACATCCAGCCACCAGGCACAGCCGCGTTGGGGATGGGTCAGGGTGAAGGCTTCGCCCATTTGCGGCGTGGTAATGGACACGTTGCGCTCCCAGGCCAGGGCCAGGATGCGGTCGAAGGGTTCAAACCAGGCATGCATCGCCAGGTCGAAGGTGCCATTGTGGATCGGCAACAGCCAACGGCCCCTGAGGTCGATATGAGCCTGGAGGGTCTGCTCCGGCTGCATGTGGACATGGGGCCAATCGACGTTATAGGCGCCGGTTTCCATCAGCGTCAGGTCAAAGGGACCGTATCGCTCGCCGATGCGTTTGAAACCGTCGAAATAACCCGTGTCGCCGCTGAAGAAGATCCGCGTGCCGCCGTCGATCATCACCCATGACGCCCACAGCGTGCTGTTGCCATCGAACAGACCGCGACCGGAAAAATGCTGCGACGGCGTGGCTATGAACTCGATGCCGTCCACTTCGGTACCTTGCCACCAATCCAGCTGACGAACCTTGCTGGCCTCGATGCCCCATTTGACCAGGGTGTCACCCACGCCAAGGGGCGTCAGGAAGTGCCGGGTCTTGGCGGCAAGCTTGAGGATGGCCTGGTGGTCGAGGTGATCGTAATGGTCATGGGAAAGGATCACCGCCTCGATCGGCGGTAGATCCTCCAGGCTGATGGGCGGTTGATGGAAACGCTTGGGACCGGCCCATTGCACGGGCGACGCACGGTCAGAGAAAACCGGGTCGGTGATCCAGAATTTGTCGCGCAGCTTGAGCAGAACCGTGGAATGGCCAAGACGGAACACACTCTGGTTCGGTGCTGCCAGCAACTCGGCGCGTGTCAGCGGCTGAACGGTGATGGCGCCCGCCGGACGGGTGGTGCGCGGTTTGTGGAGCAGCATGTTCCAGATGATACGCAGCATCTGGCCGAACCCTTCTCGCGGGGTATGGGCGTGATTGCGATACTTCCCTTGTTCGTGTCGGGAGGCAGGGCTGGCAGCCGTACTGTCGGTCGAGGAAGCAGGAATGCTCATGGTGCGATAACTCCAAGGGCGTCGCCGAAAGTGCGCTTCGCCGTTGCGGGACATGGGTGGCTGCGAGGTTTACGCTCAGCCGCTCACACTAAATCTACACCACTCGGTGTAGTTTCTAGATTGCATGAATCCTGGAGGCAAGTAAACTACCGAGTGTAACTCCCCCTTTTCAACCGACGAATGCCCATGACCGTACCGCAACGCCTTACCGAACGAAAACGCGAGGCCATTCTCCAGGCCGCGATTGCCGAGTTTCGCAGCAGCGGTTTCGAGATCACCAGTATGGACAGGATCGCGGCGACCGCCGGTGTGTCGAAGCGTACGGTGTACAACCACTTTCCCAGCAAGGAAGAGTTGTTCGCCGAAATCCTGAATCGTCTATGGAACAGCATTACCGCTGAGCAGGAGATGGCGTACAACCCGTTGGAGCCTTTGCGTGAGCAATTGCGCCGGTTACTGCAAGCCAAGCTGCGGCTGATGTCGGACGAGAACTTCCTCGATCTGGCACGAATCGCCATCGCTGCGACCATACATTCTCCCGAGCGGGCCCAGAACATGGTTTCGCGTATGGGGCAGCGTGAAGAAGGCCTCACCACCTGGATTCGCCAAGCCCAGGTCGATGGACGACTGAAGCCCGTGGAGCCGATATTTGCTGCCCAGCAAATGCACGGGTTGATCAAGACGTTCGCATTCTGGCCACAGATCTCCATGGGGCAACCGAGCCTGAGCCTGGATGAACAAGTGCAGGTTATCGAGTCGGCTCTCGATATGTTCCTGATTTGTTACCAGGCTTGAACGCCCCGCCACGAACGCGGTATGAGGATTACCGCCCCGGGGGCGTGTTGACAAATTTCTGGTGCATTTCTGTGGTCAGGCTGTCGATACGCTCGGTCAGTGCCTTGGTCATTTCCGTCAGGCGGGTGTTCTGCTCCAACAATTCGAGTAGTTGCGCCGTATTGTGCGCGGCCTGGGCTTGACGCTCAGTGTTGGCAATGGCCAGGGCTTCACGGTGTTGTGCATCGGCTTCCGCCTGGGCTTTGTCCCGAGCGGCCTGGCGGGTTTGCGCCAGCAGGATCAGCGGGGCGGCGTAGGCCGACTGCAGACTGAACGCCAGATTGAGCAAGATGAACGGGTAAGCGTCGAAATGCACGACGCCCGACAGGTTCAAGCCTATCCAGATCAGCACGATCAGGGTTTGTGCGCCGAGGAACATCGGCGTGCCGAAAAAACGCGCGAACGCCTCCGCTCGCAACGCAAAACGATCATTCCCGAAGGTGGGTCCCAGATGCGCGTGAGGCCGATGAAAACGCAAGTGATCAACGGGAGCTGTGGGGGTGGGTTGGTAAGGGGTCGCCATGATGTTCTCCGCCTGGGACTGGTGCTAAAGGCACTATAACCGCTGGACGATCATCATCTAACCCAGCGCGCTCCGCTGTTGAAACATCAGCGCTGCCGCAAACTACGCCCCAACTCGTCGAACAGTGTCACCACCGAACGCAAGGCGCGGCAGTCTGGACGTGTCAGCAGCCAGAGCGCCGTGTCATATCCCTCCAGCGGTTCGCCGAAGGGGATCAGGCCCTGGTCTTCACCGATCAGAAAGTCCGGCAACGCGGCGACACCCAAACCGGCCCGCGCCAACTCGGCGACTGAGAGCATGCTGTTGCAGCGATAGGCTGGCATCACCGCGGGTAGATGTTGTCGGCGCCAGGCCACGGTGGGGTGATCGGGGAGGAAGTCGTCCGGCGCGATCCAGGTCAGGGACGCCAAGTCATCCAGATTCGCGCCGGGCAGGTAGGCCGGACTCCCGCAGACTCGGTAGACGACATCGCCCAGGTGCCGACCCACCAAATGTTCCGGCGGCGTACGCGTCAGGCGCAAGGCGATGTCGGCATCGCGGCGACTCAGGTTGGCGAAGTCGTTCGAGGTACTCAATTCGAGGGTCAATGCTGGATAGGCCGGCATGAACCGCGCCAGCGCGGGCAGCAGCAACGCTTGCAGGACCGAATCGGTACAGGTCAGGCGCACGGTGCCAGTGACCACCTCACCGCCCTGCTCCACACCGATACGTGCCGCCTCCAGAGCCTGTTCGGCGCGCTCGGCCTGTTCGGACAGCGTCTGGGCCAGGCTCGTGGGCAAATACCCGGCACGGCTTTTTTCGAACAAGGGTTGGCCCAGGGCCGCCTCAAGCCGGCGCACCGAGCGGAACACCGTAGACACATCCACGCTCAGCAACCGCGCCGCCCGAGCCAGCGAGCCGCCACGGACCAACGCCAGGATCAGGGAGAGATCGGGATAGTCCAGACGATAGTGCGTCGCTGCATTGATCACTTGGTTACACGCCAATATTGAGTGCACGAACGCCAATCTATAGTGGCGGCCAGGAATCAACAAGCGGCGAGCCCTCCATGAAAATCCAGCGTCCTTTGCACATCGCCCTGATCGGCGACTACGATCCGCAGATAACGGCCCATCGGGCTATCCCCATTGCACTTGAGCTAGCCAGTAGGCAAACCGGCCATGACATTGGCCTTCAATGGTTGGCAACGGATCTGATCACCGACGCTACCTCTCTGGACGACTTCGACGGCATTTGGTGCGTACCCGGCAGCCCCTACCGAAACGAACATGGCGCCTTGCACGCCATTCGCTTTGCCCGCGAACAGCGCCGTCCGTTCCTCGGCACCTGCGGTGGGTTTCAGCACGCCGTGCTGGAATACGCGCGCCACGTGATGGGCTGGACCGATGCCGCTCACGGCGAAACCTCCCCCGAGGCAGAACGGGCGCTGCTGACGCCGCTGAGTTGTGCCTTGGTCGAAACCATCGACAGCCTTCAGCTGGATGCGCAGTCGTTGATGGCCGAAGCCTATGGCCGCCGGACAGTGTTCGAAGGTTACCGGTGCCGCTTTGGGGTCAACCCGGCGTTTGAGCGGGATCTGCTGAGCGACCGCCTGCATGCCGTCGCCCGGGACTCAGCCGGCGAGCTGCGGGCCGTGGAACTGCGGGATCATCCATTCTTTGTCGCAACCCTGTTCCAGCCCGAACGCGCAGCGCTGGAAGATCGCGTACCGCCGCTGGTCAAAGCCTTTGTCCAGGCATGTGCGAGGGAGATGCCATGAACGGTCAGTATTACGCCGTGATTTTCACCTCCCTGCGTACTGCGGGAGATCAGGGGTATGCCGAAGCGTCCGAGCGCATGGTGGCGCTGGCGAGAGAGCAGCCAGGATTTCTCGGCATCGAATCGGCCCGGGGCGAAGAAGGCCTGGGTATTACCGTGTCGTACTGGAGCAGCGAGGCGGCGATTCTGGCCTGGAAGCAACATCCCGAACACAGCGCAATCCGCGAGCGTGGCCGTTCTACCTGGTATGCCTATTGCCATACACGGGTGTGCAAGGTCGAACGGGACTACGCGTTCCAACGCCAGCCCTGACATCCACCACAAATCCCCTGTGGGAGCGAGCCTGCTCGCGATAGCGGTGGGCCTGCCTGCATCCATGCCGACTGTGCCGACGCCATCGCGAGCAGGCTCGCTCCCACACTTTTTTCCAGCGTCGTGCACCCGAATCATGCCCCGCCACACATCCCCTGTGGGAGCGAGCTTGCTCGCGATAGCGGTGGGCCTGCCTGCATCCATGCCGATGGTACTGACGCCATCGCGAGCAGGCTCGCTCCCACAGGATTTGCGGCAAGGAGTCAGCCCTCGACCAATTGCCGCATCGCCACGATTTCCGGCAGGTCGCTGCGTGCCATGTATACCCGCAGAGGTTCGGTGAGGTTGATGCGGTCGTCGATGTTCTGGTCCAGCAGCAGCTGGATTCGCTCGCGCTTGAGGGTCATGGTGCCGTCCGTGGCGGGCGTCCAGACGAATTCGCAGGTAGGAATGATGCCGTCGTCGGCCACGTCCATGCCGAAGGCGTCTTCGCTGAAGCGCACGATGTATTGGCCGGTCTTGCGGTTCAGGCCGACAAAACCCTTGAGTTGGTCGGCGGCCTGGCAGATGAAGGTTGAAGTGGTGCGCATGGTAAACCTCATGGATGCGTCCCGCGGGACGTCTGATCGATGGTTTACACGCAGGGCAGGCAAATGTTGGTTCCGGTTTCCCTCTGCCGGGGAAACTGCTACGACCAAGGGTACTGCAAACCTGCCCGCAAAGGCGTGGGAAAAATCTGTTTCCCACGGTTTTATATCGGTTTGGCGATAGCGCTCAGAGCATTCAGTTGTTAAAAGATAGGTTTTACACAACGACGAAAGGATCTCGAGCATGCCCGTCACCTTCACCCGTAGCGCGTTGATGCTGAGCCTGTTGCTCGGCTTCGGTCAGACACAGGCCGCCGAGGCGCCGAACCCCAAGGCCTTGGCCGCCCGCCAAGGTATCCCCCATCCGGCGGTGATCGCTCACCGTGGTGCTTCGTTCGATGCACCGGAATCCACCGCCGCGTCCTACAAGCTGGCCCGAGACCTCGGCGCCGATTACCTGGAGTTGGACCTTCAACGCAGCAAGGACGGTGTGCTGTTCGTCCTGCACGATGACAGCCTGCTGCGTACCACGGACGTCGCGACCAAGTTCCCCGAGCGCAAGGACAGCAGCGCCAACGCATTCACCATGGCCGAGCTCAAGACCCTCGATGCCGGCAGCTGGTTCAACACCGCCTACCCGGACCGCGCGCGCCCCGGGTTCGCGGGGCTGAAGATCCTGACCCTCGATGAAGTCATCGACATCGCCGAGAGTAATCCGCAACACAAACCGGGCCTGTACATCGAAACCAAGGAGCCGAAACTGTTCCCCGGCATCGAACGCGACCTCAAGGACAAATTGCAGGACCGCGGCTGGCTGAGTCCGGCCGGTTCCAAGTTGGCCAAAAGCGCTACCGGCGTAGGCCAAGGCAAGGGCAAAGTGGTCTTGCAGACCTTCGAGAAGAGCAGCCTGGAACTGCTGCACAAAGAAATGCCGAAGGTGCCAAAGGTCCTGCTGTTGTGGGTGGGCGAAGGCAACATCGAGCCCAAGTCCAAGGTGACATTTGCCGAGTCCGGAGAAACCGACAAGGCGGCCTACTACGCCAAGCAGCAACCCAAGGACCGCGCCGAGTTCGAGAAATGGGTCCAGTACGCCAAGGCCCAGGGCGCCATCGGCACCGGACCGTCCGCCGCGCTGACCCATGGCGGCAGCCAGAGCTATGCAGACCTGGTGCAGCCATGGATGAACCAGTACACCCACGACCAGGGTTTGCTGGTGCATGTCTACACTGTGGATGAGCCGGTGGACTTCAAGAAAGTGATGGATGCCGGCGTGGATGGCATTTTCACCAACCGGGCCAGTGAATTGCTCAAGTACTTCAAGCGTCCCGAAACTGGCAGTGTGACGCAGTTGCTGGAAAAGAACGGTTATTGATCAACTGTGGGAGCAATGCTTGCTCGCGATACGGGCGGTGCGGTTTCAGTACAACCGCATTATCGTTCGTCGCGAGCAAGCTTTGCTCCCACAGGCGTTCACTGTTCTTGTCCCAACGAACCTTGCTTCAGCAGTCCCGGGCAAAGGTTTTTTCGAATTAAGGGTGAATTAAGTTGCCACAGTTAATCTGGTCCCACTTAAACGACACACCCAAGGAAAGACCTTATGAAAACTTTGACTGCCCTGTTTACCGCCGCCGCCCTGACCCTGACTGCCAGCCTTGCCCAAGCCGATGTGCGGATCGACCAGATTCCCCAGTTGGTCAAGGAAGGCAAAATCAAATCCCTTGAGTCGATGAATGCAGAAGCCCTGAAGTTGCACCCGGGCGCGACCATCACCGATACCGACCTGGACAATCACTTCAACGGTTATGAGTATGAAGTTGAACTGAAGACCGCTGACGGCAAAGAGTTCGATGTCGACTTCGACGCCACCACCGGTAAAGTCCTGAGCAACAAGCAGGATACTTGATTCATCGGCCAAAAAAGAGCCGCGCAACTTTCTCGTTGCGCGGCTCTTTTTTTACCTGGAAGAAATCCGCTGGCCACCCACAACTGTCACAAAACCATCAAGAAAGCTTGCGATGATGCCACTCAAGTGAACCTGTAGCCGCGACAGGCACTTCCCGCCAGCGAGACTGCATGAACCACAGCATTGACCAAAGCCACCGCGACCCGGACCTGTTCGGCCTGCTCTACGGATTTCGCTTCCGTCCTGGCGAGCGTGGACAGGAGCTCGATTCAGCCCAGGCCTTGCGACGCCTGCAACAGCCGCAAGATGAAGATGAATTTCTCTGGCTCCACTTGAATCTGGCCCATGCCGCCTGCGAGCGCTGGATGAAAAGTCAGCTGGCCTTGCCACAGGAGTTTTTCGAAGCACTGCACGAAGGCTCGCGTTCGACCCGCATCGAGCATGTGGACTCGGCATTGCTGGCGGTGGTGAACGATGTCGTGTTCAACCTGAGCAACATGGTCTCCTCAGACGTCTCCACCTTATGGGTCTGCGTCCACAGTCGATTGATTGTCAGCGCACGGCTGCAACCCCTGCACTCGGTCGACAAGCTGCGCTCATCGGTCAAGGCCGGCGAGTGCTTTCGCTCCCCATTGGAATTGCTCGTCCATCTGCTGCGCGACCAAGGGGAAGTGCTGACCCAGATCGTGCGCAAGACCAGCCTCAGCGTCGACCAGATCGAGGATCAGTTGCTCTCTTCGCGACTGTCCACCAATCGCGCCGAGCTCGGCGCCCAACGTCGGGTGCTGGTGCGCCTGCAACGCCTGTTGGCGCTGGAGCCGGGCTCATTACTGCGTCTGCTCAACCGCCCGCCGCAATGGCTGCAAAAAGAGGACGTCAAGGAGTTGCGCAAATCCACCGAGGAATTCGCTCTGATCATCAACGACCTGACCGCGCTGGGCGAACGGATCAAGCTGTTGCAGGAAGAAATCGCCGCCAACCTCAACGAACAGACCAACCGCACCTTGTTCACCCTGACGGTGGTCACGGTACTGGCCTTGCCCATCAACATCATTGCCGGTTTCTTTGGCATGAACGTCGGCGGCGTACCATTGGCCACTGATCCCGAGGGTTTCTGGATCCTCGTGGCCCTGGTGGCGACCTTCACCCTGATCGCCGGCCGCTGGGCATTTCGCAAGCGACGCGATTATTGAGCCTGTGGCGAGGGAGCAAGCACCCTCGCCATGATGCATCAGGCACTCAGCCGCGCCGTCACTTCATTCAACTGCCCCGACAGGCTGTGCAAGTTCCCGCTGGCCGCTTCGGTGCGTTGCACGTTGTCCTGATTGGTGCTGGCGATACAGGTGATTTCAGTCAGATTGCGCGAAATGTCTTCAACCACCGACGTCTGTTCTTCCGCCGCCGTCGCGATCTGGCGGTTCATGTCCCGGATCGCCTCGACTGCCTGGGTGATGCGTTCGAGCATCGCGCCGGCCTGGGTCACCTGCTCCACGCTCTCTTCGCTGCGCGACTGCCCGCTCTCGATGGCCTGGGCCGCGTCCACTGCACCGGTTTGCACCGTCTGGATGATCTGGTTGATCTCGATGATGGACGAGGCCGTGCGCTGGGCCAGGCTGCGCACTTCATCGGCAACCACTGCGAAACCGCGTCCGGCCTCACCGGCACGAGCCGCTTCAATGGCAGCGTTGAGGGCCAACAGGTTGGTCTGCTCGGCGATTCCGCGGATGACTTCCAGCACCTTGCCGATGCGTCCGCTGTCGGCTTCCAGACGGCGAATCACCGTGGCCGTGTTAGCGATTTCCCCCCGCATCCGGGTGATGGTGTGGATGGTTCCCTGCATGACCTTCTCACCCTGTTGTGCCGACTGGTCGGCATCGTCGGCCGCCCGCGCCGCATCGGCGGCATGGCGAGCGACTTCCTGGGCCGTGGCGGACATTTCGTTCATCGCCGTCGCCACTTGATCGGTCCGTTCGAACTGCTCGTGGGTGCCCTGGCTCATCAGGCTGGCGATGGCATTGAGTTCACCGCTGGCGCTGTCCAGTTCCGTGGCACTGCGTTGCAGGCGAGTGAAAGTCTCGGCCAGAAAGTCACGCAGGGTATTGGCCGCGAGGGCCAGGTCACCCAACTCGTCCCGGCGGTTGCTCACCACACGATCGGCGAAACGCCCGCGACTCAGCTGGGTAACGTATTCGATCAGGCTGCGGATCGGCTGCACCAGATTGCGGTTGACCAGCCAAAGGCTGAGCAACCCAATCAACAGGCCAGAAACCAGCATGACCGCGATGCCCAACAGAATCGTACGATCGGCACCGGCACTGATCAGCACCGATTGCTCGTTGCCCAACTTGTGCAACTCCACCACCAGCTCGCTCATCTGGTCGCTGGCCGCGCGGTCCACACCCTTGACCGCCGCATCGCCCACCGAGGCATCGCCGCCTGCCGCCACGAATGCATCACGTCCTTTCTGGTAGGCCGCCCCCAGTTGAAGATGTTCGTTGCGCAGTTGCTCGATACGCGTCCTGATGTTCGCGGGGACACCTTCACGCGCGATCAATGTACCCAGGATGCCCTGGACTTCACGCTGGCGCTCCTCGAACTGCTTCCAGTATTTCTCCAGATCCGCCGGTTGCTTGCCGCGAAGCAGGACGTTTTTCCACTCCTGGACCTGCACCTTGAATTGCAGGTTGGCTTCGTCGATCAACTGCGAGGCATGCAAAGGCCCATCGATCAGGCGCCGATAGTCCTGCAGGCCATTGGAAAGGAAATGAAAGGAGGCCAGGGCGATCAGCAGCATCGCCAACAGGCTGCCACCTAGCAAAGCCAGGATCTGGGCTCTCAGGGATTTTTGCAGGAACATGGAAGTAAATCTCCGGGAATGATAAAGCCGGGCCCACGGCCCAGTACGTCTAGACCGTCCATGTCTCAAGCAACCGGCGTCACGGCATGCATGCGGGAATACTGTCTTTCGCATCGGCCTGCTGGCCCCGTTCTTGAGCCTTCGCGAGCGCCGTTTATCCGATTATCGACAGCTTTCGCAGGGCCATCGATGAGCTTGCCTTGACCTGTCCAGACAATCCCATTTGTCGGTGCAACGGGATTTAAAAGTCTTTTTGTCATCTCTCCTGCGGTATCCTGCCCGGGCTTTACAAAAGCGAGGATCTACCAGATCTACCAACAGACTTTGCGAGGAGCGCGATATGCACGAGATTCCTAATCTCCCCTTCCCAAGCCTGCACGACACTGAGCAGACGACCACGCTACAGGCCGGAGGGCAACCAGACGCCCGGCAGCCCGAGCCCAAAGAAGCCACTGAACGCCGCCAGGCCGACAGCGAAGACTGATCCACCCGCACCACCAGACCGTGTGGAAAGCGCAGGCTCTGGACGAAAAGCCTTGATACTCGTTCATGCTGCGTTGAAAACAGCCTCGGAATGCTCATGTACTCCAGTACACTGCGCTTCCTCGGCTGTTTTCGCCTTGCCTGACCTTCGTCTCAAGACTTTTCGTACAGAGCCTAAGATGCGCTTTCCACACTGCCTGAATCCCGAGCCCCGACCATGACCGATGACACCTCCAACTTCAGCGAAGCCCAGGCCAGTGTGCTGATCGGCACCACTGAAAAAATGGTCGAGATCTGGATGCGCCTTTCACCCGAGAAACAAGCCGCGCTGCTCGCCCGTTTCGGCACCGAGGAAAATGCCCTCGCCGCGCTGGTCACCACACACCTGGTCGCTGGGCAAAACGACGGCTGACCGGCAAATAGTTTTACTTTCCCACGCCTCATCCCCGCGCGCGCCGTTATCATAAGCAGCCTATCTATCCTGCTGCTCCGTGGACCTTTTCCCATGTCAGATTCCCAGCGCCCCCTGGCGGTCACGCTGCAAGTCGTTTCCATCGTCCTCTTCACCTTCATCGGCTACCTGAATATCGGCATCCCCCTGGCCGTGCTGCCCGGGTTCGTCCACGGCGAATTGGGTTTTGGCGCGGTGATCGCCGGGCTGGTGATCAGCGTCCAGTACCTGGCCACCCTCCTCAGCCGCCCTTACGCAGGCAAGATCATCGACAACCTGGGCAGCAAGCGCGCCGTCATCTTCGGCCTCGCCGGATGTGGGTTGAGCGGCGTGTTCATGCTGGCGTCCGCCTGGACCCATGAGCTGCCGACCCTGAGCCTGATCAGCCTGCTGATCGGTCGCCTGGTGCTGGGCAGCGCTGAAAGCCTGGTGGGTTCGGGTTCGATTGGCTGGGGCATTGGCCGGGTCGGCGCAGCGAATACGGCCAAGGTGATTTCCTGGAACGGCATTGCCAGTTACGGCGCGCTGGCGATTGGCGCGCCGCTGGGGGTATGGCTGGTCAAGTCTCTGGGACTATGGAGCATGGGCGTCAGCATCATCCTGCTGGCCGTGCTGGGGGTCGCGCTGGCCTGGCCAAAAACCGCCGCCCCCATCGTCGTCGGCGAACGCCTGCCATTCATGCATGTGCTGGGGCGCGTCCTGCCCCATGGCTGCGGCCTGGCTTTGGGCTCTATCGGTTTCGGCACCATCGCCACCTTCATTACCCTGTACTACGCGACCCGGCATTGGGACAACGCGGTGCTGTGCCTGAGCCTGTTCGGTGCCTGCTTCATCGGCGCCCGCTTGCTGTTCGGCAATCTGATCAATCGCCTGGGGGGCTTTCGGGTCGCGATTGCCTGCCTGTCGGTGGAAACCCTTGGCTTGTTGCTCTTATGGCTGGCACCGGATGCGCAGTGGGCATTGGCGGGCGCAGCGTTGAGTGGCTTCGGTTTTTCGCTGGTATTCCCGGCACTGGGTGTCGAGGCCGTCAACCTTGTGCCGGCTTCCAGCCGTGGGGCGGCGGTGGGCGCCTATTCGCTGTTCATTGATTTGTCGCTGGGGATCACCGGACCGTTGGCCGGTGCGATTGCGGCAGGGTTTGGCTTTGCCTCGATCTTCCTGTTCGCGGCCTTGGCAGCGACCGGCGGCTTGGGGTTGAGCATCTACCTGTACCGGCAGGCGCCGAGGTATCGCGAGGAAAGGAGCAGAAACTAGCGGCCTGTACGGTTAATTCGAGTACGCGAATCAGCCACACAGGCCACTAGAAGTCTACTTTGCCCCGCCCGGCCTTGATCGAGCCACGCTTGCTCTTGGATTCCAGGCGACGCGTCTTCGACCCCAGGGTCGGTTTGGTCGGGCGGCGCTTCTTCTCGACCTTGGTGGCACTGAGGATCAGTTCGACCAGGCGCTCCAATGCATCGGCCCGGTTCTGTTCCTGTGTCCGATACTGCTGGGCCTTGATGATCAACACGCCGTCGCTGGTGATGCGGCTGTCACGCAGGGCCAGCAACCGCTCCTTATAGAACTCGGGCAATGACGAAGCCGGGATGTCGAAGCGCAGGTGCACGGCGCTGGACACCTTGTTGACATTCTGCCCCCCGGCACCCTGGGCGCGGATGGCCGTCAGCTCGATCTCGGCATCGGGGATGTGCACGTTGTTGGAAATCGCCAGCATGAAAAGTGTCCGGTATCAGGCCCCACAGAATACTCCGAATCCCAGGGACAACGCTCAATCCCTGTGGGAGCGAGCCTGCTCGCGATTGCGGTGTGCCAGCCACCATTGACGCTTATGACCCGACGCCATCGCGAGCAGGCTCGCTCCCACAGAGGGTGAATCAGAAAAAACAAACCCGGCACTCGGCCGGGTTTGGGGTATTTCAAGGATGCTTACTTGGCAGCCGCCACGGCCAACTCATGCTGGGCACTGCGCTTGTTCTTGATCACGTAGCACACCCACATGAACACCAGCCACACCGGAATCGCGTAAACCGAAACCTGGATGCCGGGAATCATCAACATCACGCCCAGGATGAACACCACGAACGCCAGGCAGATGTAGTTGCCATAGGGGTACCACAGCGCCTTGAACAGCGGCACCTGGCGCGTCTGGTTCATGTGCTGGCGGAACTTGAAATGCGAGTAGCTGATCATCGCCCAGTTGATCACCAGGGTCGCGACCACCAGCGACATCAACAGCTCCAGCGCATGTTGCGGGATCAGGTAGTTCAGCAAGACCGCCACCAGCGTCACCGCCGCCGAAGCGAGGATCGAACGCACCGGCACGCCACGCTTGTCGATCCGGGCCAGGGCCTTGGGCGCATCGCCCTGCTCGGCCATGCCCAGCAGCATGCGGCTGTTGCAGTAGGTACCGCTGTTGTACACCGACAGCGCGGCGGTCAGCACCACGAAGTTGAGGATGTGCGCCGCCGTGTTGCTACCCAGCATCGAGAACACCTGCACGAACGGACTGCCGCTGTAGGCATCGCCGGAGGCATTGAGGGTGGCCAGCAGGCTGTCCCAAGGAGTCAGGGACAACAGCACCACCAAGGCACCGATGTAGAAAATCAGGATCCGGTAGATCACCTGGTTGATGGCCTTGGGGATCACGGTTTTCGGCTTGTCGGCCTCGGCGGCGGTGAAGCCGAGCATTTCCAGACCACCAAAGGAGAACATGATGATCGCCATCGCCATCACCAGGCCGCTCACGCCATTGGGGAAGAACCCGCCATGGGACCACAGGTTGGTCAACGACGCTTGCGGGCCGCCGTGACCACTGACCAGCAGGTAGCTACCCAAGGCAATCATGCCGACAATCGCCACGACCTTGATGATCGCGAACCAGAACTCGGCTTCACCGAAGACTTTGACGTTGGCCAGGTTGATGGCGTTGATCAGGATGAAAAACGCCGCCGCCGAAGCCCAGCTCGGAATGTCCGGCGCCCAGTAATGGATGTACTTGCCCACCGCCGTCAGCTCGGACATGCCCACCAGGATATACAGAATCCAGCAATTCCAACCCGACAGGAACCCGGCGAAACCGCCCCAGTACTTGTGGGCAAAATGGCTGAAAGAACCGGCCACCGGCTCTTCGACGATCATTTCGCCCAACTGGCGCATGATCATGAAGGCGATGAAACCGCAGATGGCGTAGCCCAGGATCATCGACGGGCCGGCTGATTTCAGCACCCCTGCCGAGCCCAGGAAAAGGCCGGTACCGATCGCGCCGCCGAGGGCGATCAATTGAATATGTCGATTTTTCAGGCCGCGTTTCAGCTCGCCTGTATTTACACCGGTCATGCGTCACCTGTTTGTTTTTATCTGTGACGAAATCGAACCCGACACGCTTGTGACGTGGCGGAATGAGCAAGGCGGATAACCTTGAAGGTGCGTGGGTACGCGAAGGGTCACAGTAAAACGCGGCGCATTGTACACCGCCGACCCTTGGCTGTAGTGGCCTGTACGGCTAATTCGAGTGCTCAAATTCGAGTGCCAGGGCTCGCCAGGCAAGACGCCATGACGAGCCGTAGCCCGCTACGGCGAGGAATGGCAACGCAGCCTGGCAAGTCCTGGCGCCGAAGTTGAGTACACGAATTAGCCACACAGGCCACTAGACACCCTGACAAGGTATGAGGCGCATCTGACCCTCCTCATCGATTGGAAACAAGCCGGCCAACACCCTCTGACACAACGCGTGGAAGGCCGGCTGGAAGGTTTTTCTTACATTCACATGAAGGAGAATTTCTAACCGGGCGCCCGCCTCTTTTTCGTCAGCTTTTCTTTACGATGCGTAACGAATTTTTTCCATGTAGGAATTTTCTGTAAGCCGTCTGCAAATTGACGGTAGGAAGCTTCCTATTCAATAAACCTTGCAGGTGGCTGTTTTAAATAGGTAAAAAAATCCGCGAAAAATAGAACAAAAAGTTCATATCAAAAAAATAAAATTATTTTTTGCATTCCAAAAACCCGTCGACTAGGTTTTAGCGACTTGCCCAGGCATCGTGCCGGCAAGCCTCTGCGGTGCTATCTACGGTCAGCTTTCACTCACCGGATTGCCCGCAACTTTCCGTAAAGTCATCTAGGAGATTCACTATGCAAGCACTGGACAAAGACTTGGAAACCGAACTGCAACTGGACGAATGGTTTGAAGCGCCAACCCATGAAGCCGCCGTAGAAATGATGCAAGCCGATGCCGTCGTTCCATTCGGCACGGCGATGTGGCCTCTGTAAGCGCAACCCGGCGGAGTTGATCCGGCCGGTCGGCTCCGCCACTTTTAGCAGGTTGTCCGGGACGCTAATCGATCAGGGAAGAAAACAAGTATGGACACACAACGAGCCATCTCTCATTTCCTTTACTACCTCGAACACCACCCTGCCCTGGCCGGTATCCAGCCCGCCAAGGTACTGCTCGGCCATACCGCCGACTACGAAGCACTGACCGGCGCCATCGCCGAACAGGCAGGCAGCGGCTCGCCCTTCCGGTTCAGCGCCATGCGCCTGGACCTTGAACCCACCGAGCGCTTGTCCAAGGCCATCGCCGACAGCGATCTGTATATTTTCTTCTACGACTCTTCCACCCTGCCTAATCCACGGCCTGACGGCCCGGACTTTGTCCGCGCCCTGCAAGGCGTGATGGCGGACAACTGGAAGAAATCGCTGCTGTTCAAGGACTACGGCGATTATTTCTACGATACCTTCAGCGTCATCCCGCAACGTATCGCCGGGCTCAACAGCCATCTCATCCAGCGCATGTCCCAAGCCAGCACATTGAGCTTCCAGGACCAGCACGGCTCGTACTTCGACACGTCCCTGGACAGCGTCAAGAAATGGACCGACATCAACGGCCTCGGCAACTACGACCTGGCCCCCGGCGAAATCGCGACCCACAGCGACACCATCAATGGTCGGGTGAGTTTCGTCGGCACATTCCTGAGCACCATCCCGTTCGCCCGCAAATATGGCGTGCTGCAGTCGCCGCTGGAACTGTGGATCGAAGACTCCACCATCCAGAAAATCGCCACCGAAGTGCCGGGCCTGGAACATGACTTCAACCGATACCTGGACGCCAACCCATCCAACCGGCGCATCGAGGAGTTGGGGATTGGCACCAACGAAGGGGTCAAGAGCCTGTATGCGCGAAACGCCGGGTTCGAGGAGCGCCATTGCGGCCTGCACCTGGGACTGGGTGGCGGCGCCAAGGGCAGTCATCACCTGGATCTGATTTTCGAGAGCGGTGTGCTGGCGCTGGATAATGAGCCGATGTTTGATGGGCGGTTTGTGCTTTAGTCCGCTGGGGATTGTGGTTGGTGATGCCGGCCTCTTCGCGAGCAGGCTCGCTCCCACAACTGAATGGAAAACTTGTGCTCGTCACCATTCCCCTGTGGGAGCGAGCCTGCTCGCGATGGCGGTCTCAGCTACACCCCATCACTAAAGCCAGACCAAAAAAAACGCCAACCCTAGGGTTGGCGTTTTTTCTTGCCGCTTGCCGCTAGAAACTCAAAGCGGCCTCATTCCGGCTTACGACGACCAAACCCCGGACGCTGCCCCGAGCCCGCCGGTGCACCACGACGCTTGCCCGACGGCGCATCACGATCCACCAAGGTAATGGCCGGGCGTTTCTTCGAGGTCGGCTTGGCCGGACGCTTGACGTCGGCCGGACGTTCAGCCACCGGCGTACCGCGACCGTCGCCACGCTCAGTCCGGCCGTTGGCCGGGCGTGGCGTGCTTGGGCCGCGTTCGCCATCCTGACGTGGGCCCGGCTTGCGGGCCGGACGTTCGCCTTCGATCTGCGGCTGGCGGGGAGCTCGTGGACCAGGCGCCGCGCCCTCAGCCGCTGGACGCAAAGTCCGCACGCGCTCGGTCTTGCCCATCGGACGCGAGGATTTACGCTGCATCCGCTCCAGCTTGTCCTTGCTCTTGGCGGTCATCTGCGGCATTGCCACAGGCGTAAGGCCCACCTCGGCCGACAGAATGTCGACTTCCTGCTGGCTCATTTCGCGCCAGCGGCCCATCGGCAGGTCGGAGTTGAGGAACACCGGGCCGAAACGCACGCGCTTCAGACGGCTGACCACCAACCCCTGGGATTCCCACAGACGACGCACTTCACGGTTACGGCCTTCCATCACCACGCAGTGGTACCAGTGGTTGAAACCTTCACCACCCGGCGCCTGCTTGATGTCGGTGAAACGCGCCGGGCCGTCTTCCAGCACGACGCCGGCCTTCAGGCGCTCGATCATCTCGTCGTCGACTTCACCGCGTACACGCACGGCGTACTCACGGTCCATCTCGTAGGACGGGTGCATCAGGCGGTTGGCCAGTTCACCGTCGGTGGTGAACATCAGCAGACCGGTGGTGTTGATGTCCAGGCGACCGATGTTGATCCAGCGACCTTCTTTCGGACGCGGCATCTTGTCGAACACGGTCGGACGGCCTTCCGGGTCGTCACGGGTGCAGATCTCGCCATCGGGCTTGTTGTACATGATCACGCGGCGCACCGTTTCGGCGGCCTCTTCGCGCTTGATCACCTTGCCATCGATGGTGATGGCGTCGTGCATGTCGACGCGCAGGCCCAAGGTGGCATCTTTGCCGTTGACCTTGATCCGGCCCTGAGTGATCCAGGCTTCCACGTCACGGCGCGAGCCGACGCCGATACGGGCGAGGACTTTCTGCAGTTTCTCGCCTGCGGGGCCGATTTCGTGGCTGTCGTTCTGGTCTTGGTCTTTCATGCTGGGCACCTCCCGGTGTGGTCTTGAAAAGGGTCGTTTGGCGAAGGGTTCGCCAAAGGGTCGCGAATCATACGCCCGTTGAGGGGTTTGCGCATCAGAGACTAGTTGATCGATGGGTGCTCAGTGGTTTTTCCGCCGATCGGTGGTCTACCGTCCCTGCATTCTCCTGTGGGAGCGAGCCTGCTCGCGCTGGCGGCTGCATGTCCAACGTTGATGCAAGCTTAACGACCGCAATCGCGAGCAGGCTCGCTCCCACATGGGGGGCGATGTCAGCTGGATCAATCCTCAAACTGGCGACGTTCGTTTTCGATCGCTTCAGCCAGCGCCCGGGCTTCGGCTTCTTCGTCGCTCAACTCAGGCTCGGGTACGTGCGGCTCAAGGGCAGCAACAGCAGCCAACAGTTTTTCCCGGGCTTCGGCAACCCCGAGAATGTCCTCTTCGGGTTCAGCCTCGGCCGCGGGTTCAACTGCATGATCAGGCGCCTCGCCTTCAGGTTCCGGACCGTCACGCAGCAAGTCGTCGAAATCGGTCTTGAGCCCCTCCTCCATGGTGTCCAGTTCCAGCAGCAACGAATGAAAACTGGTTTCTTCCTTGGGCTCCTCCGGTTCGGCACTGGCGTCGGCCAGGTCTTGCAACCCCTGGGGCACCGGGGCGTCGTCGAACTCGAGCATCGGCTCGGGCTCCAACTCCCGCAGTTCGGCCAGCGGCGGCAGGTCATCGAGGTTTTTCAGGTTGAAATGATCGAGGAAAGCCTTGGTGGTGGCGAACATCGCCGGTTTACCCGGCACGTCGCGGTAGCCGACGACTCGGATCCACTCGCGCTCCAGCAACGTCTTGACGATGTGGCTGTTCACCGCCACGCCCCGCACGTCCTCGATCTCGCCACGGGTGATCGGTTGGCGGTAGGCAATCAAGGCCATGGTTTCGAGCATGGCGCGGGAGTAACGCTGGGGCCGCTCTTCCCACAGACGCCCGACCCAGGGCGCGAATTTCTCGCGGATCTGCAGGCGATAACCGGAAGCCACTTCCTTGAGTTCGAAAGCCCGCCCCTCGCAGGACTTACCCAATAGGGTCAGGGCTTTCTTGAACACGGCCGGCTCCGGCCGCTCGCCTTCTTCGAAAAGCTCGAACAGACGCTCCATCGATTGCGGCTTTCCCGAGGCCAACAGGAAAGCTTCAAGCAAGGGGGCCAGCTCGCGGGGTTCAGTCAGATTCATTGATTTGCTCGTTATTCGGCTCGTGCCCGCACGTGAATCGCTGCGAACGGCTCATTCTGCACCAGCTCGACCAAGGATTCCTTGACCAGCTCCAGGATCGCCATAAACGTGACGACCACCCCCAACCGCCCTTCCTCGGCGGTGAACAGCTCGACGAACGGTACAAAACCGCCGCCCTTGAGCCGTTCCAGCACATCGCTCATGCGCTCGCGGGTGGACAGCGCTTCGCGGCTGACCTGATGGCTTTCGAACATGTCGCCCCGGCGCAGGACTTCAGCCATGGACATCAGCAACTCTTCCAGGCTCACGTCCGGCAGCAACTTGCGTGCCCGAGCCTCGGGAGCATCGAGCTTGGGCACCACCACGTCGCGCCCGACCCGGCTCAAGCCATCGATGCCTTCGGCAGCACCCTTGAAGCGCTCGTACTCCTGCAAGCGACGGATCAGTTCGGCGCGGGGATCGTCCTCTTCCGCCTCGACCTCGGCCGAACGCGGCAACAGCATCCGTGACTTGATCTCGGCCAGCATGGCCGCCATCACCAGGTATTCGGCCGCCAGCTCAAGGCGCACCGACTGCATCAGCTCGACATAGCCCATGTACTGACGGGTGATTTCCGCCACGGGGATGTCGAGGATATTGATGTTCTGCTTGCGGATCAGGTACAGCAGCAGGTCGAGCGGGCCCTCGAAAGCTTCGAGGAACACTTCCAGGGCGTCCGGCGGAATGTACAGGTCCAGGGGCATTTCGGTGACCGCCTGGCCATAGACCATGGCGAACGGCAGCTCCTGCTGGGCGCCGGCCTGACTGTCCACACTGTCCACCACGGTTTCCACGGCGGACATTCAGGCCTCGACCAGGAACGGCGCCGGATCGCCGCAACCGACGCGCACCACCTGCGGTTCGCCGTCGGCCAGGTTGATCACGGTGGAGGCCTTCATACCGCCGTAACCACCATCGATGATCAGGTCGACTTGATGTTCGAGCAACTGACGCATTTCGTAGGGATCGGTCAGGGGATCGGTTTCACCGGGCATGATCAGCGTCACGCTCATCAGTGGCTCACCCAGTTCCGCCAACAGCGCCAGGGCAATCGGATGGCTCGGCACCCGCAGGCCGATGGTGCGTTTCTTCGGGTGCAGCAACAGTCGCGGCACTTCGCGGGTGGCGTTGAGAATAAAGGTGTAGGGGCCCGGCAAATGGGCCTTGAGCAGCCGGAAGGTGCCGGTGTCGATCTTGGCGAACAGGCCCAGTTGCGACAGGTCACTGCAGATCAGCGCGAAGTTGTGCTTGTCGTCCAACTGGCGCAGGCGCCTGACCCGCTCCACGGCATTCTTGTCGCCGATCTGGCAGCCGATGGCGTAGGAGGAGTCGGTGGGATAGACCACCACACCACCACCTCGAATGATTTCCACCGCCTGTTTGATCAGGCGCGCTTGCGGGTTTTCCGGATGAATCTGGAAAAATTGACTCACGTGTTCTACCTGTTCAGACGGCGTCGGTAACAAGATCATGTTTGAATCTACACCAAAGCGGTGGCAGATCTTCGGGCAACGGGCGGTACTCGCCGATCTCGGACCAGCCTCCAGGGCCATGGAAATCACTGCCGGCCGTGACCAGCAGGCCAAACTCCCGGGCCAGAATCGCCAGGCTGCCGACCTGCTCGGCCGGCTGATGGCCATTGACCACCTCAATGGCGTGGCCCCCTGCTTGAATATAGTCGGCTATCAGGCGGCGACGTTTGCTGCGGGTGAAATCATAGTGCCACGGATGCGCCAGGCTGACCCAGGCCCCGGCGGCCCGCAGGGTTTCAACCGTCTGCTCCAGCGTAGGCCAATGCTGCTTGACGTCCCCCAGCTTGCCGGCCCCCAGCCATTTGCGAAACGCTTCAGCACGGTCCTTGACGAAACCTTCGCGCACCATCCAGTCGGCGAAGTGCGGCCGGGCCGGCGCATTGCCGCTGTCTCCCAGCTCCTGCTGGATCTGCCGGGCGCCCTCCAGCGCACCGGGCATGCCCTTGAGGGCCAGCTTGCGGCTGATTTCCTCGGCACGCAGCCAGCGACCGTCGCGCAATTCGGCGATGGCCTGGACCAGCGGCGGCGCATCGACATCGAAACCGTAGCCCAGCACATGGATGGTTGCCCCACCCCAAGTGCAGGACAACTCGACCCCGTTGACCAGTTGCACGCCCAACGCCGTCGCCGCGCAGCGGGCCTCGTCGAGGCCTTCAAGGGTGTCGTGATCGGTCAGGGCCAGGACTCGCACGCCGTGCTCGAACGCCCGCGCCACCACAATTGCAGGCGCCAGGGCGCCATCGGAGGCCGTGCTATGGCAGTGCAAATCAACATTCACGGGGGTTTGTTACCTCAAATCAGCTGGCCCTATCGCGGCCTGGGATGTTTGTTATTATGCCGTCACATCCTGCTTCTGGCTGCCATTGTGAAACAATTCATCGACTTCATCCCGCTTCTGCTGTTTTTCATCACCTATAAACTTGACCCTCGCACCGTCGACATTGCCGGTCAGACCCTCACAGTAGGTGGTATCTACAGCGCCACCGCGGTGCTCATCATCAGTTCCCTGGTGGTCTACGGCGCGTTGTTCATCTCCCAGCGCAAGCTGGAAAAAAGCCAGTGGCTGACCCTGATTGCCTGCCTTGTGTTCGGCAGCCTGACCCTGGCCTTCCACAGCGACACCTTCCTCAAATGGAAAGCGCCGGTGGTCAACTGGCTGTTCGCCCTGGCCTTTATCGGCAGTCATTTCATCGGCGACAGCCTGCTGATCAAGCGCATCATGGGTCATGCCGTCAGTCTGCCGGACGTGATCTGGACCCGCCTGAACATCGCCTGGATCGCTTTTTTCCTGTTCTGCGGCGGCGCCAACCTGTTCGTCGCGTTCACGTTCCAGGACTACTGGGTCGACTTCAAGGTCTTCGGCAGCCTGGGCATGACGCTGCTGTTCCTGATCGGCCAGGGCATCTACCTGTCCCGTCATCTGCACGATGCCGACACCCCCACGCAAAAAACCGAGGACTGACATGCTCTACGCAATCATTGCCACCGACGTCGCCAACTCCCTGGAAAAACGCCTGGCCGCCCGCCCCGAACACCTGGCGCGCCTGCAGCAGCTCAAGGCCGAAGGCCGTATCGTGCTGGCCGGCCCGCACCCTGCGGTGGACAGCAATGACCCTGGCGCCGCAGGGTTCAGCGGCAGCCTGATCGTCGCCGAGTTCGACTCCCTGGGCGCCGCACAAGCCTGGGCCGAGGCCGATCCGTTCGTGACCGCCGGCGTCTACGCCAATGTCGTGGTCAAGCCGTTCAAGCAAGTCCTGCCGTAACCCGCGGAGCAATGAGCCTTCATGGCTCATTGCTCTCAACTGCTCATTGTTCCCGTTTGCCTGCCGACAACCTGTCTAATCTGTTTAGTCTCGATTGGAATTCAGGAGTGACAATGCGCAAAGGTCCGTTGTGCCTGTTATGGGTCATGTTGTCGATCGGGGCACCTGCCCATGGCGAAGAAAGCACCGAGGGCAGTCATTCGACCCCCTTGTCCCTGAGCGCAGGCGGCCAGATCACCGAGCTGCAGCAACGTTTGAAAGACAGCGAACGCCTGCGCGAAGAACTGACCCAACAATTGCAGAACGCCAACGGCGAGCGTGAAACCGCACTGGTGAGCCGGTTGCGCCAGGAGAACCAGCGCCTGAAGCTGCAACTCAAGGAAGCCCAGTCAAGCCCGCTGCCGCGCCTGTTGACTGATCAACAGCAATGGTTCGTCATTGGCGCCGGGGTAGCGCTATTGGCCCTACTCTGCGGTATCTTTGCCAGCGGTGGACGTAGACAGCGTCGGCAATGGCTAAATTGAGTGATTCATGAGCGAGCTGTTACTGATTGATGATGACCAGGAGCTGTGTGAGCTCCTCGGCAGTTGGCTGGGTCAGGAAGGTTTCCAGGTACGGGCCTGCCACGATGGCCAAAGTGCCCGCAAAGCCCTGACCGAAACCGCTCCGGCGGCGGTGGTGCTGGATGTGATGCTGCCCGACGGCAGTGGCCTGGAATTGCTCAAGCAATTGCGCAACGACCATCCGGAACTGCCGGTGGTGATGCTGTCGGCCCGCGGCGAGCCGCTGGACCGCATCCTTGGCCTGGAACTGGGCGCCGACGACTACCTGGCCAAACCCTGCGACCCACGGGAACTGACCGCCCGCCTGCGCGCCGTGCTGCGCCGCAGTCATCCGACGGCGGTGTCCAGCCAGATCGAACTGGGCGACCTGACCTTCAGCCCGGTACGTGGCGTGGTCAGCATCGATGAACAGGAACAGACCCTCACCGTGTCCGAGAGCCGCCTGCTCGAAGCGCTGCTCAAGCAGCCGGGCGAGCCGCTGGACAAGCAGGAGCTGGCGCAGATCGCCCTGGGCCGCAAGCTGACCTTGTACGACCGCAGCCTCGATATGCACGTGAGCAACCTGCGCAAGAAAATCGGCCCCCATCCCGACGGCCGCCCGCGCATCGTGGCGTTGCGCAGCCGGGGTTACTACTACAGCCTCTAACCCCCTGTGGCGAGGGGATTTATCCCCGCTGGGGTGCGCAGCAGCCCCCTTAAGATCTATCTGATGTCACGCGGTGGCAGACAGACTTGGGGGCGCTTCGCACCCCAACGGGGCGGTGCGACGTTTCGCTAAATCCCCTCGCCGCAAAGAAACCATTCACTTCACTGACTTTTTGTCAGGATCGCGCCAAAACCTCTTTACCCAAGCTTTACCCACCCCTGACCGCCGCTGACCTTGATCTCCGTAATCTGCACACATCCGGAATGACCGGGAACGAGACAAGGAGACACACCATGCGCAAGACCCTTACCGCTCTGATGTTCGCTGCCGCCCTGCCAACCGTGGCCATGGCCATGCCGGAAGGCGCTGGTCCGATGGGGCCGATGGACGGCCCGCGTCACGGCGGCCAGATGCACGACAGAGGCCCGTACAGCCAACTGGACCTGACCCACGAACAACGTCAGCAGATCCGCAGGATCATGGGCGAACAGCGCCATGAACGTCAGGAGCTGGTAGAAAAATACCTGGCGAAACTGTCGCCGGCCGACCAGAAGGCCATGCAGGATGAAATGGAAGCCCGCCATCAGAAAGTCGACGCCCAGATCCGTGGTCTGTTGAAACCCGAGCAGCAAAAAGAGTTCGACGCGATCCAGAAGAAACAGGCCGAGCGTCGCGCCGAGTGGGCGGAGTTCAAGGCCTGGAAGGCGCAACAGCCGCAAAAAGCGCAATAATGCGCTGATACCCCCCAGCCCAGCGGCTGCGCGCCGCTGGGCTTTCCCTGTTTTCGAGGATTTACCGTGCGTTCATTGTTCTGGCGCATCCTGGCCAGTTTCTGGCTGGCCATCACGCTGGTTGCTGGGCTCTCCATCCTGCTGGGGCACATGCTGAACCAGGACGCCTGGATTCTCAGCCGCCATCCGGGGCTCAACACCCTGCCCGAAGAGTGGACGCAAACCTACGAAAGCCAGGGCGAAGACGCCGCCCAGGATATTCTGCAGCAGCGCAAACGCCAGTATCACATCGACGTTCAGGTGTTCAACGAGAGTGGCGACCCGGTGGTGCGCGGCACGTTTCCCCATCGCGCGGCCGCCTTCGAGGCACGACAGAACAACGACGACCGACGCCTGCCCTGGCGGCGCCTGACCGACGAGTTCACCAGCGCCAAGACCGGCGACACTTACCTGTTCATCTACCGCATCCCCCATCCCGAGCTGGACGCCTGGCACCGTGACAGCCTGCTCTGGCCCCTCAGTGCCCTGGGGATCGCCCTGGTGGTACTGACCGTGTTCAGTCTGCTGGTGACCCTCTCCATCACTCGCCCGTTGAACCGACTGCGCGGCGCCGTGCATGACCTGGGACAGACCACCTACCAGCAGAACAGCCTCGCCAAACTGGCCAACCGCCGCGACGAATTCGGTGTACTGGCGACAGACTTCAACCGCATGGGCGCGCGCTTGCAAAGCCTGATCGGCAGCCAGCGACAGTTGCTGCGGGACGTGTCCCATGAACTGCGCTCGCCCCTGGCCCGCCTGCGCATCGCCCTGGCATTGGCGGAGCGGGCCGGCCCACAGGAGCGCGAAGCGCTATGGCCGCGCCTGACCCGCGAATGCGATCGCCTGGAAGCGTTGATCAGTGAAATCCTGGTACTGGCCCGGGTCGATGCCGACAACGCCAGCGCCGAAGACGTGGACCTCAATGGCTTGCTGGTCACCCTGCAAAAAGATGCGCAATTGGCCTCTCCCGAGCAAAGCGTACAACTGAACGCCGAGCCGAACCTGACCCTAAAGGGCTGGCCGACCATGATCGAGCGAGCAGTAGACAACCTGCTGCGCAACGCCCAGCGCTTCAATCCCGCCGGACAACCCATCGAGATGCGCGCGGTGCGCCAGGGCGAACGAGTCATGGTGAGTGTGCGCGACCATGGCCCGGGCGTGGAAGCCGAACACTTGGGCCAATTGGGCGAACCGTTCTATCGTGCGCCGGGCCAGACTGCCGCCGGTCATGGCCTGGGCCTGGCCATTGCGCGCCGTGCCGCCGAACGCCACGGTGGTACGTTGATACTGGCCAATCATCCCGGGGGCGGGTTCATCGCAAGCCTGGAACTGCCGTTGGTGCCGGGGGCCGTTGTCCAGCCTTAAGCCCATGCCCGCAGTCACCGCAAAACAATTGTGGGAGCGAGCCTGCTCGCGAAAGGGTCGTGTCAGTCAACATCATCATCGACTGAACCATCGTCTCGCGAGCAGGCTCGCTCCCACAGGGATTGTGGCGACAGGACTGCCGCCCCAAAACCAAACGATAATTCCTCTTATTCAAAGTCCCCCATCCTGTTAGACTTTGCGCCCTCGTTTCACTCGTCTTCCGGGATGCTCGATGCCGTCGTTGCCTCTTCTATGCGCGCTGTTCATGGCACTGGCCACGGCCATGGGCCTGAGTGCCTGCGACGACGCGCCGCGCTTTACCCAGGCCGAGCCCGGTGAAGCCCGGTCTGGCGGCGCCGCGACAGTACGCAAGGCCGACCAGAACGCATTCTCCCTGCCTTCTGCCAACCTGCCGCCCTCGCGGCGCGTGGACTTCAGCGTCGGCAACAGTTTTTTCCGCAGCCCCTGGGTGATCGCACCGTCGACCACCACCGCCCGGGATGGCCTCGGGCCGCTGTTCAATACCAATGCCTGCCAGAACTGCCATATCAAGGACGGTCGCGGCCATCCTCCAACGCCGGACGCGGCCAATGCGGTGTCGATGCTGGTGCGCCTGTCGATCCCCGATGCGCCGCCCTACGCCAAGATCATCGAGCACCTGGGCGTGGTGCCGGAGCCGGTCTACGGCGGGCAGCTACAGGATATGTCCGTCCCCGGCGTCGCCCCGGAAGGCAAGGTGCGGGTTGACTACGCGCCTGTCCCGGTGCGTTTCAACGACGGCACGGTGGTGGAACTGCGCAAGCCGAGCCTGCAGATCAGCCAGTTGGGCTACGGTCCGATGCACCCTGACACACGATTATCCGCCCGGGTCGCGCCGCCGATGATCGGCCTGGGATTGCTGGAAGCCATTCCCGATGAAGCCATCCTGGCGAACGCCGAGGCCCAGGCGCGGGAGAAGAACGGCATTGCCGGTCGACCGAACCAGGTCTGGGACGATGCCCAGCAGAAAACCGTCATGGGACGTTTCGGTTGGAAAGCCGGACAACCCAACCTCAACCAGCAGAACGTCCACGCGTTCTCCGGCGACATGGGCCTGACGACAAGCCTGCGGCCGTTCGACGACTGCACCGAGGCCCAGGTCGATTGCAAGCGCGCGCCCAATGGCAACGGCCCGGACGGCGAACCAGAGGTGAGCGACAACATCCTGCGGCTGGTGCTGTTCTATAGTCGCAACCTGGCCGTACCGGCGCGCCGGGACGTGGGTTCACCCCAGGTGCTGGCCGGCAAGAATCTGTTTTTCCAGGTCGGTTGCCAGTCCTGCCATACACCGAAATACACCACGTCCCCGAACGCCGCCGAGCCGGAGCTGGCGAACCAGGTCATCCGTCCTTACACCGACCTGTTGTTGCACGACATGGGCGAAGGCCTGGCCGACAACCGCAGCGAATTCAAGGCCGGTGGCCGTGACTGGCGGACCCCGCCGCTGTGGGGTATCGGCTTGACCGAAACCGTCAGCGGCCACACCCAATTCCTGCACGACGGGCGCGCCCGCAACCTGCTCGAAGCCGTGCTGTGGCATGGCGGTGAAGCGCAAGCGGCACAGCGCCAGGTTTTAGCATTCAATGCAGAGCAACGCGCCGCGTTGCTGGCTTTCCTGAATTCCCTTTAAACAATTTTCCGAAACGGGAGTCCGACATGTTCCGTCCCAAGCTGTTGTTCACCAGCCTCGCCGCCATCGCCCTCGGCGCCTGCTCGCCGCAGGACCCGCAAGCCCTCACGTCGGCCGCCATCGCCAAGCAAGTGATCCTGCCGACCTACAGCCGTTGGGTCGATGCCGACCGGCAACTGGCGAGCAGCGCCCTGGCGTTCTGCCAAGGCAAGGAAAACCTGGACACCGCCCGCGCCGACTTCCTCAAGGCACAAAAGGCCTGGGCCGAGCTACAACCGCTGCTGATCGGTCCGCTGGCCGAGGGCAACCGCGCCTGGCAGGTACAGTTCTGGCCGGACAAGAAAAACCTGGTGGGCCGTCAGGTCGAGCAACTGGTCGAAAGCCAGCCACAGATCGACGCCGCCGCCCTGGCCAAATCCAGCGTCGTGGTCCAAGGCCTCTCGGCCTACGAATACCTGCTGTTCGACGCCAAGATCGACATGGCCGACAGCGCGCAGAAAGCCAAGTATTGCCCACTGCTGATGGCCATCGGTGAACGTCAGAAGCAACTGGCCGAAGAGATCCTGTCGCGCTGGAACACCAACGACGGCATGCTCGCCCAGATGAGCAAGTTCCCGAACCAGCGCTACGCCGACTCCCACGAAGCGATCGCCGATCTGCTGCGGGTCCAGGTCACTGCTCTCGACACATTGAAGAAGAAACTCGGCACCCCGATGGGCCGTCAGACCAAAGGCGTGCCGCAACCTTTCCAGGCCGACGCCTGGCGCAGCCAGTCGTCGCTGCAAGGCCTGGAAGCCAGCCTCAGCGCGGCGAAGACGGTCTGGGTCGGCGTGGATAACAAGGGCCTGCGCGGTCTGTTGCCAAGCGACCAGAAGCCCTTGGCCGACAAGATCGACGCCGCCTATGACGCCTCATTGAAGCTGTTCGCCAGCACCCAGCGTTCGCTGACCGAAATGCTCAACGACGACGCCGGGCGTCAGCAGCTCAATGATTTGTACGACAGCCTCAACGTCGTCCATCGCCTGCATGAAGGCGAACTGGCCAAGGCGCTGGGCATCCAACTGGGCTTCAATGCCAACGACGGTGACTGATCATGTTTCGACGTCAGGCTCTGGCACTGGGCAGCTTGCTGCTCGGCGCCGTTACCCTGGGTGGCTGGACGCTGTTCAAGCAAAAGGACACCCCTGCGCTGCTGCTTTCGGCACGGGACGATGGCGATGGCAAGCACTACGCCGTGGGTTATCGACTGGACGGCACACGGGTGTTCGCCACCCAGGTCGACCAGCGTTGCCATGACATCGTCAATCATCCATCGCAGCCGGTTGCGCTGTTCGTTGCCCGTCGCCCGGGCACCGAAAGCTACCTGATCGATCTGCGCGACGGGACATTGCTGCAGACCATCACGTCCTTGCCGAACCGGCATTTCTACGGCCATGCGGTGATCCATCGCAGCGGCGAGTGGTTGTACGCCACTGAGAATGACACCTCGGATCCCGGACGCGGCCTGCTGGGCGTGTACCGCTTCGAAGGCGATCGGCTGGTGCACAGCGGCGAAATCCCCACCCACGGCATCGGCCCGCACCAGGTGTCGTGGATGCCCGACGGCGAAACCCTGGTAGTGGCCAACGGCGGCATCCGCACCGAAGCCGAGAGCCGGGTCGAGATGAACCTCGACGCCATGGAGCCCAGCCTGGTGCTCATGCAGCGCGATGGCACGCTGTTGAGCAAGGAGACCCTCCCCCAGCAGATGAACAGCGTGCGCCACCTGGGCATCGCCAGTGACGGCACCATCGTTTCCGGCCAGCAGTTCATGGGGGACGCCCACGAATCCTCGGAGCTGGTGGCGATCAAGCGTCCGGGCCAGCCCTTCAAGGCGTTTCCAGTGGCCGAACAGCAATTGCAAGCCATGGGGCACTACACCGCCAGTGTCGCCGTGCACAGCGACCTGCGCCTGGTCGCCCTGACGGCCCCTCGTGGCAATCGCTTTTTCATCTGGGACCTGGACAGTGGTGAAGTCCGCCTGGATGCCCCTCTGCCGGATTGCGCCGGGGTGGGTGCGGTGGCGGATGGCTTCGTCGTGACCTCGGGTCAGGGGCGTTGCCGCTATTACGATTGCCGACAGGCCCAACTGGTAGCAAAGCCATTGGACCTGCCGGCGGGGCTCTGGGACAACCATTTGCATCTGGCCTGATTGAATGGGGGCGAAGCTATCGATGCAGCCCCCTGTATTTCAGGAATATTCCTACGCGACGTAGGCCTTGCAGGATCTGGAATCACCCGCACACTCAGAGTAATGTGCCGGCCTGAATGTCTTTTTAAACGCCTGTCCAAGGAAGTGGAACATGCTGCGACGCCGCATGCTGATCATGTTGGGTGTTGTCCTGTTGGTGGTGCTGTTATTGGGCGGCTACAAGGCCTTCTCCATCTACCAGCAGATCCAGTCGTTTTCTGTACCGAAACCACCCATCGGTGTTGCCGTGGCCAGTGCCGCCGAGCAGCCCTGGCAGAGCCGGCTGCCTACCGTTGGCAGTCTCAAGGCGTTGCAAGGCGTGGACCTGAGCCTGGAGATTGCCGGGACCGTGCAGAAGGTGCTGTTCCAGTCCGGACAGAAGGTCAAGGCCGGACAGCCGCTCCTGCAACTGGACAGCGAGGTCGAAAGTGCCCTGCTGGAAACCGCCGAGGCCGACCTGGGCCTGTCACAACTGGACTTCGGCCGCGGCCGGCAACTGGTGGGCAGCCAGGCGATCTCCAAGGGTGAATTCGACCGACTTTCGGCGCAGTTGAAAAAGAACCAGGCCACGGTCAATCAGCTCAAGGCTTCTCTGGACAAGAAACGCATCGTCGCGCCGTTCAGCGGCACCATCGGCATTCGCCAGGTGGATGTCGGCGACTACCTTGCCAGCGGCACGGTCATCGCCACCCTGCAAGACCTCAGCAGCCTCTACGTCGACTTCTACGTCCCCGAGCAAACGGTGCCAAGGCTGGCTGTTGCCCAATCGGTCAACGTCGGCGTCTCGGCCTACCCCGGCCAGACGTTCGTCGGCGCCATCAGTGCCATCAACCCCAAGGTCGAGGACAGCACCCGCAATGTGCTGGTACGCGCCACCCTCGCCAACCCCGATGGCAAGCTGTTGCCCGGCATGTTCGCCAACCTGCAGGTGATCCTGCCGGACGTGGCGGCCGGAATTGTCGTGCCGGAGAGTGCCGTGACCTACACCCTCTATGGCAACTCCATGTACGTGGTCACACAGAAAAAAGCCGCCGACGGCAGTGTCGAGAAGGACGACAAGGGCCAGCCGGTCCTGATTGTCGAACGGCGCTTCGTCGAGACCGGCGAACGTCGTGACGGGCTGGTGCTGGTTACCAAGGGCATACAGAGCGGCGAACAGGTCGTGATCGCCGGCCAGATCAGACTGGATAACGGTACCCACATCGCCATCAGCGACGACAAGACCCTGACCGAACAGAACAGCCCGCGCCGCGCGGACTGATCAAGGAATCCCCATGGCTTTTACCGATCCGTTCATCCGCCGCCCGGTGCTCGCCACCGTGGTCAGCCTGTTGATCGTGCTGTTGGGCTTCCAGGCCTGGAGCAAGCTGCCCCTGCGCCAGTACCCACAGATGGAAAACGCCCTGATCACGGTGACCACCGCTTACCCGGGGGCCAACGCCGAGACCATCCAGGGCTACATCACCCAGCCGATGCAGCAGAGCCTGGCCAGCGCCGAGGGCATCGACTACATGACTTCGGTCAGCCGCCAGAACTTCTCGGTGATATCAGTCCACGCCCGCATCGGCTCCAACAGCGACCGGCTCTTCACCGAACTGCTGGCCAAGGCCAACGAGGTCAAGAACCAACTGCCCCAGGATGCCGAGGACCCGGTGCTCAGCCGGGAAGCCGCCGATGCCTCGGCCCTGATGTACATCAGCTTTTTCAGCAAGGAACTGAACAACCCGCAGATCACCGACTACCTGTCACGGGTGATCCAGCCCAAGCTGGCGACACTCCCGGGCATGGCTGAAGCGGAAATCCTTGGCAACCAGGACTTTGCCATGCGCCTGTGGCTCGACCCCGCCAAGCTCGCCGGATTCGGCCTGACCGCCGCCGACGTGACCAACGCCGTGCGCCAATACAACTTTCTCTCGGCGGCTGGCGAGGTGAAGGGCGAATACGTGGTCACCAGCATCAATGCCAACACCGAACTCAAATCCGCCGAGGCCTTTGCCGCGATACCGCTCAAGACCGACGGTGATAGCCGGGTCTTGCTGCGGGATGTGGCCCGGGTGGAAATGGGTGCCGAGAACTACGACACCATCAGCTCCTTCGGTGGTACGCCCTCGGTGTACATCGGGATCAAGGCCACGCCCGGCGCAAACCCGCTGGATGTGATCCGGGAAGTGCGCAAGATCATGCCGGAAATGGAGGCCCAGTTGCCGGTGAACCTCAAGGCCGAGATTGCCTACGATGCGACCCTGTTCATCCAGGCATCCATCGATGAGGTGGTGAAAACCCTGTTCGAAGCGGTGCTGATCGTCATCGTCGTGGTGTTCCTGTTTCTCGGCGCCCTGCGTTCGGTACTCATCCCGGTGGTGACCATCCCGCTGTCGATGATCGGCGTGATGTTCTTCATGCAGTTGATGGGCTACTCGATGAACCTGCTGACGCTGCTCGCCATGGTGTTGGCCATCGGCCTGGTGGTGGACGACGCCATCGTCGTCGTGGAGAACATCCACCGGCATATCGAGGAAGGCAAAAGCCCGTTCGATGCTGCGTTGGAAGGTGCTCGGGAAATCGCCATGCCGGTGGTCTCGATGACCATCACGCTGGCGGCGGTGTATGCGCCGATCGGCCTGCTCGAAGGCCTGACCGGCGCCCTGTTCAAGGAGTTCGCCCTGACCCTGGCCGGGGCCGTGGTGATCTCCGGGATCGTCGCCCTGACCCTGTCGCCCATGATGTGCGCCATGCTGCTGCGCCACGACGAGAACCCTTCGGGGCTGGCCCATCGACTGGACATGGTTTTCGAACGCTTGAAGACCCGTTACCAGCGCATGCTTCATGGCACGCTCAATACCCGGCCGGTGGTGCTGGTGTTCGCCGTGATCGTTCTGTTGCTGATTCCGGTACTGCTCATGTTTACCAAATCCGAACTGGCTCCCGACGAAGACCAGGGCATCATTTTCATGATGGCTACGGCGCCGCAGCCGACCAACCTCGACTACCTGAACACCTACACGGGCCACTTCCTCGAAATCTTCAAGGAATTCCCGGAGTACTACTCTTCGTTCCAGATCAACGGCTACAACGGCGTGCAATCCGGCATCGGCGGTTTCCTGCTCAAGCCCTGGAACGAACGCAGCCGCACCCAGATGGAAATCCTGCCTGATGTCCAGGCCAAGCTGGAAAGCATCCCGGGCCTGCAGATCTTCGGTTTCAACCTCCCTTCCCTGCCCGGCACCGGTGAAGGCCTGCCCTTTGACTTCGTGATCAACTCCCCGAAGGAGTACGCGACGCTTCTGGAAGTGGCCGAGAGGATCAAGAAACGCGCAGTGGAAACCGGAAAGTTCGCGTTCATGGACATTGACCTGGCCTTCGACAAGCCCGAAGTCGTCGTCGACATCGATCGTGACAAGGCAGCCCAGATGGGCGTCTCGATGCAGGACTTGGGCGGAACCCTCGCCACCTTGCTGGGGGAGTCGGAGATCAACCGCTTCACCCTCGAAGGGCGCAGCTACAAGGTCATTGCCCAGGTCGAACGGCCATTCCGGGACAATCCTGCCTGGTTGAACAATTACTACGTGAAAAATGCCAAGGGTGAATCGCTACCGCTATCGACGCTGATCAAGGTCAGCGACCGGGCCCGCCCGCGGCAACTCAATCAGTTCCAGCAACTCAATGCGGTGAGAATTTCCGGCTTCCCCATCGTGAGCATGGGCGAGGCCATCCAGACCGTCCGCCAGATCGCCCATGAAGAAGCACCGGTAGGGTTTGCCTTCGATTACGCCGGGGCCTCGCGTCAGTTCGTCCAGGAAGGCAGTGCCTTGTGGGTCACTTTTACCCTGGCGCTGGCGATCATTTTCCTGGTGCTGGCTGCCCAGTTCGAGAGCTTTCGTGACCCCCTGGTGATCCTGGTGACGGTACCGCTGTCCATTTGCGGCGCACTGATTCCGCTGTTCCTCGGCTGGTCGAGCATGAACATATACACCCAGGTGGGATTGGTGACGCTGATCGGCCTGATCAGCAAGCACGGGATTCTGATCGTTGAGTTTGCCAACCAGTTGCGCAAGGAACAGGGCCTGACGCCACGGGAAGCCGTGGAGCAAGCCGCGTCGATTCGTTTGCGGCCGGTGCTGATGACCACTGCCGCAATGGTGTTTGGTATGGTGCCGCTGATCCTGGCCACCGGCGCCGGAGCGGTGAGCCGCTTCGACATCGGCATGGTCATCGCCACCGGCATGTCGATTGGCACCCTGTTCACGCTGTTCGTATTGCCTTGCATCTACACGCTGCTGGCCAAGCCGGATAAAGCCTGACCCCTATTGAAGAGGATCCCCTCGCCACATCACCACAATTGCCTTCCCAATAAGTAACCAGACATAAAAAAGGCTACCCGAAGGCAGCCTTTATTTGGGCTCCGTAACTCTCAACTCTGTGGCCTCACGCCTTGGGAAAGACTGAACATGAACAGCAACAGGTCATTATCCGGCCGGATGACCTCGCTGGCCTTGGCCACCCGTGGTAAGGGGCAGTGAGCGTCAGAGTTGGAGGCACTGAGTACCTGAGAACGGGGCTGTTCCCACACAGCCACCGCCATCGATGCAACTGCCAGGGCTCCAACCAAAAACACACCTCTAGCAATTTCAAGTTTCATCGTTATAAGCCTTTGATAGCGCTGCCAAACGCCGTCTCATAAAAGTAGACGAGTTTTTTCCAGTCAGAATCGCTGAACGACGAATGGCGCCGTAGCTGCTTCATGTCATGGGATGCAGCCCGTCGGGCAGTCAGGCGCTGGCGACACTTCTCCAGATCCAACAGGGCGACTTCGGGTTTCGCCGCTTCGCCTTCCCCGGTCACACGCACAAAAACATGCTTGATATAGATGCAGCTGTGTTGCCATCGGCCCTTGTGCATGCGGGCCAGGTTTTCAGCCAGGTCCCGAAGGATCTGGTCATGCACCGCTTCGCCATGACGCTCACGACCGCCGCCGGCATACCAGTGCTCGATCTCCTCGAAACCTTCAAGCGCACGAGTCACCAGCAACGCCCGCCATTTATGGTCCGGGTCCGGTTGGGCCGCACAGAAAACCAGCTCGGGTACCCGGACGTTGAGTCGAGGCAACGCCAGGAGCGCGTCCTGTTCACGCAGCACGGTCGGACGACCGAACGGATGCAACCAACTGCGATAAATGTGTCCAGTCTGGCGCTTGGCGTAAAGCAGCTCGCCGTCCTTGCCGATGATCCGCTGTACACCACTTTCGCCGCCACGGCGCACATTGGGCTCCTCTACCCACTCACCTTGCATGCTCCAGAAATGGTCGAAACTGTTGCGGGAAATCTCCTGGGTGTTTGCTACCTGCGCAACCATGCTGTTACCTCTTGCGTAATACATAAACTCGCCACATGGCATAGAGCGGTATGAAGTCCAGTTGTTCCTGGATACGAAACCCAGCCTGCCGAAACTCTTCCTCTACTGTAGCGACCGGTAACACAAATCGATTCTGGTAGTCTTTCTGCCCACGGTTACACTCCTGACGCTTGCGTTTCCAGGCCTTGAAATTGCCATCGACCCACAATGAAATAATCACGCTGTCGCGGCTGACACGCGCGAACTCCTTCAGAATGGCCAGTCGATGCGCAGGTTCACCAATGTGATGAAGCAGACGCATGCAAAAAATGCTGTCGACGGCGTTATCAGGCAAGGCGATGTCAAACGCAGATGTGTGCAAGGGTTGTACCCGTTTTACGACATCAGCGGGTTGAGACTCCATTGCAGTCTTGATCATCGCCTCGGAATTGTCCGCGCCGATGATAACGCGATTCGGTTTTTCGGCCAGCAAGGACCAGAAGCGTCCGGCACCGCAAGGCAGATCCAATACCAGCCCCGGGTCACCGGCAAGTGCCAATGCACGCTTGGCCAGTTGTTGATCTCGCCAATTGGAGAGACGGCGACTCAAGCCGCTTCGATGCTTATGGAAGTATTTCTGGGCATGCTGCTCGTCGTACTTTTCGGAAAAATCGAGCTTGACGGGTTTGGACATTAAGGAGACCTCCATTTCAGACAGGTCCAACCTTATAAATCGGTGTGTCATCGCTTTGTGAAAAAAAAGTCATGCAACCTTCTCAATGGTTACAGGATTTTACAAGAACGCACTCACCCCTTCGGATTCAATTCCACTTCAAAACGGCAGCCGTTAGGCTCCATCGTGCTGAGGCTCACCACCCACCCCTGGTTCTCGCAAATCCGCTGCACCAGCGACAACCCCAACCCAAGACCCTCGCCGCGCTTTTCATTGCCGCGCACGAACGGTTCGAACATCGCCTCGCGCTTCTCCTCGGGAATGCCCACACCGCTGTCCTCCACCACGAATCCAGTCCCACAGAGCGTGAGGCGAATGAAGCCCTGGTCGGTGTAGTGCAAGGCATTGCGCAGCAGGTTGCCCATGACCGCCGTCAGGAACGTGGCGTTATAGGGCGTATCCACAGGCTGGCCCGGCTCGAAAATCAGCGTCAGGCCTTTGGATTCGATGGCCGCACGCCATGCGCCAAGGAGATTTTCCGCCACCTGACCAAGGGTCAGGCGAGGCGACATGCCGCTATCTTCGCGCTGAGCCCTGGCCAGCATCAGGAAGGTTTGCACCAGCTCACGCATCTCTTCACTGGCGCGGCTGATGCGCTCGACCTGGGTACGACCACGTTGATCCAGCGCCGGGTTTTCCAGCAACAGTTCGCAGGAGGTCGCCAAGACCATCAACGGCGTGCGCAATTCATGGCTGACATCACTGGTAAACAACCGCTCGCGGGTCAAGGCCTGGCGTAAACGCCCTAGTGTCGCGTCGAACGCCACCGCCAGTTCACCCACTTCATCGGCGGCATAATCAGGCGCCAACGGAGGGGCGAGTCCGAGGAGCTGGTCGCGGTGCCGCACTTGCCGGGCCAGGCGCACCACCGGCGCCATCACCCGGCGTGCCAGGATCCAGCCGAGGAACACCGCCAGGGCCAGGCTGAGCACGAAGCCCACCAGCACCACGGCGAACAGCACCCGCTCGCGTTCTTCGAAATCGCTCTGGTCCTGCAGCAACACGTAATGCCGGCCGTCAACGATCTCCACCATGGCGTGATAGGACAATTGTTCGCGAAACACCTCGTGGAAGCCGGGCTCCAGATGGCGCAGATCCTTGGGCAATTCGAAGTCACCCTGGCCGCCGCTGAAATAGAACAACTGGTCAGGTTCCGGACGATGATTCCAGTCCGAGACACTGTCCATCAGCAACAGGCGTTGCAGATCGCCGCCCAACCCGGAGGAAATCAACTTCTCCTCCACCAGGTGCACCGTTGCCACGATTCCCATGGCGAACGCTCCGGCCACCAATGCGCTCATCAAGGCAAACGCGATGATGATCCGTTGGGCAAGGCTCTGCTTAAACTCCATCGCGGCCCTCGGCCAGGCGATAACCGACACCGTGCACGGTATGCAGCAATGGTTTTTCGAACGGTTTGTCGATCACCTGGCGCAGTTGGTGGACATGGCTGCGCAGGCTGTCGCTGTCCGGGCAGTCATCGCCCCACAAGGCTTCTTCAAGGATTTCCCGACGCAACACGTGAGGACTCTTCTGCATCAGTACCGCCAGCAACTTCAGGCCGACCGGGTTGAGCTTGAGCAGCTTGCCCTCGCGGGTCACCTCCAGGGTATCGAGGTCATAACTCAGGTCGCCGACCTGCAACGCACGCCGCCCGCCCCCATGGGCCCGGCGCATGACCGCTTCGATCCGCGCCGCCAGCTCCGACAGGGCGAAGGGTTTGATCAGGTAATCATCGGCCCCGGACTTGAAGCCTTGCAGGCGGTCGTCCAGTTGATCCCGGGCGGTGAGCATGATCACCGGCGTATCGCGCCGGGCATCTTCGCGCAGGCGTTTGCACAAGGTGTAGCCGTCGATGCCCGGCAGCATGATATCGAGCACGATCAGGTCGTAATGCTCGGTCGCAGCCAGGTGAAGGCCCGACAGACCGTCCTGGGCGCAATCGACGGTATAGCCCTTGAGGCCCAGGTAATCGGCCAGATTGGCCAGGATGTCACGGTTGTCTTCGACCAATAGAATTCGCATGGGCACCTCTGCGTATACGGTTAACGGCCGTCTTGGCCCGCGCAGCTTACGGCCAATGAAGACTCAGGACCAGTGATGTGGCTAATTCGTGCGCCCACTCGGCACACGGACCGGAAACGACATGCGTCAGCGGCTCCGGACGATCATATTATTGATGAAGTTTTCACTATCGGTTCACAACCTGACTACAGTGAGGGCGTAACACTTTCGCGCTATCGATTTGATCTATAGGGAATGTAGTAAATGGACTTTTTGAAAATGGCGCCCATGCGCTTTTTGCTGCTGATCACCGGCGCCTGGCTGGTGGTGTTTCTGCTGACCCGAACCGTTTTGCTGTTGGCACACCTGGATGAATCCGGTGGTGGCGCCCTTTCGGTCTTCGGCATTGGCCTGTTGTATGACTTGGGCTTCCTCGCCTACGCAATCTTGCCGCTGGGCCTGTATCTATTGCTTTGTCCTGCGGCCTTGTGGCGCCGTCGCGGCCATCGCTGGTTTCTTCAGGGACTGTTGACGGTCAGTTTGTTCGCCATGCTGTTCACCTCGGTGGCCGAATGGCTGTTCTGGGATGAGTTCGGCGTGCGCTTCAACTTCATCGCCGTCGACTACCTGGTCTATTCCGATGAGGTGTTGAACAACGTACTGGAGTCCTACCCGATCGGCACCCTGCTGACGATTCTCGCCGTACTGGCGGTGGGTTTGAGCCTGGCCTTGCGCAAACCGCTCAAGGCCGCGCTGGACGCCCCATTGCCCGCTGTTCGCGGACGCCTGGTCAATGCCTTGGGCCTGTTCGCCGTCGCCGGCCTGAGCCTGCAATTGCTCAGCCAGGATGCACCACGCGCCCAGGGCGGCAACGCCTATCAGAACGAGTTGGCGAGCAACGGGCCATACCAGTTCTTCGCTGCGTTCCGTAACAACGAACTGGACTACGGACAGTTCTACAGCAGCTTGGCCCCGGCGACCGTCGCCCAACATATTCGCGCCGAACTGAACGAGCCCAATGCACGTTTCATCGGTGAAGACCCACAAGACATCCGGCGGATGATCGACAATCCCGGCACCCTTCGCAAACCGAACATTGTGCTGGTGACCATCGAAAGCCTCAGCGCCAAGTACCTGGGCAGCAACGGTGACAAACGCGACCTGACCCCCAACCTGGATGCCTTGCGCAAGCAAAGCCTGTATTTCAGTAATTTCTACGCCACCGGTACCCGTACCGACCGTGGCCTGGAAGCCATTACCCTGGCCATTCCGCCGACGCCAGGACGTTCGATCGTCAAGCGGATCGGCCGGGAAAGCGGCTTTGCCAGCCTGGGGCAACAATTGAGCGCGATCGGTTACGACAGCGTGTTCGTCTACGGTGGCCGCGGCTACTTCGACAACATGAACGCTTTTTTCAGCGGCAACGGTTATCGTGTCGTCGATCAGAGCAGCGTCGAGGAGTCCGAAATCCACTTCAAGAATGCCTGGGGCATGGCCGATGAGGACTTGTACACGCAGACGTTGAAACTGGCCGACGCCAACTATGCCAAGCAGCAGCCGTTTCTATTGCAATTGATGACGACCTCCAACCATCGCCCCTACACCTACCCGGATAACCGGATCGATATCAAATCCGGCAACGGACGGGATGGAGCGGTCAAGTACACCGACTATGCAATTGGTCAGTTCCTGGAACAGGCACGGCAGAAACCGTGGTTCGATAATACGATTTTCGTCTTCGTGGCCGACCACACCGCTGGCAGCGCCGGCAAGGAAGACCTGCCCATCAGTAACTATCAGATCCCGCTGTTCATTTACGCGCCAAAGCTGATCGAGCCAAGGGAAAACGCCCAACTCGCCAGTCAGATTGACCTGGCTCCGACCTTGCTCGGGTTGCTGAATCTGGACTACAGATCGACCTTCTTCGGTCGCAACCTGTTACAGGACAATCCGTTACCGCCCCGCGTCGTCGTCGGCAATTACCAGCATCTGGGCTTGTTCGACGGCAAGGATCTGGCGATCCTCAGCCCGCGTCAGGGCCTGCGTCGGCATGATGATGCACTGACCGAAAGCCGCGAGTCCCGGGCAACCAGTGACGATCCTTTGATCGGCCGCGCCATTACGTATTACCAAACCGCCAGTTATGGCTTCAAGCAACAGCTGCTTGGCTGGAGAGCACCCATGGAGGGTGCCGAGCAAGTCAGCGAACGTTAACCAAACTGCCCCGGGAGGATGGCCTGGGGCGCTTTCTTTGTGCAGGATCCGTCATGCCGTCAAGCGTTCCACGCTCTTCCCCTCGCCCCCTGAATTTCTGGCTATATCTGGGTATTCCCGTCGTTACGGCGATCATTCTGATCTTGCTGGAATGGACCGACCTGGACATGAACCTTGCCCAGCTGTTCTATGACCCGGCCGCTGGCGACTTCATTGGACGACACAGTTTTTTCCTGGAAGACATCCTCCATGACCGGGCGAAACAAGTGGTCATCGCCTTTTCGGTGTTTTCCGTCATCGGCTTCATCAGCGCTTTTTTTGTCACCCGACTTAAACCCTTCAAACGTGAGTTGGGCTGCCTGGTGCTCTCCCTGGCGCTGGCGACATCTTTCGTCACACCGATGAAAGCGGTGACGGCGGTGCAATGCCCCTGGAGCCTGAAGGAGTTCGGTGGCAAGGAAACCTACAGTGAACTGCTGAGCCCGCGGCCAGACACCCACAAACCGGGCAGATGCTGGCCCGGAGGCCATGCGGCCACCGGATTTACACTGTTCGCATTGTTCTTCGTACTGCGCGACCGCAAGCCGCGCCTGGCCCGACGGGCCTTCATACTTGCCTTCACCCTGGGAACGGTGTTCTCCGTGGGCCGGATGATGCAAGGGGCACACTTCTTCTCGCACAACGTGTGGACAGCGGTGTTCTGCTGGCTGATTAGCCTGGGGTGTTATTACTTCGTCCTCTATCGGCCGGCCACGAGGGCAGAGCCCCTGGCCGAAGCACAACCGGTCAATGCCTGAGCAGCATCGGACCTGTGGGAGCCAAGCTTGCTCGCGATGACAGCGGGATGTCCGACATCATTGCAAACGGATCCACCGCTATCGCGAGCAAGCTCGGCTCCCACAGTAGTTGGCTGAATAACGAAAGTACTTCCAAAGCCAGCCAATAAAAAACCCCGCCTGCTTGCGCAGGCGGGGTTTTTCAGTGCAGGGGTAAGGCTGGCTTACATCATGCCGCCCATGCCACCCATGCCGCCCATGTCTGGCATGCCGCCGCCAGCTGGAGCGTCTTCCTTGATTTCAGCGATCATCGCCTCGGTGGTGATCATCAGGCTGGCAACGGAGGCCGCAGCCTGCAGAGCCGAACGAGTCACTTTGGCCGGGTCCAGGATACCCATTTCGATCATGTCGCCGTATTCGCCGGTAGCAGCGTTGTAACCGTAGTTACCCGAACCCTGCTTGACCTTGTCGACCACGACGCTTGGCTCGTCACCGGAGTTGGCAACGATCTGGCGCAGCGGTGCTTCGACAGCGCGACGCAGCAGGGTGATACCTACGTTCTGATCGGCGTTGTCGCCTTTCAGCTCGCTGATGGCCTGCAGGGCACGAACCAGCGCCACGCCACCGCCAGGTACCACGCCTTCTTCGACGGCTGCACGAGTGGCGTGCAGGGCGTCTTCAACGCGGGCTTTCTTCTCTTTCATTTCAACTTCGGAACCGGCGCCAACCTTGATGACAGCAACACCGCCGGACAGCTTGGCCAGACGCTCTTGCAGTTTTTCACGGTCGTAGTCGGAGGAAGTCTCGGCTACTTGTGCACGGATCTGGGCAACGCGAGCCTGGATGTCAGTCTCAACGCCGGCACCGTCGATCACGGTGGTGTTTTCCTTGGACAGGATGACGCGCTTGGCGTTACCCAGGTGCTCCAGGGTGGTGCTTTCCAGGCTCAGGCCGATTTCTTCGGAAATCACGGTACCGCCGGTCAGGACGGCGATGTCCTGCAGCATGGCCTTGCGACGGTCGCCGAAGCCTGGTGCCTTGACGGCAGCCACCTTGACGATACCGCGCATGTTGTTCACAACCAGGGTCGCCAGGGCTTCGCCTTCAACGTCTTCGGCCACGATCAGCAGTGGGCGGCCGGCTTTGGCAACGGCTTCCAGCACTGGCAGCATTTCACGGATGTTGGAGATCTTCTTGTCGACCAGCAGGATCAGCGGGCCGTCGAGCTCGGCAACCATGGTGTCCGGCTTGTTGACGAAGTATGGCGACAGGTAGCCACGGTCGAACTGCATGCCTTCCACGACAGACAGTTCGTTTTCCAGGCCCGAACCCTCTTCAACGGTGATCACACCTTCTTTACCGACTTTTTCCATGGCTTCGGCAATGATGTCGCCGATGGAGTTGTCGGAGTTGGCCGAGATGGTGCCTACCTGGGCGATGGCCTTGGAGTCAGCGCACGGCTTGGACAGGGCCTTGAGCTCTTTGACGATGGCGATGGTCGCCTTGTCGATACCGCGCTTGAGGTCCATCGGGTTCATGCCGGCAGCGACGGCTTTCAGGCCTTCGTTGACGATCGATTGAGCCAGGACGGTGGCGGTGGTGGTGCCGTCACCGGCGTCGTCGTTGGCACGGGAAGCAACGTCTTTGACCAGCTGCGCGCCCATGTTTTCGAAACGGTCCTTGAGCTCGATTTCCTTGGCTACGGAAACGCCGTCCTTGGTGATGGTCGGAGCGCCGAAGCTCTTCTCGATGATCACGTTACGGCCTTTCGGGCCCAGGGTCGCTTTTACTGCGTCAGCCAGGACGTTGACACCGGCGAGCATTTTCTTGCGGGCGGAATCGCCGAATTTAACTTCTTTAGCAGCCATGATCGATATTCCTTAAATACTGTGTAGTAGCGGGAAGATGAGCGGGGAAATCAGCCTTCGAGAACAGCGAGGATTTCGCTCTCGCCCATGACCAGCAGTTCTTCGCCGTCGACTTTTACTGTGTTGCTGCCGGAGTAAGGGCCGAACACGACCTTGTCACCCACTTTCACGGCCAGCGCACGCACTTCACCGTTGTCCAGCACACGGCCGGTACCTACAGCGAGAACTTCACCGTGGTTGGCTTTCTCGGCAGCCGAACCTGGCAGGACAATACCGCCAAGGGATTTCTTCTCTTCTTCGCTGCGACGGATGACGACGCGGTCATGCAGAGGACGAAGCTTCATTGTCGATCTCTCCTAATTTTGGTTTTCATCGGCCGGTGTAGTCCCGGCGGGTTTAACAAAAGCCGGCAGAGCCGGGTGCGGTTCGTCAGTCGAACCGCGGAAGTCTGTCCGGTGTTGCCACCGGAAACCTTGCGGTGACCGATACATAAGGGCGTACAAGGGGATTACAAGGGCCGGACCGAAAAAAATTTCTTCATCGCACAAACGAACACGGCACCCGAAGGTGCCGTGTGGTGGGTTTTATTTGGAGTCGCGGTGCTCGAATTCGCCTTCGATCACATTGGGCTCGCGGCCCAGGGGTTCTCGCGGCGCCGGGCCACCACGGGGCTGCAGGTCGTCGGCAAACGCCCGCTGGCGCATCGCCTGTTCCTCGGCTCGCTGGCGCATCTTGTTGGCCAGCAACCGACGGGTGAAAGGCAACAACATGATCAGGCCCACCACGTCGCTGATGAAGCCAGGCAGGATCAACAGACCGCCGCCCAGGGCCAGCATCAGGCCTTCGAGCATGGTCTGGGCAGGCAGCTCGCCGCGGCTCAGGCTTTCACGGGCACGCAAGGCCGTAGCGAGGCCGGCGATGCGCAACACGAACACGCCGAGCATCGAGCCGAGAATGACCAGCAGCAGGGCCGGGAAAAACCCGATCGCACCGCTGACCTTGACGAATACGAACAGCTCCAACACCGGGAACAGCAGAAAGAGCAATAAAAAAGGGCGCATCAAATGGTTTCCTCAACGCAAGAATGCCTAGTGGCCTGTACGTTAATTCGAGTACTCAAATTCGAGTGTCAGGGCTTGCCAGGCAAGGCGCCATGACGAGTCGTAGCCCCGCTACGGCGAGGAATGGCAACGCAGGCTGACAAACCCTGGCGCCGAAGTTGAGTGCACGAATTAGCCACACAGGCCACTAGCTATGAAAACCTAAATGACGTCGGCCTTTCGTGAATTCAAGCGTCGGCCTCTGCATTTTTCGGCCATTCTTCGGCGTGGGCCAGATAAACCAAGGCTTCGCGAACTTGTGTCGGCGTATTGCAGGGTGCTGGAAATGCCAACCAATGCAGCCCCTGACCAATGCGCAGATGCATGCCTTCGCTGTCGATGCCCACCAGTTGCGCCGCTTCGGTCCTGGGCAGGCCGGCCAGATCGACGTAATGGGCGATGGCCTTGGCGTGATCCGCATTCATGTGCTCGATCATGCTCGCCTCGGCTTTGCCGGCAAAGGGGTTGGCCAAGGTGATCCGGTCGACCCAGTGGATGGCGCCAAAACCGCCGATGTAGCGATGGCGCACCGGATCGAGCACCCAGAAATCGAAATCGTGGGCCTTGTGGTAGTTCTGCGACTCAGGGAAGTAGCGGTAGTAACGCTCGGCGGCAGCGTCGATGGCGGCGCAGTCTTCAAGTTTCCGTGCCTCGGCCAGGTAGGTCAGGCGCCCCACGGCCTGTACGTCTTCGGCGCCCCGTTCGCCCACCAGCATGGAACACTTGGGATCTTTCTGCAGGTTGTGGGTGTGCTGGGCGATGCGGCTGATCAGGATCAACGGCCGGCCCTGCTCGTCCAGGCAATACGGCACCACGGAGCCGAACGGAAATCCAGGCATGGATTTGGAATGGGTGGAGAGCATTCCACGGTATTCCTTGAGCAGCAATTCTCGGGCATGCTTGGCAGCATCAACGCTCAATTTATGACTCCCTTGATAAAATTCGTCTAAAAACGCTCCGACACCTGGATATACGCATGCAACTCACTGACAAAGTAATCATTATCACCGGCGGTTGCCAGGGTCTGGGCCGCTCCATGGCCGAGTATTTTGCCGACAAAGGCGCGAAGCTCGCCCTGGTGGACCTCAACCAGGAGAAACTCGACCAGGCCGTTGCCGCCTGCGTGGCCAAGGGCGTCGAAGCCCGGGCATACCTGTGCAACGTCGCCAATGAAGAACAGGTGAGCGACATGGTCGCCCGGGTTGCCGAGGATTTCGGCGCGATCCACGGGTTGATCAACAATGCCGGGATCCTGCGCGACGGCCTGTTGCTCAAGGTCAAGGACGGCGAAATGACCAAGATGAGCCTGGCCCAGTGGCAGGCCGTGATCGACGTCAACCTCACCGGTGTGTTCCTCTGCACCCGTGAAGTGGCGGCGAAAATGGTCGAGCTGAAGAACAGCGGCACCATCATCAATATCTCGTCGATCTCCCGGGCCGGCAACATCGGCCAGACCAACTACTCGGCCGCCAAGGCCGGTGTGGCAGCCGCCACCGTGACCTGGGCCAAGGAACTGGCGCGCTACGGCATTCGTGTCGCCGGCATCGCACCGGGCTTCATCGAAACCGAGATGACCCTGGGCATGAAGCCTGAGGCCCTGGAGAAAATGACCTCCGGGATTCCACTCAAGCGCATGGGCCGGCCCGAAGAGATCGCTCATTCAGCAGCCTATATCTTCGAGAACGACTATTACACCGGGCGGATCCTGGAGATGGATGGCGGGTTGCGGATGTAAAACCGCCGCAAAAACCAGTGTGGGAGCGAGCCTGCTCGCGATGGCGGAGTGTCAGTCAACGCAAGGTTGAATGTAATTCCGCTATCGCGAGCAGGCTCGCTCCCACAGGATTTGCCTCCGACCTGTCAGTCGTCGCTGACAGTAATATTCGGCATCGCCGGTGCAGCCGCTTCCTGCAACACGATCCGCGCGCCCACATGACGGGCCAGTTCCTGGTAGACCATGGCGATCTGGCTGTCCGGCTCGGCGATCACCGTCGGCTTGCCATCGTCGGCCTGCTCGCGGATCAGCATCGACAGTGGCAGCGAAGCCAGCAATTCGACGCCGTACTGGGTGGCCAGTTTTTCGCCGCCGCCTTCGCCGAACAGATGTTCAGCGTGCCCGCAGTTCGAACAGATGTGCACCGCCATGTTTTCCACCACGCCCAGCACCGGGATGTTCACCTTGCGGAACATCTCCACCCCCTTGCGGGCATCCAGCAGGGCCAGGTCCTGGGGCGTGGTGACAATGACCGCGCCGGCCACCGGGACTTTCTGCGCCAGGGTCAGCTGGATATCGCCGGTGCCCGGCGGCATGTCGATCACCAGGTAATCCAGGTCGCCCCAGGCGGTCTGCGTCACCAGTTGCAGCAAGGCACCGGACACCATCGGCCCGCGCCAGACCATCGGCGTGTTGTCGTCGGTGAGGAAGGCCATGGACATGACCTCCACGCCATGGGACTGGATCGGCACGAACCACTTCTGGTCCTTGACCTGCGGCCGGGTGCCTTCGGCAATGCCGAACATGATGCCCTGGCTCGGACCGTAGATGTCCGCATCGAGCATCCCGACCTTCGCCCCTTCACGGGCCAGGGCCAGGGCCAGGTTGGCTGCGGTGGTGGACTTGCCCACACCGCCTTTGCCCGAGGCCACGGCGATCACGTTCTTGACGTTCGCCAAACCCGGCACCTGCGCCTGGGCCTTGTGGGGGACGATCACGCTGGTGACATCGACCTTGGCGGTGGTCACACCGTCCAGGGCCTCGATTGCCATCTGCAGCATCTGCGCCCAACCGCTCTTGAACAGATCGGCGGCGTAGCCGATTTCCAGCTGGACACTGACATGCTCACCCTGGATGTCGATGGCGCGTACACATCCAGCGCTGACCGGATCCTGGTTCAGGTAGGGGTCGGTGTATTGGCGAAGGACGGCTTCCACCGTTGCGCGATTGACGGCGCTCATGGGCAACTCCGATAGCAGGACTTGAAAAACAGGTCGCTATCCTAGACCCGATTACCGATATGTGAATACTTTTGTGCTCATAGTTCGCGCATGACGCAATATTTTCCGCAGCCCCGAAACCGGCCCGAAGGGTGAAAAAAAGCCGCCGGCGCTTTATAGTGGCCGACCTCCGTTTCATCTAAGTAGCCGAGCCCCATGTCCGAGCCACGCAAGATTCTCGTCACCAGCGCCCTGCCCTATGCCAATGGTTCGATTCACCTCGGCCATATGCTGGAGTACATCCAGACCGATATGTGGGTGCGCTTCCAGAAACATCGCGGCAACCAATGCATTTATGTCTGCGCCGACGACGCCCACGGTTCGGCCATCATGTTGCGCGCGGAAAAGGAAGGCATCACCCCGGAACAACTGATCGCCAATGTCCAGGCTGAACACAGCGCCGACTTTGCCGAGTTCCTGGTGGACTTCGACAATTTCCACTCCACTCACGCCGAAGAAAACCGTGAGCTGTCGAGCCAGATCTACCTGAAACTGCGTGACGCCGGGCACATCGCAACCCGTTCGATCACCCAGTATTTCGACCCGGAAAAGAAAATGTTCCTGGCCGACCGCTTCATCAAGGGTACCTGTCCGAAATGCGGCACCGAGGACCAGTACGGCGACAACTGCGAAAAATGCGGCGCGACCTACGCGCCGACCGACCTGAAAGATCCGAAATCGGCGATTTCCGGTGCGACGCCGGTGCTCAAGGACTCCCAGCATTTCTTCTTCAAGCTGCCGGACTTCCAGCAGATGCTGCAGGGCTGGACCCGCAGCGGCACCCTGCAGGACGCGGTCGCCAACAAGATCGCCGAATGGCTCGACGCCGGCCTGCAGCAGTGGGACATCTCCCGTGATGCGCCGTACTTCGGCTTTGAGATCCCCGACGAGCCGGGCAAGTACTTCTACGTCTGGCTGGACGCCCCCATCGGCTACATGGCCAGCTTCAAGAACCTCTGCAACCGCACGCCGGAGCTGGACTTCGACGCGTTCTGGGGCAAGGACTCCACCGCCGAGCTGTATCATTTCATCGGCAAGGACATCGTCAACTTTCACGCCCTGTTCTGGCCCGCGATGCTCGAAGGCGCCGGTTTCCGCAAGCCGACCGGCATCAATGTCCACGGCTACCTGACCGTCAATGGTCAGAAAATGTCCAAGTCCCGCGGCACGTTCATCAAGGCCCGCACCTACCTGGACCACCTGTCGCCGGAATACCTGCGCTACTACTACGCGGCCAAGCTTGGCCGTGGCGTCGACGACCTGGACCTGAACCTCGAGGACTTCGTCCAGAAGGTCAACTCCGACCTGGTGGGCAAGGTCGTCAACATCGCCAGCCGTTGCGCCGGTTTTATCCACAAGGGCAACGCCGGTGTGCTGGTGGCGGGTAACGCCGCACCGGAGCTGACGGACGCGTTCCTGGCCGCAGCGCCAAGCATCGCCGAAGCCTACGAGGCCCGCGACTTTGCCCGCGCCATGCGCGAGATCATGGCCCTGGCCGACCGTGCCAATGCCTGGATCGCCGACAAGGCACCGTGGTCGCTGAACAAACAGGAAGGCAAGCAGGACGAGGTCCAGGCGATCTGTGCACTGGGCGTCAACCTGTTCCGCCAACTGGTGATTTTCCTCAAGCCGGTGCTGCCGCTGCTGGCCGCCGATGCCGAGGCGTTCCTGAACGTCGCGCCGCTGACCTGGAACGATCACCAGACCCTGTTGAGCAATCATCAGTTGAACGAGTTCAAGCCACTGATGACCCGCATCGATGCTGCCAAGGTGCAAGCCATGACCGACGCCTCCAAGGAAGACCTGGCCGCCAGCCAGACCGACACCGGCGCTGCAACCGGCAACGGCGAACTGGTCAAGGACCCACTGTCACCGGAAATCGAGTTCGACGCATTTGCCGCCGTTGACCTGCGCGTGGCACTGATCGTCAAGGCCGAGGCCGTCGAGGGCGCCGACAAACTGCTGCGCCTGACCCTGGACATCGGTGACGAGCAACGCAACGTGTTCTCCGGCATCAAGAGCGCCTACCCGGATCCGGCCAAGCTCGAAGGCCGGTTGACGATGATGATCGCCAACCTCAAGCCTCGCAAAATGCGCTTCGGCATCTCTGAAGGCATGGTGATGGCGGCAGGCCCCGGCGGTGAGGAAATCTATCTGCTGAGCCCCGACAGCGGCGCCAAGCCGGGTCAGCGGATCAAGTAAGACGATTGCACGCTGCACCGATCCCACAGACGCTTTGCAAGCGGCTGTGGGATTTTCATATCTGGCCTGCCGGATAATGCCTAATCTTGTAACAGGTCCTTTTGTCACCTAATACATCATGTCCGACATCCTTCTCACATTGCTCGGCACTGCCCTGATCAACAACCTGGTGTTGCATTCGCCGCTGGGCGTCGATCCGCTGCTGAAGGCCGGTGGAAGGCAGCAGGTCCATGCCCTGGGCCTGGCCTCGACATGCCTGATGCTGGTGGTCGGCACCCTGGGTTACCTGATCGACCATTGGCTGCTGGTCCCGGTAAACCTGACGTCGCTACGCCTGTTCGCCTGGCTGCCCTTGAGCGTCCTGCTGATCGGGCCATTGCTGCGCCTGCTGGCGCGTTGGCTGCCGGCACTGCCGTTCGAGGGATTGTGGCCGCTGTTGCTTGGCAACGCCGGCATACTGGGCGTCGCGCTGCTCAATAGCCAGGACGATCGAGGGCTGGCCCACGCCATCGCCTTGAGCCTGGGTGCCGGGCTGGGCTTGTGGCTGGTGTTGAGCCTGTTCGAAGATTTGCGCCAACGCACCCTCAATAACGATATTCCCCTGCCCTTTCGAGGCCTGCCTGTTCAGTTGATTGCCGTCGGGTTGATGGCGGTGGCGTTCCTTGGATTACGCGGGCTGGTCAAAACATGAACCTGATTCAACGTATCGACGCCCTGCTACCGCAAACCCAATGCGGAAAGTGCGGTCACCCAGGGTGCAAGCCCTACGCCGAAGGCATCGCCGAGGGCGAGCCGATCAACAAATGCCCGCCCGGCGCAAGCGAAACCATCGCCGCGCTGGCCGACCTGCTGAAAATACCGGTGCTGGAACTGGATACCAGCCGTGGCTCGGCCCCTGCGCAAATAGCCTTCATCCGCGAGGCCGAATGCATCGGCTGCACCAAGTGCATCCAGGCCTGCCCGGTGGACGCGATTGTCGGCGCAGCAAAGCTGATGCACACCGTCCTCATCGACGAATGTACGGGCTGCGATCTCTGCGTGGCCCCCTGCCCGGTCGACTGTATCGAAATGCGGCCCTTGCCGATGGCGACCGTGCTGCCGGTTGTCGGAGGCCTGGCCTTCAGCCCCGAGGAACAACAAGCACGTACCGCCAAGCGCAACCATGCCCGGCGGCGCTTCGAACAACGCAATGCGCGCTTGCGTCGCGAAGAAGAGCAGCGTCAGGCGGAGCGCCTGGCCCGTACCCAGCACGCCGCCAAAACCCCAGCCCAGCCCCAGGCAATGGATCCGGTGCAGGCCGCACTGGAACGGGTACGTGCGCAAAAAGCCGCCAGCGTCGATGCCGCACTGAAAAAGGCCAAGGTCGACCTGGCCATGAGCCGGGCACAACTGAACAAATCCTTGAAAGCCTTCGGTCATCCACCGACCTTTGAGCAGCAGTCGCAATTGATTGTGCTGCAACACCAGTACGAAGCGGCGGAGCAGGCCCTGGCACAGCTGGAAAGCAGCGTACCGCCGGCCGCACCAACTGCCGCACCGGCGCAGGATGCCGAACTGAAGCGGGCGAAGATCCAACTGGCGATGCGGCGCGCCGAACTCAGCAAAGCCCGGGCGGCGGCAGCCCCGGACGCAGACGTACAGGCGTTGGAGCAGGCGGTAAGAAACGCCGAACGCCAGGTGGACGCCCATGCCACCTCCTGAGGCCCCGGATGAGCGCCTACGGCAAGCGATGATGCGCGTGCTGCTGGCCACGCTACCCGGTGCGCTGGCATTGATGTGGTTTTATGGCTGGGGCGTGGTACTCAACCTGCTGCTGTCCGGGATCACCGCTTTGGCGGTCGAAGCACTGGTGCTGCGTTTGCGGCATCGACCGCTCAAACCCGAGCTGAACGACGGCAGCGCGCTGGTCAGCGCCACATTGCTGGCCCTCGCCTTGCCAGCCTATTGTCCATGGTGGCTGACAGTTACCGCGGCCGCTTGCGCCTTGTTGTTCGGCAAGCACCTGTGGGGCGGCGTCGGCAACAATCCGTTCAACCCGGCCATGCTCGGTTACGCCCTGGTGCTGGTGGCGTTCCCCGTCCACATGAGTCAATGGCCAATGCCCCACGGCGTCGGCTTGCTTGAAGGCCTGCAACAGGTGGCTGGCGTTCATCCCACTCCCGATGCCTGGGCCGGCGCGACAGCGCTGGACAGCTTGCGTATCAACAAGAGCCTGACCATCGATGAGTTGTTCGCCAGCAATCCGGCGTTCGGACGTTTCGGCGGTCGCGGGGCCGAGTGGATCAACCTGGCATTCCTGACGGGCGGCCTGTTCCTGCTGCAGCAACGCGTATTCAGCTGGCACGCGCCGGTGGGCATGCTGGCCGGCCTGTTCACCATCAGCCTGTTGTGCTGGAACGGCTCCGGCTCGGACTCCCACGGTTCACCGCTGTTTCATCTGCTGACGGGAGCGACCCTGCTGGGGGCGTTTTTCATCGTGACCGAACCGGTTTCGGGGCCCAAGGCGCCGCTCGCTCGCCTGCTGTTCGGCGTCGGAGTGGGGCTGCTGGTCTACCTGATCCGCATCTGGGGTAGCTACCCGGACGGCGTGGCGTTTGCGGTGCTGCTGATGAACCTCGGGGTGCCGGCGCTGGAGCGTTTCGTCGAAGCACGGCAAGGACGGCAAGCGCCATGAGAAATCCCGGCGGCGTTGCCCTCCTGGCGCTGTTGACCGCACTCGGCCTCGGTGCCACTTACCTCATGCAAATCGGCACCGCCGAGCGCATTGAGGACCAGCAACAGACCCTCGCGAATAGAACCCTGCTCGAGGTCTTGCCCACCGACCTGTACGACAACCAGCCATTGGCACAGCCGGTTTTGACGGACCCGGTACCCCTGGCCCATAGCACGTTGCTGGGTGGCTACCTCGCGACCCGTACCGGCCAGCCCGCCGCCGTACTGCTACGCAGCCAGGCATTGGGCTACGAAGGCAGCATCGAATTGCTGATCGCCATCGGCCCGTCGGGCCGTCTGTTGGGGGTGAAAACCCTGCGCCAGACCGAAACACCGGGCCTGGGCGCGGCCATTGCCGGTTGGCCTAACGCCTGGCTGCAAGGCTTCAACGGCAAATCCCGTGAGGCCCCCAGCGACAGCGGTTGGGCCTTGAAAAAGGACCAAGGGCAATTCGATCAACTGGCCGGCGCAACGGTGACCTCCCGGGCAGTGCTCCAGGCCGTACACGATGCGCTGCGCTATTTCGACGAACACAAGGCATCATTGACCGGAGGCGTTGCCCATGAATAAACAGTCACTGACCCGCGGCCTGCTGCTCGTGCCTTTGGTTGGCGCCAGCAACTCATTGGTCAATGCGCTGGGCCTATGGGTGGCGTGGACGTTGATCAGCGGCGGCCATGGCTTGGCGATGGGCCTTGTGCGGCCGCGCCTGAGCGCTTATCAGCGCTTGCTGAGCTCTGTCGTCCTGGCCGCGACCCTGACCGCCTGCGCCAGTCTCGCCGTCCAGGCCTGGTGGCTGGAAGGGTACCGGTCGTTGAACCTTTACATCGGCTGGATAGCCTTGAGTTGTGTGGCGCTGGAACACGACAGTTCTTTCATCGAGCCACGCCTGCCAGGCTATCTCAAGCTGACGGGGCTGTTCGGTTTGTTGATGATCGGCTTGGGCACCCTGCGCGAACTGATCGGCAATGGCACCCCATTGGCCTTGCTTGCCCCCGGAGGGTTCCTGCTGCTGGGCCTGCTGCTGGCGGCCTACCAGGCTTGGATGCCTGCCAAAACCCAATCAACCCTCGAGGAAACGCCGCGCCCATGAACGCCGCAAAACGCCTGGAAATATTTCGTCGCTTTCACGAAGACAACCCCGAGCCGAAAACCGAACTGGCCTACTCCTCGCCGTTCGAGTTGTTGATCGCAGTGATCCTCTCGGCACAATCCACCGATGTCGGCGTCAACAAGGCCACGGCCAAGCTGTTTCCGGTGGCCAACACCCCGGAGGCGATCCATGCACTGGGCGTAGAGGGACTGTCCGAGTACATCAAGACCATCGGCCTGTTCAACAGCAAGGCAAAGAACGTGATCGAAACCTGCCGTCTGCTGATCGAGCGCCATGGCAGTGTCGTTCCCCAGACCCGCGAGGCGCTGGAAGCCCTTCCCGGCGTAGGTCGCAAGACCGCCAACGTAGTGCTCAATACCGCATTCCGCCAGTTGACCATGGCAGTGGACACCCACATTTTCCGCGTCAGCAACCGAACCGGCCTGGCGCCGGGCAAGAACGTGGTGGAGGTGGAGAAGAAGCTGATGAAGTTCGTGCCCAAGGAGTATCTTCTCGACTCCCATCACTGGCTGATCCTGCATGGGCGCTACGTCTGTCTGGCCCGCAAGCCCCGCTGCGGCAGTTGCCGGATCGAAGACCTGTGCGAATATAAGGACAAGACCTCTGACGATTGAGGCGTTATTGCTTTTATAGATACATCGATTGAAAAAATCTTTTTTACCCGCTCGTGGTTTATCGATATAAGGTGCCCCAAAGGCAGTCTTAGCCTGGAGTCGAACCCATGAGTACTGGCAAAGAACAACTGGATGTAGAAGACGATTTCATCGCCATTGAAACCGAAGACGCCGAACCGGTGGTGGAAGTGCCCAAGACCAATCTGAGCAAACGCCGAACCATCGACAACCTGCTGGAAGAGCGTCGCCTGCAGAAGCAGCTGGCCGATTACGACTTTGACCTCTGACACGTAAAAGCCTCCCATGTGGAGGCTTTTTACTGAGTACGCGTGCCCGAGACCTCACACCAACCCGTTACGCTGTGCCAGTTCGATCAAATCGACCAGCGAACGGGCATTGAGCTTCAACAACAAACGGGTCTTGTAGGTACTGACGGTCTTGTTGCTCAAAAACATTCCATCCGCAATTTCCTTGTTGGTTTTTCCGCGAGCCAGTTGCTGCAGCACCATCATTTCCCTTCCAGACAAACGATCCACCATATCGGATTCGCTGGCATTGCCAAGACTCGAACGCACCGTGTGCAGCGCCTGGTTGGGAAAGTAGCTGTAGCCGGAGAGTACGGCTTTTATCGCACTCAACAACTCCGTGAGGTCCTGTTGCTTGCATACATATCCGGCCGCGCCTGTCTGCATGCATCGCATCGAAAAATGCCCGGGTGCCTGAGAGGTCAGTACCAGCACTTTCAATGGTGAGGGGTTGGAGGTCAGACGCGCAATGACCTCCAGCCCGTCCAATTTCGGAATACCAATATCCAGGATGACAATATCGGGGGCTTGCTCCCGGGCAAGTTGTAACGCATCGACGCCGTTATCCGTTTCGGCAATAACTTCATAACCATGACGCTCCATCAGTAAACGTACAGCAAGACGAATGACGGGATGATCATCAACGATCAGCACTTTATTCATGGGCAAATCCAACTTCGCTGTTCGAATTTTTAGAGCAGGCACAATAGCCTAGTCATTTCTACCTTGGCATGCCGCGCCCCCTGGCCGCCCACACCGAAAGACGCAACCTACAGGCAACACAGAAAATTCCTACAAATTCTCGCAGAAATAATGTGCCATGAATGGGTCCGCAGAAAGCGGGTGGCGCTTTCACAGTCCCCGCCCCCCTATGAATAGCGCGGTTTTTACCCTGTAGAAGCGTTCCTTTTACATATAGATAGAGACTCGACAGCTCATAAAAAGTAACTGAATTATTTACCCATAAACGTCATTTTCTCCAACCCGCGCATCAGAATTCATATAAAAGGACAGGACCATTCAATACGACATTTACAACAAGACACCCCCATCTTATATATTCAAGCTCATCAAACCCAACAAACCATTAAAGTTCATGCCACTTAAACTAACCGAACTGGATCACTCATGAGCATTCACCATGAACAAGCCTTTGAAAACCATTGCAAACCCCATGACCCTCATCGCCATATTCGCAACCTTATCCGAAACCTCCGCGGCGATTTCCTTGCCGTTTCTGGATGATCAGGATCGTAAATATTATCTGTGGTTCCTGATCAGCTTTCCTTTTTATCTCCTGCTTCTTTTTTTCATCACGCTCAACTTCAACTATCGCTCGTTGTATTCCCCTTCAGACTTTCGCAAGAACAAACACTTCGTCAAGACCATGGATGACCCGACATGCCGCGGTAAACGTGTGTTCCGTCGCCCCCACAAAATAAAAAAATGGCGGGAGCGCCTTCAGCGAGGAAAGCATGATCCACGGCGAGTGATACTGGTCGTGTGCAACCCTTCGGAACGGCTGATCGAAGTCGATCGAGCAAAACGCTCAAAACAGGCTGCGCAGCCCACAGAGATAGTCGTGTACGTCATGTACAACCGCGACCGGGCAGGCGTTGTGCCGGACGGATGAGCGCTACGCAGAAAGCGCCGCAACGAGGCGCAGCACAGGTAGGGAAGGCAAAAAAAACGGCCTGCTCAGGGCAGGCCGTTTTCACATCGACAGGATCAGAACAGCTTGCGACCCTTGTTCGCCGCGATGCGCATGCGCAAGGCATTGAGCTTGATGAACCCGGCCGCGTCGGCCTGGTTGTAGGCGCCACCGTCTTCTTCGAAGGTCGCGATGTTGGCATCGAACAGCGAATCGTCGGATTTGCGCCCGGTCACGATCACATTGCCCTTGTACAGCTTCAGGCGTACGACACCGTTCACATTGACCTGGGAGGCGTCGATCATCTGTTGCAGCATCAGACGCTCAGGACTCCACCAGTAACCGGTGTAGATCAGGCTGGCATACTTGGGCATCAACTCGTCTTTGAGGTGCGCCACTTCGCGGTCCAGGGTGATCGATTCGATTGCCCTGTGAGCACGCAGCATGATGGTGCCGCCTGGGGTTTCGTAGCAACCACGGGACTTCATGCCAACATAACGGTTCTCGACGATGTCCAGACGACCGATGCCGTGTTCGCCACCGATACGGTTCAGGGTCGCCAGCACAGTGGCCGGGCTCATTTCCACGCCGTCCAGAGCGACGATATCGCCGTTGCGATAGGTCAGCTCCAGGTATTGTGGAGTATCCGGGGCCTTTTCCGGGGAAACGGTCCAGCGCCACATGTCTTCTTCGTGCTCGGTCCAGGTGTCTTCCAGCACGCCGCCTTCATAGGAGATGTGCAGCAGGTTGGCATCCATCGAGTACGGGGATTTCTTCTTGCCGTGACGCTCGATCGGGATCGCATGCTTCTCGGCGTAATCCATCAGTTTTTCACGGGACAGCAGGTCCCACTCGCGCCACGGGGCAATGACTTTCACGCCGGGCTTGAGGGCATAGGCGCCCAGTTCGAAACGCACCTGGTCGTTGCCTTTGCCGGTGGCGCCATGGGAAATGGCGTCGGCGCCGGTTTCGTTGGCGATTTCGATCAGGCGCTTGGCGATCAGCGGACGGGCGATGGACGTACCAAGCAGGTACTCGCCTTCGTAAACGGTGTTGGCACGGAACATCGGGAACACGAAGTCGCGGACGAATTCTTCGCGCAGGTCATCGATGTAGATCTCTTTGACGCCCATGGCCTGAGCCTTGGCGCGTGCAGGCTCGACTTCTTCGCCCTGCCCCAGGTCAGCGGTGAAGGTCACCACTTCGCAGTTATAAGTGTCCTGCAGCCACTTGAGGATCACCGAAGTGTCCAGGCCGCCGGAATACGCCAGAACGACCTTGTTTACGTCCGCCATGCCATCACTCCACGGGTTGTACGGAAAGCCGTCAAGTCTAACGTCCGGCGCAGATAATTTACAGAGGCGCGACAGCTTATGACGACGAAGCGACAGATTATGTCGACCGCGCGACGATCAAATCGAATCAGGATGTCCGCGCAGTGGCCGGAACGGGACTCGGGGCCGAGGTCTTGGCCGGCGCAGCCGCGGGCGACGGGGCCTTGGCGGGTGCGGCGGTCGGTGCTGGCGCCTTGGCCGGAGCCGCAGCGGGCGCGGGTGCTGGTTGAAGGGCAGGTTGAGGTACCGGCGCTTCGGTGGGGGACACACGCGACAGCTGGACGACCACACGGCGGTTCTTGGCCCGGTTGGCGGCGTTGGTGTTGGGTACCAGAGGGTAGCGCTCGCCATGGAAGCGCAAGGTGATCTGCGACTCCTGGAAGCCATTGGCCTTGAAGAAATCCTGGACCGCCAGAGCCCGGCGGCGCGACAGCTCACGATTGGTCAAACGGTTACCGCTGTTGTCGGAGTGACCGTCAAGCTCGACATGATTGACGCTCGGGTCCGCCTTGATGAAGTCGAGCATCACCTGCAATTGGGCCTTGGCGTGTGCGTCGAGCTCGACCTCTTCGCCGGGGAAGCCGATCTGGGTCTGCTTAATCTGCTCGAAATTCTTTGGCAACAGTTTCGCCACACAACCTTGATAGTCGCTGAAGGCCTTGTTGAAGCGCACGGGCAGTAGCCGGACTTCCGACACCCTCCCGTCCTCGGTGTTGCGACGCACTACCGGGCTACGCCCCTCCATCAGCCCGCTGATCAAACGACCCGCCTGGACCTGGGAGCTGTTGAACAGCACGTCGCCACTGCCGATCCTGACCGATCCCAGGTTGATGTCGCCCCGCCCCGGTTGCCACGGCGCAGCCGCCGCCAGCAACGTTGCCGACCCGCCACCCATCATCGGATTGTAGGTCTTGAGGCGGAACGTGGCCTGCTCGCCCGCCCGGCGAACGAATTCGCCGCTGCCGAAATCGGTGATCGGCTGGCTCAGCCGGCACTCGAACTTGTCGCCTTCAACCGTCCACTCAATGCTCTCCAGACGGGTCTGGAAAGTGAGCGCCATGGCAGGAAGACTGGCAAACACACTGAGCAAGGCTAGATAACGCTGGCGCACGGGAGGCTCCACTGGCTTTTGTACGAAATTCGGTACTCGCTGGGCGCATCACGCCGCCCCGAGACACGGCACGGATTCGGTTCATGCCTGAAGGAGCTATCGGTCACTTGCGGCAAAACTTGATAGCGAGTGCCTGCATCGGTCTTTTCCGGTAGCATTCCCCAGAGTTTGACCCGCCTGGAAGCCCCCCAATGTCCGACCGCCTGACCCTGCTGCGTCCCGACGACTGGCATATTCATCTTCGCGATGGTGCTGTGTTGACCCATACCGTCGCCGATGTCGCGCGCACCTTCGGGCGCGCAATCATCATGCCCAACCTGGTTCCGCCCGTGCGCAATGCCAGCGAGGCCGGCGGCTATCGCCAGCGTATCCTCGCCGCACGCCCGACCGGCAGCCGCTTCGAACCGCTGATGGTGCTTTACCTCACCGACCGTACCCAGCCCGAAGAAATCCGCGACGCCAAGGCCAGCGGCTTCGTCCATGCCGCCAAGCTGTACCCTGCCGGCGCCACGACGAACTCGGACTCCGGGGTCACCAGCATCGACAAGATCTTCCCGGCGCTGGAGGCCATGGCCGAAGTCGGCATGCCCTTGCTGATCCACGGTGAAGTCACCCGCGGCGACGTCGACGTATTCGACCGCGAGAAGATCTTCATCGACGAGCACATGCGCCGCGTCGTGGAGCGCTTCCCGACACTCAAGGTCGTGTTCGAACACATCACCACCGGCGATGCCGTGCAGTTCGTCAACGAGGCCCCGGCCAACGTCGGCGCAACCATCACAGCGCATCACCTGCTGTACAACCGCAACCACATGCTGGTGGGCGGGATCCGGCCGCATTTCTATTGCCTGCCGATCCTCAAGCGCAACACCCACCAGGAAGCCCTGCTCGATGCCGCCACCAGCGGCAGCGCCAAGTTTTTCCTCGGCACGGACTCGGCGCCCCACGCCCGCCATGCCAAGGAAGCGGCCTGCGGTTGCGCCGGTTGCTACACCGCCTATGCCGCCATCGAGATGTACGCCGAGGCGTTCGAACAACGCAATGCGCTGGACAAGCTCGAAGGCTTCGCCAGCCTCCATGGCCCACGTTTCTACGGCCTGCCGGTGAACACCGATCGTATTACCCTGGTCCGCGACGAATGGACCGCCCCCGCCAGCCTGCCCTTCGGCGAGCAGACTGTCATCCCGCTGCGCGCCGGTGAAAAACTGCGCTGGCGCCTGCTGGAGGAAAGCGCGTGAGTGAAGAGCATTTCGATGACGAACTGGACGGCAACGGCGGTTCAAGCGGCACTCGCCACCCCATGGCTGCCCGGTTCCGGGGTTACCTGCCGGTCGTGGTCGACGTAGAGACCGGCGGTTTCAACTCCGCCACCGATGCGCTGCTGGAAATTGCCGCGACCACCATCGGCATGGACGAAAAAGGCTTTGTGTTCCCCGATCACACCTATTTCTTTCGCGTCGAACCCTTCGAAGGTGCCAACATCGAAGCGGCGGCCCTGGAATTCACCGGGATCAAGCTCGATCATCCACTGCGCATGGCCGTCAGTGAAGAAACAGCCCTGACCGACATCTTCCGCGGTGTGCGCAAGGCGCTGAAGGCCAACGGCTGCAAACGCGCGATCCTGGTCGGGCACAACAGCAGCTTCGACCTCGGTTTCCTCAACGCGGCCGTCGCGCGCCTGGACATGAAGCGCAACCCGTTCCATCCCTTCTCCAGCTTCGACACCGCCACCCTGGCCGGCCTGGCGTACGGCCAGACCGTGTTGGCCAAGGCCTGTCAGGCTGCCGACATCGACTTCGACGGCCGTGAAGCCCACTCGGCCCGCTACGACACCGAGAAAACGGCCGAACTGTTTTGCGGAATCGTCAATCGCTGGAAGGAGATGGGTGGCTGGCAGGATTTCGACGACTGATGCAAATCCTGGCTTGGCTTTATGTGGCGAGGGGATTTATCCCCGCTGGGCTGCGCAGCAGCCCCAATGGCAACGACTCAACCGGAACTGATACACCGAGTGAGTGCTTTTAGGGCTGCTGCACAGCCCAGCGGGGATAAATCCCCTCGCCACAAGTACTGCGTGCAGTTCTAAACCATAAAAAAACCGGCCCATCGAGAGCCGGTTTTTTTATGCCTGGTTCGCTTACAGCTTGTCGCCGTGCTCACCCAGGTAAGCGGCAACGCCTTCAGGCGATGCAGTCATGCCCTTGTCGCCTTTTTTCCAGTTGGCAGGGCAGACTTCGCCGTGCTCTTCGTGGAATTGCAGGGCGTCGACCAGACGGATCAGCTCTTCCATGTTACGGCCCAGTGGCAGGTCGTTGACGATCTGCGAACGGACCACGCCTTTGTCGTCGATCAGGAATGCACCACGGAAAGCCACGCCGCCTTCGGACTCGACGTCATAGGCCTTGGCGATTTCGTGCTTCATGTCGGCAGCCATGGTGTATTTCACCGGGCCGATGCCGCCGCCGTTGATCGGCGTGTTGCGCCAGGCGTTGTGGGTGAAGTGGGAGTCGATCGAAACGGCAATCACTTCAACGTTACGAGCCTTGAAATCGTCCATGCGGTGGTCCAGAGCGATCAGTTCGGACGGGCAGACGAAGGTGAAGTCCAGCGGATAGAAGAACACCAGGCCGTATTTGCCTTTGATGGCCGAGGACAGGGTGAAGCTGTCGACGATTTCGCCGTTGCCGAGAACGGCAGGAACGGTGAAGTCAGGGGCTTGCTTGCCTACGAGTACGCTCATTGGATATCTCCTGGTGTAATAACGTGAAAAACTAAGATTCGCGTCAGCCTGTCACCCTCCGGCGACAGCCCTGTGACACGAACCCGCTTCGCAAGGACCGACCATCATACACCGGGCATTTGGGCTGTCCTCAACGGTTTTTTGGCGTTATCGAAAAATCGCCAGAGTGCCACTAAAAAACCGTTCGTCAGCCCGTGGCGGCTCCAGCCCAGACACTTCAGAAACCACTTTGACAATCATTCTCGTTAACATTAAGATCCGTCTCAATTGAGTCACAACCAGCGACGGTTCTCACTTATGTATGTATGCCTCTGCACTGGCGTCACCGACGGACAAATCCGCGAAGCGATCTATGAAGGTTGCTGCAGCTATCGCGAAGTCCGCCAGGCCACCGGCGTAGCCAGCCAATGTGGCAAATGCGCCTGCCTGGCCAAGGAAGTGGTGCGTGAAACCCTCGCCAAAGCGCAAACGGCCCAGGCGTCGATCCCCTTCCCCGTGGAATTCAGCGCCGCTTAATAACCAGCTTTCAAAAGAACCGGACTCAGTGTCCGGTTTTTTTATGCCTGTAAATCAATTGCTTAGCTTCAAGACGCGGAACACAAACATTCTTATTCCGATTAATTTTCATTTATTATTCAATAACTTAGGTTTGACACCCGTAAGTACGCGGCTCAAACTCTGCCTTATAGACAGCTACTACAGGGCAGGCCTCACCATGAAAGGCGACGTTACAGTCATCCAGCATCTCAACAAGATCCTCGCCAATGAACTGGTCGCAATCAACCAGTACTTCCTGCACGCACGCATGTACGAAGACTGGGGCCTGAACAAGCTGGGCAAGCACGAGTACCACGAGTCCATCGACGAGATGAAACACGCGGATAAACTGATCAAGCGCATCCTGTTCCTCGAAGGCCTGCCGAACGTCCAGGACCTGGGCAAACTGCACATCGGCGAACACACCCGGGAAATGCTCGAGTGCGACCTGCGTATCGAACGCACCGGCCACACCGACCTGAAAGCCGCCATCGCTCATTGCGAAAGCGTTGGTGACTTCGGCAGCCGTGAACTGCTGGAAGACATCCTCGAGTCCGAGGAAGAGCACATTGACTGGCTGGAAACCCAACTGGGCCTGATCGACAAGGTCGGTCTTGAGAACTACCTGCAATCGCAGATGGGCGAAGAATAACCTTCGCCAAAAACGAGCCACTAAAAAGCCCCGCCCTCTGACGAGAGGCGGGGCTTTTTATTGCCTGGCGACCCAGGCGACACTGAACATCTACTGTGGGAGCGAGCCTGCTCGCGATTGCGGTGTATCAGCCGCCATCACTGTATCTGACCCGCCGCAATCGCGAGCAGGCTCACTCCCACAAGATCCCTGTTCAACCACAGCGTGTGTGGCGAACATGAGGATCAGGCTTCGGTCTTGCTCTCTGCCGCTTTTACGACAGCATTCTTGATCGTGGTCTGCAGCGAACCGTCAGCGGCCATCTCGGTCATGATGTCGCTACCGCCGATCAACTCACCTGCGACCCACAGCTGTGGGAAGGTTGGCCAGTTGGCGTACTTCGGCAGGTTGGCACGGATTTCCGGGTTCTGCAGGATGTCCACGTAGGCAAACTTCTCGCCACATGCCATTACCGCCTGAGCAGCCTTGGCCGAGAAACCGCACTGCGGCGCATTCGGCGAGCCTTTCATGTAGAGCAGGACGGTGTTGTTGGCAATCTGATCTTTGATCGTTTCGATGATATCCATGGAGCACCTCGGCTTAAACTTCGCGACTCAAGTCGTCGACACGGTGGCGCATTGTAACGGAAAGCCGAGCAAGGTGCTCGGTCTCCTCCACAGACAAGTTCACGCAGCCGCCACCGTTACTGGCACGCCATTGAGTGCCGCATTGCCGGACAACTCGTCCAGCTGGCGTTCGTCGGTCAGATCATTGGCGCTGGAGCCCGGCTGCTCGCTGGCAATGCTCATCTGCACACCCGGCCGGGCATGCCCCCAACCGTGAGGCAGGCTGACCACGCCTTTCATCATGTCCGGGCTGCCCAGCACTTCGACTTCGATCACCCCCACCCGTGAACTGACCTTCACTCGTTGCCCATCGCTCAGACCACGACTGGCCAGGTCATCCGGATGCATCAGCAATTGATGACGCGGCTTGCCCTTCACCAGTCGATGGAAGTTATGCATCCAGGAATTGTTACTGCGCACATGCCGACGGCCAATCATCAGCAACTCATCCGGCTTGGGTGTCGGCAACGCGGCGAAACGCCCGATATCGGCGAGAATCACCGCGGGGGCGGCCTGCACCCGCCGGTTTTCGGTCTTCAGCCGCGGCGCCAGGTTAGGCTTGAGCGCCCCCAGGTCGATGCCATGGGGATGGTCAAACAGTGTCGCCAGGGACAATTTGTGCGGCGAAGCATCTCCGTAAGCGCCCGCCCGCAAGCCGGCGTCGATCATTTGCGCGGGCGGCATGGTCGGTTTGAGCTCCTTGCCGGTCCTGGCGGCGAAGGCCTTGGCCAGGCCGACGAAGATCTCCCAGTCGTGCAGGGCGCCCTCGGGCTTGGGCAGGATGGCCCGGTTGAAACGGGTGACGTTGCGCACCGCGAACAGATTGAACGTGGTGTCGTAATGGTCATTTTCCAGGGCGGAGGTCGAGGGCAGGATCAGGTCGGCGTAGCGGGTGGTCTCGTTGATGTACAAATCGACGCTGACCATGAATTCCAGCCCGTCCAGCGCCTGCTCCAGTTGCCGCCCGTTGGGCGTGGACAGTACCGGATTGCCAGCCACGGTGACCAGCGCCCGGATCTGGCCTTCGCCCTCAGTGAGCATTTCCTCGGCCAAGGTCGACACCGGCAGCTCGCCGGCGTACTCGGGACGCCCGGATACACGGCTTTGCCAGCGGTTGAAATGCCCGCCCGAGGTGCTGGCCACCAGATCCACCGCCGGTTCGGTGCACAGCGCCCCGCCCACCCGGTCCAGGTTACCGGTCACCAGGTTGATCACCTGGATCAGCCAATGGCACAGGGTGCCGAAAGCCTGGGTCGAGACGCCCATTCGCCCATAGCAGACCGCCGAGGGCGCGGCCGCGAAGTCCCGGGCCAACTGACGAATCTGCGACGCCGGCACCGCACAGAGCGGGCTCATCGCTTCGGCGGTGAAGGTTGCGACAGCCTCGCGCACCTCCTCAAGGCCATCCACCGGCAAGTGGCTATCACGGGTCAGGCCTTCGCTGAACAAGGTGTTGAGCAGGCCAAACAACAGCGCGGCGTCACCACCGGGGCGCACGAAAAGATGCTGGCTGGCCATGGCCGCCGTTTCGCTGCGACGCGGGTCGACCACCACCACTTTGCCGCCGCGGGCCTGGATCGCCTTCAGGCGCTTTTCGACATCCGGCACGGTCATGATGCTGCCATTGGACGCCAACGGGTTGCCGCCCAGTATCAGCATGAAGTCGGTGTGGTCGATGTCCGGTATCGGCAGCAGCAGGCCGTGGCCATACATCAGGTGGCTGGTCAGGTGATGGGGCAACTGGTCCACGGAAGTAGCCGAGAAACGGCTTCGGGTTTTCAACAGCCCCAGGAAATAGTTGCTGTGGGTCGTCAGTCCATAGTTATGCACGCTGGGGTTGCCCTGGTAGACCGCCACCGCGTTCTGACCATGGCGCTCCTGAATGGCTGCCAGGCGTTCAGCGACCAATGCAAACGCTTCGTCCCAGGCGATGGGCTGCCATTCGCTGCCAATCCGCTGCATGGGTTGGCGCAAACGATCCGGGTCGTTCTGGATATCCTGCAGGGCCACCGCCTTGGGGCAGATGTGGCCACGACTGAAGCTGTCCAGCGGATCGCCCTTGATCGAGGTGATCGCCAGGCCCTGGCCTTCGGTTTCGGTGGTTTCCAGGGTCAAGCCGCAGATGGCTTCACACAGATGGCACGCACGGTGATGAAGAGTCTTGGTCATGGCCAGTCTCTGTTTTATTCGTGGCGGCCGCTTTCGGCCGCGGGAACAAAACTATGGCGCGTGATCCACGCCTTTGCCAGCGAGGTTCGTCCTGTGAATTGCCGGGCATCAGGCTTACCGATGAACTGGCATCAATGCTCGGGGGGCGGCGCCAATAGCTGGATCTCTTCGACGGTCTGCACCTGTTCCTGAGCGATAGGTTCTCCCGTCAGCTCCCCGATCAACCGCCAATGCTCGTCGAGCCCGCCGCTGATGGTGGCCATGCGATCGATCATTCGGCGACCGGCGGCCTTGATGACTTCATCGTCGCTGCGCAACAACTCGAATGACATGGACGTCACCGAAGCGGTGAGGTGAGTCAGGGAGCGCGCCGTCAGCCCCAGCAGCTCCATCAGTTGTTGCTCTTTCGAATCCATTTCGAAGCTCCTGCGTCTAGGGGTTCTTTTATAACCCACCCTTTTTGCATTAGGAAATGTTTCACACTGACCAACAGACAGGCGAATCATTGAGCGCCAGGTCATAAAGCGACCACCCGTCATGCCAGGCCCGCCCCGACTGATTGCCAAGCCGCGCAACGCCAGTGTACAAATGGGTCGCTGCTGTCAGGAAACCGGCCTCAAACATGTCATCACAGTCTGGTGATGCCCCTGCTGAAATCCCCAAAAACCGTAGCCCTATTGGTAAGACGCGACATTTAATGTCAATATCGCGCCTTCCCCTATTTTCGTCGCCCCCGTGCGGCTTTTGCCGCAGGTCTCGCCCGTTTTTTTATTAAACAAGGCTTTGAGCATCTGCGGTCTGTTACAAAAAGGTAGTCAATCATGAGCGCAAGGCACTTTCTCTCCCTGATGGATCTCACGCCCGATGAGTTGCTCGGCGTGATCCGTCGAGGCGTGGAGCTCAAAGACCTGCGTAACCGCGGCGTACTGTTCGAGCCCCTGAAGAACCGCGTACTGGGCATGATCTTCGAGAAATCATCGACCCGTACCCGTATTTCGTTCGAAGCCGGCATGATCCAGCTCGGCGGCCAGGCGATCTTCCTGTCGCCTCGCGATACCCAGCTGGGCCGTGGCGAGCCGATTGCTGATTGCGCCATCGTCATGTCGAGCATGCTCGACGTGATGATGATCCGTACCTTTGCCCACAGCACCCTGACCGAATTCGCCGCCCATTCCCGTGTGCCGGTGATCAACGGCCTGTCCGATGACCTGCACCCGTGCCAGTTGCTTGCCGACATGCAGACGTTCCTTGAACACCGTGGCTCGATCCAGGGCAAGACCGTGGCCTGGATCGGCGATGGCAACAACATGTGCAACAGCTATATAGAAGCGGCGATGCAATTCGACTTCCAGTTGCGCATCGCCTGCCCCGAGGGCTACGACCCCAACGCCGAACTGGTGGCCAAGGCCGGGGACCGGGTGTCCATTGTCCGTGACCCGAAACTGGCCGTGGCCGGTGCGCACCTGGTGAGCACCGACGTCTGGACTTCCATGGGCCAGGAAGAAGAAACCGCCAAGCGCCTCGAGCTGTTCGCGCCGCTGCAGGTCAACCGGGCCCTGCTCGACCTGGCGGATGCCGAGGTGCTGTTCATGCATTGCCTGCCGGCTCACCGTGGCGAGGAGATCAGCTTCGACCTGCTGGATGATCCGCGCTCGGTCGCTTGGCACCAGGCCGAGAATCGTCTCCATGCACAAAAGGCCCTGCTCGAGTTCCTTGTCGAGCCGGCGTATCACCACGCATGAGTCATCCCCTGCTGTTGAATCTGCACAACCTGGCCTGCGGTTACCAGGACCAACGGGTCGTGCAGAATCTCAACCTGCACCTCAATGCCGGCGACATCGGCTGCCTGCTCGGCTCGTCCGGGTGTGGCAAGACCACGACATTGCGGGCCATTGCCGGCTTCGAGCCGGTGCACGAAGGTGAAATCCAACTGGCCGGGGAAACCCTTTCCCGCGCCGGCTTCACCCTGGCCCCGGAAAAACGTCGTATCGGCATGGTGTTCCAGGACTACGCGCTGTTTCCCCACCTGAGTGTCGCGCAGAACATCGCCTTCGGCATCCGCAAGCATCCGAACAGGGAACGCGTGGTGGAAGAGCTGCTGGAGCTGGTCAATCTGAAGAACCTGGGTAAACGCTTTCCCCACGAACTGTCCGGCGGCCAGCAACAGCGCGTGGCACTGGCCCGAGCGCTCGCGCCGGAGCCACAGCTGCTGTTGCTCGACGAACCGTTCTCCAACCTCGACGGCGAGTTGCGTCGCAAGCTCAGCCATGAGGTGCGGGACATTCTCAAGGCCCGCGGCACCAGCGCCATTCTGGTCACCCATGACCAGGAAGAAGCCTTCGCCGTGAGCGACCACGTCGGCGTGTTCAAGGAAGGTCGACTGGAACAGTGGGACACGCCCTACAACCTGTACCACGAACCACTGACGCCCTTCGTCGCCAGTTTTATCGGACAGGGCTATTTCATCCGTGGCCGGCTCGAAAGCCCGGAATCGGTGCAGACCGAGCTGGGTATCCTGCGCGGCAACCGGGCCTACACCTGGCCTGTCGGTGGCGCAGTGGATGTGCTGTTGCGGCCGGACGATATCGTCTATGCACCGGACAGCCCACTGACGGCCAGGATCGTCGGCAAGACCTTCCTGGGGGCTTCGACCTTGTATCGCCTGCAATTGCCGACGGGAGCGCAGCTGGAGTCGATCTTTCCGAGCCATGCCGATCATCAGGTCGGCGCCCATGTCGGTATTCGCGTGTTGGCTGAACATCTGGTGCTGTTCCAGGCCTCGGGTAGTACGGCTGCGCATATACCGTTGGTGGAGAGTGGGGTACGGCGGTACAGCGCGGCCCATTGAGTCAGGCCGAGACGCCCTCTTCCCGTGGTCTCTGATCTTTGATTGCGGGGGGCAACTGTCTATCTTTGCCGCCGTCATCGCGAGCAGGCTCGCTCCCACAGGTCTTGGTGGTGTATGCAAAGGCTGCGTACACCCCAACTCCCATGTGGGAGCGAGCCTGCTCGCGATGGCGGCCTGACAGCCGACATCGCTCTCCCGGCTGTACTCAGTTCAGATCAACCCAGCAACAACGTCCCACCGGCCACCAACCTCGCATCCCCGCCAATCTTCACCCGTTCCCCCTCCAACCGACAGAACAGCGCCCCGCCCCTGGCCGAGCATTGATAAGCCGTCAGCCCCAGTTTGCTCAGGCGCTTGGACCAGTACGGAACCAGGCTGCAATGGGTCGATCCGGTCACCGGGTCCTCGTTGATACCAATCGCTGGCGCAAAGTAACGCGAGACAAAGTCATGCCGGCTACCCGGCGCGGTAACGATAGCGCCAGGCCACGGCAGTTTGGCCAAGGCCGTCATGTCCGGTTTGCAATCGAGCACCGCTTGTTCCGACTCCAGTACCACCATCAGCACATTGGAAGTGAGGACGTCCACCGCCTCGACCCCCAGGGCGTTCTGCACGGCCAGGGAGGCGCCCAGTTCGCTGGGGATCATGGCCGGAAAATCCAGCCACAACCGGTCACCTTCGCGACTGACGCTCAAGGGGCCGGATTTGCACATGAAATCCAACCGGTCGGCAGTCTCGTGGTAGATATCGAACAGCACATGGGCGCTGGCCAGCGTGGCGTGTCCGCATAGCGGGACTTCGGTGGTGGGGGTGAACCAGCGGATGTGCCAATACTGGCCTTCGCGCACCAGGAACGCGGTTTCGGCCAGGTTATGTTCGGCGGCGATCTTGTGCATCAAGTCATCGGCCAGCCAGGCATCGAGCCGATAGACTATCGCCGGGTTGCCGCCAAAGGGGCGGTCGCTGAACGCATCGACTTGATGAAACGCAAGCTGCATGGCCTTCTCCTTGATCCTTGTTATAGGGGCGCGAGCATGAAGCGCCTTGACGCCGTCACGCCAGTGACAGATTCAGTGAATTTTCACCCTACAGCGTAGGGCAAGATCTGCCCGCAAGAGATCAGGCGCGACCGATATCGGCGAACGCCGCCCCGGTATGCTCGGCCAGTACCCCTGGCGCCAGTTCCACCTCCAACCCGCGTCGCCCCGCGCTGACATAGATGCTGGCAAAGGGTTGGGCGGAACGGTCGATGAAGGTGCGCAAGCGCTTCTTCTGCCCCAACGGGCTGATACCGCCCAGCAGATAGCCCGTGGAGCGTTGCGCGGCGGCCGGGTCGGCCATCTCGACTTTTTTCACACCGGCGGCATGGGCCAGCGCTTTCAGGTCCAGGCTGCCGACCACCGGCACCACCGCCACCAGCAACTCGCCTTTTTCACTGGCGGCCAGCAGTGTCTTGAACACCTGCGCCGGATCCAACCCCAGTTTTTCCGCAGCCTCCAGGCCATAGGAGGCGGCCTTGGGGTCGTGTTCGTAGCTGTGGATACGATGCTCGGCGCGCACTTTTTTAAGCAGATCCAATGCGGGGGTCATGACCGCTCCTGAAGAAATCAGAAAAGAGTGGGCCGGGATTCTAAGTCATACTTCACGAATAGTTGAAAATATGACCGAAGGTTCACTTTCAATCTTTGACAGCAGCGTTTCTTGTCTATATTTTTTCGAAAGTGAAAGCCAGAACGCATGTCTCGAGCACTGCCGAGACCAGATTTACGTCCCAAGGCAATCGATATGACCGACATTCAGAACAAGAACTACATCATTGCCCTCGACCAGGGCACGACCAGCTCCCGCGCGATCATCTTCGACCGTGACGCCAATGTGGTCTGCACTGCCCAGCGCGAATTCGCCCAGCACTATCCCCAGGCCGGGTGGGTCGAACATGACCCGATGGAGATCTTCGCCACCCAGAGCGCGGTCATGGTCGAAGCCCTGGCCCAGGCCGGCCTGCATCATGATCAGGTGGCCGCCATCGGCATCACCAACCAGCGTGAGACCACGGTGGTGTGGGACAAGACCACCGGCCGGCCGATCTACAACGCCATCGTCTGGCAATGTCGGCGCAGCACCGAAATCTGCCAACAGCTCAAGCGCGACGGCCACGAGCCTTATATTAGTCAGACCACCGGCCTGGTCACCGACCCGTACTTCTCCGGCACCAAGCTCAAGTGGATCCTGGACACCGTGGAAGGCAGCCGTGAGCGTGCGCGCAACGGTGAACTGCTGTTCGGTACCGTCGACAGTTGGCTGATCTGGAAATTTACCGGCGGCAAGGTCCATGTCACCGACTACACCAACGCCTCGCGCACCATGCTTTTCAACATCCATTCCCTGGAGTGGGACGCGAAGATGCTCGACATCCTCGACATCCCCCGGGAAATGTTGCCGGAAGTGAAGTCTTCCTCGGAAATCTACGGCCGCACCAAGAGCGGCATTGCCATTGGTGGCATCGCCGGCGACCAGCAGGCCGCCCTCTTCGGCCAGATGTGCGTGGAACCGGGTCAGGCGAAAAACACCTACGGCACCGGCTGCTTCCTGCTGATGAACACCGGGGACAAAGCGGTCAAATCCAATCACGGCATGCTCACCACCATCGCCTGCGGCCCCCGCGGCGAAGTGGCCTATGCCCTGGAAGGTGCGGTATTCAATGGCGGCTCCACGGTGCAGTGGCTGCGCGACGAGCTGAAAATCGTCAACGATGCACTCGACACCGAGTACTTCGCCAACAAGGTCAAGGACAGCAACGGCGTGTACCTCGTGCCCGCCTTCACGGGCCTGGGCGCGCCGTACTGGGACCCCTATGCCCGTGGCGCCTTGTTCGGCCTGACGCGCGGCGTACGGGTCGATCACATCATTCGCGCGGCGCTGGAGTCGATTGCCTACCAGACCCGCGACGTGCTCGACGCCATGCAGCAGGACTCCGGTGAACGCCTCAAGGCCTTGCGCGTTGACGGCGGTGCGGTGGCGAACAACTTCCTGATGCAGTTCCAGGCCGACATCCTCGGCACCCAGGTCGAACGCCCGAAAATGCGCGAGACCACAGCCTTGGGCGCCGCCTACCTGGCGGGCCTGGCATGCGGCTTCTGGGGCAGTCTGGAAGAGTTGCGCGGCAAAGCGGTGATCGAGCGCCGGTTCGAACCACAACTGGACGAACAGGCAAAGGAAAAACTCTACGCCGGTTGGAAAAAAGCCATCAGCCGCACCCGCGACTGGGAATCCCACGAAGACGCCGAATAGCCTGAAACCGCCATGAAGACGGACTGAAACTGGTCGGGAGTGGATTCCTGCGGCATCATGGGCAAATTTTGCATGGCAGCCCAAAGGAAGCCCCATGAATCTGCCTCCCCGTCAGCAGCAAATCCTCGAATTGGTCCGTGAACGCGGCTACGTCAGCATCGAGGAAATGGCTCAGGTGTTCGTCGTCACCCCGCAAACCATCCGCCGCGATATCAATCAACTGGCCGAGATGAACCTGCTGCGTCGCTACCATGGTGGTGCCGCCTACGATTCGAGCGTTGAAAACACCGCCTACGCCATGCGCGCCGATCAGATGCGCGATGAGAAACAACGCATTGCCGAAGCCATCGCCGCCCAGATCCCCGATCATGCGTCGCTGTTCATCAACATCGGCACTACCACCGAATCCATCGCCCGGGCGCTGCTAAACCACAACCAGCTCAAGGTCATCACCAATAACCTGCACGTGGCTTCGATCCTCAGCGCCAAGGACGACTTCGAAGTGTTGATCGCCGGCGGCAACGTACGCCGCGACGGTGGCGTGGTGGGCCAGGCCAGCGTCGACTTCATCAACCAGTTCAAGGTCGATTTCGCCCTGGTGGGTATCAGTGGCATCGACGAAGACGGCAGCCTGCTGGACTTCGATTACCAGGAAGTGCGCGTCTCCCAGGCAATCATCGCCAACGCCCGGCAAGTGCTGCTGGCGGCGGACTCCAGCAAGTTCGGGCGCAACGCCATGGTCCGCCTGGGGCCCATCAGCCTGATCGATTGCCTGGTGACCGACCAGCAACCAGTACCGGCCCTGGTGCAGTTGCTGAACCAGCACAAGATTCGGCTGGAAGTGGTTTAACGGCAGCTTCAAGCTGCTACTTTTCAGCTTCAAGAGATCGCAGGCTTCGCCAGCTCCTACACCATACCTGTAGGAGCTGGCGAAGCCTGCGATCTTTTTTATGTTCGAAAATTTTCTTTTTGACGTCTTTCGATGAGTTTTTTCAATCGGGATCGACTAGCCGCTGCTGTATTAATGGGCTAGTATTTTCGCAAATGAACATTTATGTTCGAATTCAAATGTCATGAAAGAAACCCGAGGCCAGCCGATGCCCACCTCCACATTGCCTACGCCCCCTATCGCCGAAATCTACGACATTGCCGTCATTGGCGGCGGCATCAATGGCGTGGGGATTGCCGCGGACGCTGCCGGTCGCGGTCTTTCGGTGTTCCTTTGCGAAAAGGATGACCTGGCCAGCCATACCTCCTCGGCCAGCAGCAAGCTGATCCACGGCGGGCTGCGCTACCTCGAACATTACGAATTCCGCTTGGTGCGTGAAGCGTTGGCCGAGCGCGAGGTGCTGTTGGCCAAGGCCCCGCACATCGTCAAGCAGATGCGCTTCGTACTGCCCCACCGCCCGCACCTGCGTCCGGCCTGGATGATCCGTGCCGGCCTGTTCCTCTACGATCACCTGGGCAAGCGTGAACAACTCGCCGGTTCCAAGAGCTTGAAATTCGGTGCCGATAGCGCGCTGAAAAGCGAGATCACCAAGGGCTTCGAATACTCCGATTGCTGGGTCGACGATGCACGGTTGGTGGTGCTCAACGCCATGGCGGCGAGGGAAAAAGGCGCACACGTCCACACCCGTACCCGCTGCGTGAACGCCCGTCGTAGCAATGGACTGTGGCATTTGCACCTGGAACGCGCCGACGGCAGCCTGTTTTCAATCCGCGCCAAGGCCCTGGTGAACGCAGCCGGCCCATGGGTCGCCAAGTTCATTCGCGATGACCTGAAGATGGAATCCCCCTACGGTATTCGTCTGATCCAGGGCAGTCATGTGATCGTGCCGAAACTCTATGAAGGCGAACACGCGCATATCCTTCAGAACGAAGACCAGCGCATCGTATTCACCATTCCTTACCTGAACCAGTTCACCCTGATCGGCACGACCGACCGCGAATACACCGGCGATCCGGCCAAGGTGGCGATTACCGACGGCGAAACCGATTATCTGTTGAATGTGGTCAATGCCCACTTCAAGAAACAGATCAGCCGTGACGACATTCTGCACAGTTATTCCGGTGTGCGTCCGCTGTGCAACGACGAGTCCGACAACCCGTCGGCCGTGACCCGGGATTACACCCTGGCACTTTCCGGTAGCGGCCAAGAGGCGCCCTTGCTGTCGGTATTCGGCGGCAAGCTGACCACCTACCGCAAGCTGGCCGAATCGGCCATGACGCAGTTGGCCCCCTATTTCACCCAGATGCAACCGAGCTGGACCGCCAACGCCCCGTTGCCCGGCGGCGAGAACATGACCACCCCGCAAGCGCTCTGCTCGGCGATCCGCGATAAGTTCGACTGGGTACCGACCGCCCTCGCGCGCCGTTGGGCCACAACCTACGGCAGCCGTACCTGGCGCATGCTCGAAGGCGTGCATAACCTGAGCGACCTGGGCGAGTTGATCGGTGCCGATCTCTATACCCGGGAGGTCGACTACCTGTGCAGCGACGAATGGGCCGTCGATGCCCGGGACATTCTGTGGCGCCGCAGCAAATTGGGCTTGTTCACCACCCCGGCCGAACAGGAAAAGCTGCAGCAATACCTGGATAAAGTCGCCCACAACCGCCGCAAGATCGAAGCGGCCTGATCGATAGCCTGCTCGACCGAAGCCCCTGAGTCCTCCGATTCAGGGGCTTTTTGCTGTCTGAAATCTCGCCACCGCCACTGTGGGAGCGAGCCTGCTCGCGATAGCGATGGCACATCCAACCTCTATTGATTCAGACACACCGCTATCGCGAGCAGGCTCGCTCCCACAGGGGACCCAGGCATTCGGTTTTCCGAACACGACCTGGCACCCGGTTCGGCTAACCGGATGATTTGCTCACCAAAAGTCTGAAACAAAAAATTAATACCCTATGCAAAACAATAGGTTAGCCATGACGACCCGGCCTGGCACGGGTCATGCTCTACACTCCTGGAGACGAATGCCTGGACGCCAACACACCAGGAGCAACTGGACATTCGAAGTACTCAGGGCCGAACCGGCTGAAATAAAAAAAACAATGTCGAGGAAACATCGATGCGTATCGTTCCCCATCTCCTGGGCGCAGCCGTTGCTGTCGCTCTGATCAGCACCCCAGCTTTCGCTGCCGAACTGACCGGCACGCTGAAAAAGATCAAAGAGTCCGGCGTCGTCACGCTCGGGCATCGCGACGCTTCCATTCCGTTCTCCTACATCGCGGACGCTTCCGGCAAACCGGTCGGCTACTCCCACGACATCCAGTTGAAAGTCGTCGAAGCCCTGAAAAAAGACCTGGACATGCCCAACCTGCAGGTCAAGTACAACCTGGTCACTTCGCAAACCCGTATCCCGCTGGTGCAGAACGGCACCGTGGACCTGGAATGCGGCTCCACCACCAACAACGTCGAGCGTCAGCAGCAGGTTGACTTCTCCGTTGGCATCTTCGAGATCGGCACCCGCCTGCTCTCCAAGAAAGATTCCAAGTACAAGGATTTCGACGACCTGAAAGGCAAGAACGTCGTGACCACCGCCGGCACCACCTCCGAGCGACTGCTCAAGGCCATGAACGCCGACAAGCAGATGGGCATGAACGTCATCTCTGCCAAGGACCACGGCGAATCCTTCCAGATGCTGGAATCGGGTCGTGCCGTCGCGTTCATGATGGATGACGCCCTGCTGGCCGGCGAAGCGGCCAAGGCCAAGAAAGCTGATGACTGGGCCGTCACCGGTACGCCACAGTCCTACGAAATCTACGGCTGCATGATGCGCAAAGGCGACGAGCCGTTCAAAAAGGCTGTGGATGACGCCATCAAGGCCACCTTCGCGTCGGGCGAGATCAACAAGATCTACGACAAGTGGTTCACCCAGCCGATCCCACCGAAAAACCTGAACCTGAACTTCCCGATGAGCGACGAGCTCAAGGCACTGATCGCCAATCCGACCGACAAGGCGGCTGACGACAAGAAGTCCTGATTTTTCTGACTAACCTTATCTCCTGAAGGGGCCCGGCCCTTTCAGGGGATGGTCACTCCCAGCTGACAATAAGGAAACACTCGAACCGGTGGCTGTCGAGCCGGACGCGTGTGCCTGGCCTTCAAGGTCGGGCGGGAACGGAGCTTCCCCAGGCGGGCATCTGTACATCGAACGATCTGAGGGGAGACCCTAATGAATTACAACTGGGACTGGGGCGTGTTCTTCAAGTCCACCGGCGTGGGCAGCGAGACTTATCTCGACTGGTACATCGCCGGCCTGGGCTGGACCATCGCCATCGCCGTCGTGGCCTGGATCATTGCCCTGCTGCTGGGCTCGGTCCTGGGTGTGATGCGCACCGTGCCGAACCGGCTGGTGTCGGGTATCGCCACCTGCTACGTGGAGCTTTTCCGTAACGTGCCGTTGTTGGTGCAGCTGTTCATCTGGTACTTCCTGGTACCCGACCTGCTGCCGGAAAACCTGCAGGAATGGTACAAGCAGGACCTGAACCCGACGACTTCGGCCTACCTGAGCGTCGTCGTGTGCCTGGGCCTGTTCACTGCCGCCCGGGTCTGCGAACAAGTGCGCACCGGTATCCAGGCGCTGCCACGCGGCCAGGAATCCGCTGCCCGGGCCATGGGCTTCAAGCTGCCGCAGATCTACTGGAACGTGCTGCTGCCCCAGGCCTACCGGATCATCATTCCGCCGCTCACCTCGGAATTCCTCAACGTCTTCAAGAACTCCTCCGTGGCCTCGCTGATCGGCCTGATGGAACTGCTCGCGCAGACCAAGCAGACCGCCGAGTTCTCCGCCAACCTGTTCGAAGCCTTCACCCTGGCGACCTTGATCTATTTCACCCTGAACATGAGCCTGATGCTGCTCATGCGCATGGTCGAGAAGAAAGTCGCGGTGCCCGGCCTCATCTCCGTGGGGGGTAAATAATGGAATTCGATTTCAGTGGTGTCGTTCCGGCCATTCCCGGCCTGTGGAACGGCATGGTGATGACCCTCAAGCTGATGGTCCTGGGCGTGGTCGGCGGCATCGTTCTGGGTACGATCCTGGCGCTGATGCGCCTGTCCCATAACAAGTTGCTGTCCAATATCGCCGGCGCCTACGTCAACTACTTCCGCTCGATCCCGCTGCTGCTGGTGATCACCTGGTTCTACCTGGCGGTGCCGTTCGTGCTGCGCTGGATCACCGGCGAAGACACGCCAATCGGCGCGTTTGGCTCCTGCGTCGTGGCGTTCATGATGTTCGAAGCCGCGTACTTCTGCGAAATCGTGCGGGCCGGCGTGCAGTCGATCCCCAAGGGCCAGATGGGCGCCGCCCAGGCGCTGGGCATGAATTATGGCCAGACCATGCGCCTGATCATCCTGCCCCAGGCGTTTCGCAAGATGACCCCGCTGCTGCTGCAACAAAGCATCATCCTGTTTCAGGACACCTCGCTGGTCTACACCGTCGGCCTGGTGGATTTCCTCAATGCTTCGCGAGCCAATGGCGACATCATCGGCCGCTCCAATGAGTTCCTGATCGTCGCAGGTCTCGTGTACTTCACAATCAGCTTTGCCGCCTCGCTGCTGGTCAAGCGTCTGCAAAAAAGGTTCGCCGTATGATCTCTATCAAGAACATCAACAAGTGGTATGGGGACTTCCAGGTACTGACCAATTGCAGCACCGAGGTCAGCAAAGGTGAAGTGGTGGTGGTGTGCGGTCCGTCGGGTTCGGGCAAGTCCACCCTGATCAAGTGCGTGAACGCCCTGGAGCCGTTCCAGAAAGGCGACATCGTGGTCGACGGCACGTCCATCGCCGACCCGAAGACCAACCTGCCGAAACTGCGTTCGCGGGTGGGCATGGTGTTCCAGCACTTCGAACTGTTCCCGCACCTGACCATCACCGAGAACCTGACCATCGCGCAGATCAAGGTGCTGGGCCGCAGCAAGGAAGAAGCCACCAAGAAAGGCCTGCAGTTGCTTGATCGGGTCGGGCTCTCGGCCCACGCCCACAAGCATCCGGGCCAGCTCTCTGGCGGCCAGCAACAACGCGTGGCGATTGCCCGCGCCTTGGCGATGGACCCGGTGGTGATGCTGTTCGACGAACCGACTTCGGCCCTCGACCCGGAAATGGTCAATGAAGTGCTCGACGTGATGGTGCAACTGGCCCACGAAGGCATGACCATGATGTGCGTGACCCACGAAATGGGCTTCGCCCGCAAGGTGGCGAACCGGGTGATCTTCATGGACCAGGGCCAGATCATCGAAGACTGCCCGAAGGAGGAGTTCTTCGGCGACATCAGCGCCCGCTCCGAACGTGCGCAGCACTTCCTTGAGAAAATCCTGCAGCACTAAAAGCTCAGCCCCACTCCCTGTGGGAGCGAGCCTGCTCGCGAAAGCGGACGGACATTCAACATCGACGTTGGCTGTGCTGGCCTCATCGCGAGCAGGCTCGCTCCCACAAGGGATCGGAGCTGGTTTGTAGATTTGTGTTGTGGTTGACCCAAGGCTTCTGTGATGAAATGCGACCCCACCCTCTATCGCGCGACGCCGCCATCACTTGCCGTGAAACCCCGCCTGATCCGCCATTTGTTCCTGCCGCCGTTGATCATCGCCCTGATGATCGGCCTGGGTTACCTTGGTTTCTGGATCAGCGAGCACTACGGCATTCGCGGTCTCGCCGAGAATGGCGAGCGCCAGCTGGAATTGCACGCCCGCGCGGTCGAGAGCGAGATCAGCAAGTACACCTACCTGCCCAGCCTGCTGGAGCTTGAGTCCAGCGTCTCGCAACTGCTCGACGACCCGACACCGGAACATCGCAAGACCGTCAACGAATACCTCGAAGGCCTGAACCGCCGCAGCCGCAGCCGGGCCATCTACGTGATGGACACCACAGGCCGGGTCATGGCCACCAGCAACTGGCGCGACGTCGACAGTTACCTGGGCGAAGACCTGTCCTTCCGCGCCTATTTCCAGAACGCCGTCCGCGGCCAGCCGGGACGCTTCTACGGCATCGGCAGCACCAACGGCGAACCCGGCTATTACCTGGCCCATGGTCTGGAACAACAGGGCAAGATCATCGGCGTGGCCGTGGTCAAGGTCCGGCTCGAAGCCATGGAGGAACGCTGGCAACGGGCGCGACTGGAAGCGTTCGTCAGCGACGAGAACGGCATCATCATTCTCTCCAGCGACCCGGCACGACGCCTCAAGTCCGTACGTCCGCTGAGTGATGACACCAAGGAACGCCTGGCCCGCAGCCTGCAGTATTACTGGTTCCCGCTGAACGAACTGATCCCCCTGGCCCGAGAACGGCTGACCGAAGGCATGGAGAAACTGACGTTCCCGGCCAACACCGAAGTGGCCGCCGAAAAACAGGCCATCAGTTACCTCTCGCAGACCCGGCCCCTGAACGACACGCCGTGGAATTTCACCCTGCTGACGCCCCTTGAAGACCTGCGACGCCAATCGATCAACCAGGGCATCCTGGTGGCCGTGGCCTTCGCCCTGGTAGCGTTCCTGCTGATCGCCTGGAACGAACGGCGCAAGGTCATCGCGACCCGCCTCGCCGCCCGCGAAGCCTTGCAGGAAGCCAACAGCCAGCTCGAACGTCGGATTACCGAACGCACCACCGACCTGCGAGCCAGCAACGATCGGCTCAAGAGCCAGATCCGCGAACGCCGGCAGGCCGAAGAAACGTTGCGCCGGGCCCAGGACGAACTGGTACAGGCCGGCAAACTGGCAGCCATCGGCCAGATGTCCACCAGCATCGCCCACGAGCTCAACCAGCCGTTGGCCGCGCTGCGCACCTTGTCCGGTAACACCGTGCGCTTCCTGGAACGCGGCCAGCTGGATACGGCCAGCGCCAACCTCAAGACCATCAACGAACTGATCGATCGCATGGGGCGGATCACCGCCAGCCTGCGTTCCTTCGCCCGGCGCGGGGACGACAAGGGCCGCGCCAGCCTCGGCAAGGCCGTCGAGGCCGCCCAGCTACTGCTGGCCGCTCGCCTTGAAAGCCAGCATGTCCAGGTGCATACCGGTTTCGATAACGTCCAGGTGCAGATCGACCAGACGCGCCTGGAGCAGATTCTGGTGAACCTGATCGGCAATGCCCTGGACGCCATGCAGGGCCGACCCGAGCCACGGCTGTGGCTCGAAGGCCAGGCCCAGGATGGGAAATATCGCCTGCGGGTACGGGACAATGGCCACGGTATCGACCCGGAAACACGCAAGCATCTGTTCGAGCCCTTCTTCACCACCAAACCCGGCGAACAAGGCCTGGGCCTGGGCCTGACGCTCTCGGCGAGCCTGGCCGCTGCCGCTGGCGGGCACCTGGATGTCGAGCACCCGGATGGCGGTGGCAGCACCTTTGTCCTCAGTTTACCGTTGGTAAGCCCTTTATCTGCCGAGCCGCTATGAACAACGACCTGAGCGTACTGATCGTCGAAGACGATCCCCATGTCCTGCTGGGCTGCCAGCAGGCCCTGGCCCTGGAAGACATTCCCTGCGTCGGCGTGGGCAGCGCCGAGGAAGCCCTGGCACGGGTCGGCGATGACTTTGCCGGCATCGTCATCAGTGACATCCGCCTGCCGGGCATCGATGGCCTGGAGCTGCTGACCCGCCTCAAGGCACGGGACCGCAGCCTGCCGGTGGTGCTGATCACCGGTCACGGCGACATCTCCATGGCGGTGGGCGCCATGCAGAAAGGCGCCTACGACTTCATGGAGAAACCCTTCTCTCCCGAACGCCTGGTGGACGTTGCCCGTCGCGCCCTGGAACAGCGCAGCCTGGCCCGCGAGGTCACTTCGCTGCGTCGGCAACTGGCCGAGCGCGACTCCCTGGAGGGCCGGATCATCGGCCGTTCGCCAGCCATGCAGCACTTGCGGGAATTGATCGCCAACGTCGCCGATACCTCGGCCAACGTGCTGATCGAAGGCGAAACCGGTACCGGCAAGGAATTGGTCGCCCGTTGCCTGCACGATTTCAGCCGACGCCATGGTAAACAGTTCGTCGCACTGAACTGCGGCGGCTTGCCAGAGAACCTGTTCGAGAGCGAGATTTTCGGCCATGAGGCCAATGCCTTCACCGGCGCCGGCAAGCGTCGGATCGGCAAGATCGAGCACGCCGACGGCGGCACGCTGTTTCTCGATGAAGTGGAAAGCATGCCCCTGCCCTTGCAGATCAAGTTGTTGCGCGTGCTGCAGGAGCGCACCCTCGAACGGCTGGGCTCGAACCAGAGCGTGGCCGTGGATTGCCGGGTGATCGCCGCCACCAAGTCCGACCTGGATGAACTGGGTCGGGCCGGGCAGTTTCGCAGCGACCTGTACTACCGCCTCAACGTGGTGACCCTGGAACTGCCGCCGCTGCGGGAACGGCGCGAAGACATCCTGCAACTGTTCGAGCATTTTCTTCAGCAGTCATCCCTGCGCTTCGACCGTACGGTGCCAACGCTGGACAACCAGACCCTGTCGAACCTGATGAGCCACGACTGGCCGGGCAACGTACGTGAGTTGCGCAACGTCGCCGAACGTTTCGCCCTCGGCCTGCCGGCCTTCAAGAAGTCCGGAGTCAGCAGCGGCAGCCAGGGCCTGGCCTTCGCCGAAGCGGTGGAAGCTTTCGAGCGCAACCTGCTGGTCGACGCCCTGCAACGCAGCGGTGGCAACCTGACCCAGGCCAGCCTGGAACTGGGGATGGCCAAGACCACGCTCTTCGACAAAGTCAAAAAGTACGGCTTGAGCCATTAACCGGGGACGATAAAGCTGTGGACCTGATTTTCAAGGCGGCGCTCGGCGCGGCGGTGGTGGTGGTCCTGGCGATGCTCGCCAAGACCCGAAACTATTACATCGCCGGGCTGGTGCCGTTGTTCCCCACCTTTGCCCTGATCGCCCACTATATCGTCGGCAAGGGTCGTTCGGTGGACGACCTGAAGACCACCATCGTGTTTGGCATGTGGTCGATCATTCCCTACTTCGTGTACCTGGCGACGCTGTACATCATGGTCGACCGCATGCGCCTCGAGGCTTCGCTGGCCGTGGCGGCCGTGGCCTGGCTGATGGCGGCGACGGTGCTGGTCAGTGTCTGGGTGAGGGTGCACGGCTGAATGTTGACGGCACCCTGTGGGAGCGAGCCTGCTCGCGATCGCGGTGGATCAGCGTGTGGCGATGCTACCTGTACTGCCGCCATCGCGAGCAGGCTCGCTCCCACAGGGGCCGGTGCGACCGCGGTCTCTGCGATCACCCCATACCATTGTGGGAGAGCATGCGCGCGATCGCGCCGGATCAGTAGCCGACGGTGAACCGCGTGCCTGAGAACTGCGGTGCTTCCACTTCATCGATCATCGCAATGGCATAGTCGGCAAAGCTGATCCAGCTGCGCCCGGCGGCGTCAAACATCAGATGGTCCTTGCCGAGCCGGAACTGGCCGGTGCGGGCGGTTTCCACGAACTCCGCCGAGGGCGAGAGGAAGGTCCAGTCCAGGTCCTGCTCCTTGCGCAGCACGTCCAGGAACAAAGCACCGGCAGTGGCTTCGGCCAGGTATTCCTCTGGAAAACCATCGCTGTCGATCACCCGGCTATTGTCCGGCAACAGCAGCGAGCCTGCGCCGCCCACCACCAGTAACCGCTTGACCCCGGCGGCCTTCAGCGGAGCGACAATCTTGTCGGCCGATACGGTGGCAAAGTGGGCAGCGCTGATCACGACATCGTGACCGTCGACTGCGGCAGTCAACGCCTCGCTGTCCAGTACGTCCAGTTGCTTGCAGGTCACCCCGGTCCTTTCCCCGATTTTCGCGGTATTACGGGCGATGGCCGTCACACTGTGACCGCGACGCAGGGCTTCTTCCATCAGTTGGCTACCGGCACGACCGGTAGCGCCGATGATTGCGATTTTGCTCATGATGTTCTCCAGTGATTAACGATGTTTGAAAATACTGTTGTGAATACAAAGCCCGTGGGAGCAAAGCTTGCTCGCGATGCAGACGCCGCGATTTTCAGAAAGACCGAATCAAATTCATCGCGGGCAAGCCTTGCTCCCACAGGCCTTGCTCCTGCATAACAAGAACAAGTCCCTCACCACTTCATCTCCCCCTTCGCCACCTTGGCACTGAGCGCCAGGGAGCTGTCTTCCCCCAGGTTGGGATAACGTTGTTCCATGGCCGCGATCAGCGCAGCGGAATCCTTGGCGCGAGCGGTCTCTTCGTCGAACGCCTTGATGTACCCGGCGGTGAAGGTGACCGCGGCGAGGGAGCGGGCACTCTCGCCCAGGTAATGCCCCGGGATCACGGTGCTCGGTTGCAACCTCTCAATACCGGCCAGGGTCGCCAGCCAATCCTTATGGGATTGCGGCGTCTGGGTGTCGGCCATCCAGACGTGAATGTTCTCGGCCACCACCACACCGCCGACCACCGCCTTGATCGAAGGAATCCACAGGAAACTGCGGTCCGGTTGTGGACCGTCGAGGCCGACGATCTGCAAGCGCTGGCCTTCCAGCATCAGGCTGTCGCCCTTGAGCACTTGGGGCACGACAGCCTTGGCCGGCGCGTCGGCCTTCAGGATCGGCCCCCAGTATTTAAGCTTGCCGTCGACGGTCTGCTTGATGTGCTCGACGGTCGGTGCAGACGCCAGCACCTTGGCTTCAGGGAACGCAGCGGTCAGGGTTTCCAGGCCGAAATAGTAGTCCGGGTCGCCATGGCTGATATAAATCGCGATCAATTGCTTGCCGCTGGCGCGGATTTTCTGCACCACCTGTTCAGCCTGGGATTTGCCGAACTGGGCATCCACCAGAATCGCCTCCTTTGCGCCACTGACCAGTACCGAGGTCACCGGGAAAACCGCCGCCTCGCCAGGATTGTAGACGTCGAGCGTAAGGTCGGCGGCCCAGGCGTGGGCGGTGAAGACCAGGCCAGCGGTTGCCAGCAACAGGCGCTTGAGTGAGGGGATTGCGGTCATGCTGTGCTCCGTTGTCCATGGGCCCGAGGGCAATGAAACGGAGCTTAGTCATCTGGTTCGTTCCAAAAAATGCGATGCTACGACATAGTTTGTTTCTGAAAGCGGGCAAATCATGGATCGTCTACAAGCAATGCGGGTGTTTGTCGCCGTGGTGGACCTGGGCAGCCAGTCGACAGCGGCCGAGTACCTGGACCTGTCGCGGCCGGTGGTCTCGCGGTATCTGGCGGAGCTGGAGGATTGGGTCGGTGCCCGGCTGATGCACCGTACCACCCGCAAACTGAGCCTGACGGCCGCAGGCCTGGAGGTATTGCCGCGCTGCCGACAGATGCTGGAACTGTCCAGCGATATGCAGGCGGCTGTCAGCGCGCCAGACGACGCCCCGCGAGGCATCTTGCGCATCAGCGCCAGCACCTCGTTCGGCCAGGCCCAGTTGGCAGCGGCGATCACCGAGTACGTCACCCGGTATCCGGGGGTGAGCGTCGACCTGCAAATGCTGGATCGCACCGTGAACCTGGTGGACGAACGCATCGACCTGGCGATCCGCATGAGCAACGACCTGGACCCCAGCCTGATCGCCCGGCGCCTCACCGTCTGCCGCTCGGTGATCTGCGCCTCGCCCGGTTACCTGCGCAAACACCCGGTACCGCAACGGGTCGAGGACCTGAGCCAGCACAATTGCCTGACCCACTCCTACGTGGGCAAGAGCCTCTGGCATTTCGAGCAGGATGGCGAGCAGGTCTCGGTGCCGGTGCAGGGCAATATCAGCGGCAACGACGCCAGCACCTTGCTAAGGGCGACCATGGCCGGTGCCGGCGTGGCAATGCTGCCCAGCTACCAGGCCGGCGCCCACATCAAGAGCGGCGAACTGACCCGCCTGCTGGCCCACGCCGAACCCCGGCAGATGAACATGTACGCGGTGTACGCATCACGCCGACACATGCCGTCGGCGCTGCGCAGCCTGGTGGACTTCCTGGTGGTGAGGTTTCCCGAGACGCCGGAGTGGGATGTGGGGTTGTAAAAAATACTTCCTCACCACTGTCCCTGTGGGAGCGAGCCTGCTCGCGATGGCGGAGTATCAGTCAACATTTGCGCAACTGACACATCGCCATCGCGAGCAGGCTCGCTCCCACTGGGGGCAATACGCCTCTCAAGTCGTGCACCTGGATTCCACCAACAGCCCGCCCCAAGGCATACTTGCCACCCTCCGCACTCCAGAACCCGAAACCGCCCCATGCGTATCCACGTCAGTTTCATCGACCGCGTTGGCATCACCCAGGAAGTCCTGGCGTTGCTGGGTGGGCGCAATCTCAATCTGGATGCGGTGGAGATGGTGCCGCCCAACGTCTACATCGACGCCCCGACCCTCAGCCCGCAGGTGCTGGACGAGCTGCGTGAGGCGCTGTTCAGCGTGCGGGGAGTGCAGGCGGTCACCGTGGTGGACATCCTGCCGGGCCAGCGTCGGCACCTGCAGCTCGATGCCCTTCTGGCGGCCATGACCGACCCGGTGCTGGCCCTCGACAGCGCTGGCAACGTGTTGCTCGCCAACCCTGCGCTGATCGCCCTGTACGGTCGGGAACCGGCCGGCGAAAGCGTGGCCGGGCTGTTCGGGGACGAGGCGCTGTTGGGCACCTTGCTGGAGAACGGCTTTCGCTTGCCGCTGCGGGAAATCACCCTCAATGGCCAGACCTGGCTGCTGGACGCCACGCCCATCACCGACGCCGGCGCACTGCTCACGCTGTACCAGCCGAACCGCATCGGCGAACGCCTGTCGGCGCTGCACCACGACCATGCCGAAGGTTTTGATGCGCTGCTCGGCGACTCCCCGGCGATCCGCACCCTCAAGGCTCGGGCGCAACGGGTTGCGGCGCTGGACGCACCACTGCTGATCCAGGGCGAAACCGGCACCGGCAAGGAGCTGGTGGCGCGGGCCTGCCATGCCATCAGCGCGCGCTATGGCGCACCGTTCCTGGCTCTGAACTGCGCCGCGCTACCGGAGAACCTGGCCGAAAGCGAACTGTTCGGCTACGCCCCCGGCGCCTTTACCGGCGCACAACGGGGGGGTAAACCAGGACTGATGGAACTGGCGAACCAGGGCACGGTGTTCCTGGACGAAATCGGTGAGATGTCGCCGTATCTGCAAGCCAAGCTGCTGCGTTTCCTCAATGACGGCAGCTTCCGCCGGGTCGGCGGCGACCGGGAAATCAAGGTCAACGTGCGGATCCTCAGCGCGACCCATCGCAACCTGGAGAAAATGGTCAACGAAGGTTCGTTCCGCGAAGACTTGTTCTATCGCCTGAACGTGCTCAACGTCGAGGTCCCGCCACTGCGTGAGCGCGGCCAGGACATCCTGCTGCTGGCCCGGCATTTCATGCAACAGGCCTGCGCCCAGATTCAGCGACCGGTCTGTCGCCTGGCCCCCGGCACCTATCCGGCGCTGCTGGGTAACCGCTGGCCTGGCAACGTGCGACAACTGCAGAACGTGATCTTCCGCGCCGCGGCGATCTGCGAGAGCAGCCTGGTGGACATTGGTGACCTGGACATCGCCGGCACTTCCGTCGCGCGACAAGGCGATGTAGACGTCGAAAGCCTGGAACAGGCCGTGGAAACCTTCGAGAAACACTTGCTCGAAAGCCTCTACGTCAACTACCCGTCCACCCGCCAACTCGCCAGCCGCCTGCAGACCTCCCATACGGCGATCGCCCATCGGTTGCGCAAGTATGGGATTCCCAACAAGCCGTAGCCGCACCAGCGTCCCCTTGTGGGAGCGAGCCTGCTCGCGATGGCAGCGTGTCAGCTACAGAAATATTGGCTGATACTCGCCATCGCGAGCAGGCTCGCTCCCACAAGGGCCTGCCTCGACCAATAATCGGCTCAAAAACGACCTCCATCTGTACTGAAAGCGCTACAGTGGAACGATATCGCTACAGTTAGCGGTAAACTGCGCCGGATAAGGCTTTGATCCCCCAATCATTTTTTCCAGGCGCGACGCTGTAGCGATTTCGCTACAGCCAAGGTTATCCACACCACTCCAACCCCCCTCAAATCATTGATCCATAAGCACTTATCGATATTGGCCGCATTCTTGCTATGGATATAACCATACGGCCGGGCCATGTCCCGCGCCTTTCTTCGCGTCCACCAGACGAATCTGGCCCCAGGAGTTTCCATGAGCGAGTTGCGTTTCACTGAAGATCACGAATGGCTGCGCGCCGAAGCCGATGGCAGCGTCACAGTCGGCATCACCGCGTTCGCACAGAACGCTTTGGGCGATGTGGTCTATGTTCAGTTACCGGAACTGCAAACCTACGCCAAGGGTGACGAAGCCTCTACCGTGGAATCCGTGAAGGCCGCGAGCGGTGTCTACATGCCGTTGGACGGTGACGTGTTGGAAGTCAACCCGGCCTTGGAAAGCAATCCTGAACTGGTCAACGAAGATCCGCTGGGCGAAGGCTGGTTTTTCCGTTTCAAGCCAGCCAATGCCGCTGAAGTTGGCCAACTGCTGGATCAGGACGCCTATGACCGTCTGATCAAAGCCAACGCCGAAGCCTGAGGAGCGCCACATGACCGTTAATCTGGGCACCGCCAACGAATTCATCGCCCGTCATATCGGCCCGCGGGCCAGCGACGAGCAAGCCATGCTCGAACGCCTGGGCTACGACTCCCTGGAAGCCCTGAGCGCCAGCGTCATCCCTGAGAGCATCAAGGGAACCAGCGTGCTGGAGATGGGTGATGGCCAGAGCGAAGCCGATGCACTGGCCTCGATCAAGGCCATCGCCGCCAAGAACCAGCTGTTCAAGACCTACATCGGCCAGGGCTACTACAACTGCCATACGCCGGCACCGATCCTGCGCAACCTGCTGGAAAACCCGGCCTGGTACACCGCCTACACGCCGTACCAACCGGAAATTTCCCAGGGTCGTCTCGAAGCGCTGCTGAACTTCCAGACCCTGATCAGCGACCTCACCGGCCTGCCGATTGCCAACGCCTCGTTGCTGGACGAAGCCACCGCCGCCGCCGAAGCCATGACCTTCTGCAAGCGCCTGAGCAAGAACAAGGGCAGCAATGCCTTCTTCGCCTCGCGCCACTGCCACCCACAGACCCTCGACGTGCTGCGCACCCGTGCCGAGCCCCTGGGCATCGACGTGGTGGTCGGCGACGAACGCGAGCTGACCGATGCCAGCCCGTTCTTCGGCGCGCTGCTGCAATACCCGGCCAGCAACGGCGACCTGTTCGACTACCGCGAACTGACCGAGCGCTTCCACGGGGCCAACGCCCTGGTGGCGGTCGCGGCTGATCTGCTGGCCCTGACCCTGCTGACCCCGCCGGGCGAATTCGGCGCCGATGTCGCCATCGGCAGCGCCCAACGCTTCGGCGTACCGCTGGGTTTCGGCGGCCCGCACGCGGCGTATTTCTCCACTAAGGATGCCTTCAAGCGCGACATGCCAGGCCGCCTGGTCGGGGTGTCCGTGGACCGTTTCGGCAAGCCGGCCCTGCGCCTGGCGATGCAGACCCGCGAGCAACACATCCGTCGTGAGAAAGCCACGAGCAACATCTGCACCGCCCAGGTGCTGCTGGCGAACATCGCCAGCATGTACGCCGTGTACCACGGTCCCAAGGGCCTGGTGCAAATCGCCAACCGCATCCATCACCTGACCGCGATCCTCGCCAAGGGCCTGGGCGCGTTGGGCGTGAGCGTCGAACAGGACAGCTTCTTCGACACCCTGACCCTGCACACCGGCGCGCAAACCGCTGCCCTGCACGACCAGGCCCGCGCCAAACGCATCAACCTGCGCGCGGTAGACGCTGAACGCCTGGGTCTGTCCCTGGACGAAACCACCTGCCAGGCCGACATCGAGACCCTGTGGGCACTGCTGGCCGGCGGCAAGGCCCTGCCGGACTTCACCACCCTGGCCGCCAGCGTACAAAGCCGTATCCCTGCCGAACTGGTACGCCAGTCGCCGGTCCTCAGCCACCCGGTGTTCAACCGTTACCACTCCGAAACCGAGCTGATGCGCTACCTGCGCAAGCTCGCCGACAAGGATCTGGCCCTGGATCGCACCATGATCCCGCTGGGTTCCTGCACCATGAAACTCAACGCCGCCAGCGAAATGATCCCGGTGACCTGGGCCGAATTCGGCGCCCTGCACCCATTCGCCCCGGCCGAGCAGAGCGCCGGTTACCAGCAGTTGACCGATGAACTGGAAGCCATGCTTTGCGCCGCCACCGGCTACGACGCGGTGTCGCTGCAACCCAACGCCGGTTCCCAGGGTGAGTACGCCGGCCTGCTGGCGATCCGCGCCTATCACCAGAGCCGTGGCGAAGACCGTCGCGACATCTGCCTGATCCCTTCGTCGGCCCACGGCACCAACCCGGCCACCGCCAACATGGCCGGCATGCGCGTGGTCGTCACCGCGTGCGATGCCCGTGGCAACGTCGACATCGAAGACTTGCGTGCCAAGGCCATCGAGCACCGCGAACACCTCGCCGCGCTGATGATCACCTACCCGTCCACCCACGGCGTGTTCGAGGAAGGCATCCGCGAAATCTGCGGCATCATCCATGACAACGGCGGCCAGGTGTACATCGACGGCGCCAACATGAATGCCATGGTCGGCCTCTGTGCACCGGGCAAGTTCGGCGGCGACGTGTCGCACCTGAACCTGCACAAGACGTTCTGCATTCCCCACGGCGGCGGCGGCCCGGGCGTCGGCCCGATTGGCGTCAAGTCGCACTTGGCGCCTTTCCTGCCGGGCCATGCCAGCATGGAGCGCAAGGAAGGTGCGGTATGTGCGGCGCCGTTCGGCAGCGCCAGCATCCTGCCGATCACCTGGATGTACATCCGCATGATGGGTGGCGCCGGCCTCAAGCGCGCCTCGCAGCTGGCGATCCTCAATGCCAACTACATCGCCCGTCGCCTGGAAGAGCACTACCCGGTGCTCTACACCGGCAGCAACGGCCTGGTGGCCCACGAGTGCATCCTCGACCTGCGCCCACTCAAGGACAGCAGCGGCATCAGTGTCGACGACGTGGCCAAGCGCCTGATCGACTTCGGCTTCCACGCCCCGACCATGTCGTTCCCGGTGGCCGGCACGCTGATGATCGAGCCGACCGAAAGTGAATCCAAGGAAGAACTGGACCGCTTCTGCGACGCCATGATCTGCATCCGCGAAGAAATCCGCGCAGTGGAAAACGGCAGCCTGGACAAGGACGACAACCCGCTGAAAAACGCCCCGCACACCGCGGCGGAAATCGTCGGCGAGTGGGCCCACCCCTACAGCCGCGAACAAGCGGTGTACCCGGTCGCGTCGTTGATCGAAAGCAAATACTGGCCGCCAGTGGGCCGGGTCGACAACGTGTTCGGCGACCGCAATCTGGTCTGCGCCTGCCCGTCGATCGAAAGCTACGCTTGACCTGTGAGGGGGCGGGTCAACCGCCCCCTCGCAACAACACCGCCTATCCCCTTGTGGGAGCGAGCCTGCTCGCGATTGCGGTGTGACAGCCAATACAGATGTTGACTGACACTCCACAATCGCGAGCAGGCTCGCTCCCACAGGGTTCCCTCTCAATCTTTCGATCGTCATAAAAAGAAACCGGAGAAACACCATGTCGTTAAGCGTGTTCGACCTGTTCAAGATCGGTATCGGCCCTTCCAGCTCCCATACGGTCGGCCCGATGCGTGCCGCTGCCCGTTTCGTCGAAGGGCTGCGTCGTGATGACCTGCTCGAAACCATTACCAGCGTCAAGGTCGAGCTGTACGGCTCTCTCGGCGCCACCGGCAAGGGCCACGGCAGTGACAAGGCCGTGCTGTTGGGCCTGGAAGGTGAACACCCGGACACCGTGGACACCGAAACGGTAAACGCCCGCCTGCAGGACATTCGCAGCAACGGTCGCTTGAACCTGCTGGGCCAACATTCCATCGAATTCAACGAAAAGCTGCACCTGGCGATGATTCGCAAGCCGCTGCCCTTCCATCCCAATGGCATGATCTTCCGTGCCTTCGACGGTGCGGGCCTGCAAGTGCGCAGCCGCGAGTATTACTCGGTGGGTGGCGGTTTCGTCGTCGATGAAGACGCCGCCGGCGCCGACCGTATCGTCGAAGACGCCACGGTCCTGACCTTCCCGTTCAAAAGCGCCAAGGACCTGCTGGGCCACTGCAGCACCTATGGCCTGTCCATCAGCCAGGTGATGCTGACCAACGAAAGCGCCTGGCGCCCCGAAGCCGAAACCCGCGCCGGCCTGCTGAAGATCTGGCAGGTGATGCAAGATTGCGTGGCGGCCGGGTGCCGCAATGAAGGGATCCTGCCGGGCGGACTGAAGGTCAAGCGACGGGCAGCGGCACTGCACCGCCAGTTGTGCAAAAACCCCGAAGCGGCGTTGCGCGACCCGTTGTCGGTGCTGGACTGGGTCAACCTGTATGCCCTGGCCGTCAACGAGGAAAACGCCTTTGGCGGGCGTGTCGTCACCGCGCCCACCAACGGCGCGGCGGGGATCATCCCGGCCGTGCTGCATTACTACATGCGCTTCATTCCCGGGGCCAACGAGGACGGCGTGGTGCGGTTCCTGCTGACCGCCGCCGCCATTGGCATCCTGTACAAGGAAAATGCCTCCATTTCCGGTGCCGAGGTCGGTTGCCAGGGTGAAGTCGGCGTCGCCTGCTCCATGGCCGCCGGTGCCTTGTGCGAAGTCCTGGGCGGCACGGTGCAGCAAGTGGAAAACGCCGCTGAAATCGGCATGGAACACAACCTCGGCCTGACCTGCGACCCGATCGGCGGCCTGGTGCAGGTGCCCTGCATCGAACGCAACGCCATGGGCTCGGTGAAAGCCATCAACGCGGTGCGCATGGCCATGCGCGGCGACGGGCATCACTTCGTGTCCCTCGACAAAGTCATCCGCACCATGCGCCAGACCGGCGCCGACATGAAAAGCAAATACAAGGAGACCGCCCGTGGCGGTCTGGCGGTCAACATCATCGAATGCTGATACGCGCTGCTTGCCTCTCTTCATTTTTCCAGGAGCTGATATGTCCACCGAACAACTGCTGAAGACCCCGCTGCATGTCCTGCACCTAGAACTGGGCGCCCGCATGGTACCGTTCGCCGGCTACGACATGCCGGTGCAATACCCATTGGGGGTCATGAAAGAACATCAGCATACCCGCGATCAGGCCGGGCTGTTCGACGTGTCCCACATGGGCCAGATCCGCCTGACCGGCCCGGGCGCCGCCCAGGCCCTGGAAACCCTGGTGCCGGTGGACATCATCGACCTGCCGGTGGGCATGCAACGCTATGCCATGTTCACCAACGCCAACGGCGGCATTCTCGACGACCTGATGGTCGCCAACCTGGGCAACGACGAGCTGTTCCTGGTGGTCAACGCAGCATGCAAGGACCAGGACCTGGCCCATCTGCGCGCTCACATCGGCAGCCAGTGCGACATCGAGCCGCTGTTCGAGGCCCGCGCCCTGCTCGCCCTGCAAGGTCCGGCAGCCGTCACCGTACTGGCCCGCCTGGCACCGGACGTGGCGAAAATGACCTTCATGCAATTCCAGCGCGTCACGCTGCTGGGCGTGGACTGCTTTGTCAGCCGTTCGGGCTACACCGGTGAAGACGGTTTCGAAATCTCCGTGCCCGCCGCCGATGCGGAAAAGCTCGCCCGCGCCCTGCTGGCGGAACCGGAAGTGGCCGCCATCGGCCTCGGCGCCCGTGATTCCCTGCGCCTGGAAGCCGGCCTGTGCCTCTACGGCCACGACATGAACACCGAGACGACGCCGGTCGAAGCCAGCCTGCTGTGGGCCATTTCCAAGGTCCGCCGTGCCGACGGTGCCCGCGCAGGTAGCTTCCCGGGCGCTGAAACCGTGTTCGCCCAGCAACAGAATGGCGTGCGCCGTAAACGCGTCGGCCTGCTGCCCCAGGAACGCACCCCGGTGCGCGAAGGTGCGGAAATCGTCAACGAGGCAGGCGAGATCATCGGTGCGGTGTGCAGCGGCGGCTTCGGTCCGACCCTGGGCGGTCCTTTGGCGATGGGTTATCTGGACGCCGCCTATACCGCCCTGGAAACGCCCGTCTGGGCCATTGTCCGTGGGAAAAAGGTGCCTTTGCTTGTAAGCAAAATGCCATTCGTTGCACAACGCTACTACCGCGGCTGATTGACTGTTTCTATAAGTAACGCGATTGCGTTATACGTGCACTAATGTGTAACGCAACCGCCATAAAAAGGTGCATTTATTTCCTATTGAACGGTGTTTATAAGGTTGGCAAACAATTGAACTAGCCTATCGATTAAGCCCAGGCCAACGAAACGCATAAATAGCGCAAAGCTTAGGAAAACCGGGCCCTTCAGAGGGGGTTGTTTTTTCATTCGTAGTTGGCGTAGAGTTTGGTCACTGTGTTTGCATGGGTCGCTTGGAATCGTGACCTGGGCAGTAGCCTATGAAGTTCGCTACATCCCGTTCGACGTCTCTTACTTTCCTGCAACCCAGCCCCAGTACTCTTTCAAGTGAAAGAGGCTGTCATCAATTTAAGCGTCAAAGGAAATAAGAAAATGGCTGAGCGTCAGAGCGGTACCGTCAAGTGGTTCAACGACGAAAAGGGTTTTGGTTTTATCACTCCTGAGAGCGGTCCGGATCTGTTCGTGCATTTCCGTGCCATCCAGGGCAGCGGCTTCAAGAGCCTGAAAGAAGGCCAGAAAGTCACCTTCGTTGCCGTGCAAGGCCAGAAAGGCATGCAGGCTGACGAGGTTGTTGCCGAAGCCTAAGCTTTCGCAACCCCAGAAGCCCCTGATTGATATCAGGGGCTTTTTTATGGGCGTAAATCCGTAGAATGGGCTTCTTTTTGGTCCGAGGCCGTCATGCCGAAACACCTGCTTACCCCTCAGGGCGACTTTCCCCCCGTTGGCCTGGGTCGTCGCCTGGCGGCGATGTTCTATGACTTTCTGCTGTGCACGGCGTTGCTGATCGTCACCAGCGGCATCTACAAGATGGTCCAGATGGGGATCATCGGCGAAGAGAAAATGCGTACCCTCACCGAAGCCGGCGCACTGGATGGCGACCCCTTGCTGTCCACCGTGCTGCTGTTCGTGCTGTTCGGTTTCTTCGCCAAGTTCTGGACCCACAACGGCCAGACCCTGGGCATGCAGGTGTGGGGCATCCGCGTGCAGAACGCCGATGGCTCGGCCATCAGCCTGTGGCAGGCGCTGTTGCGGTTCGTGGTGTCGATTGCCTCATGGCTGCCGGTAGGGCTGGGCTTTCTCTGGTCGTTGTTCGACAAGCGCAAGCGCAGCTGGCATGACATCTACTCGGACACGCAATTGGTGCGGGTTCCCAAGAAGACCAAATGATTCACACGTCTCATTCCCACGCTCTGCGTGGGAATGCAGCCAAGGACGCTCCGCGTCCCAGAGCCGAACGCGGAGCGTGCGTAGAGACATTCCCACGCGGAGCGTGGGAACGAACATCAGGACTCAGGCGTTACCGGCCAGCTTCATCCGCGCTGCCTGGGTGAAGTCCAGCATGCGCTTGAGCGGACGAATGGCCTGGGGGATCAACGCCGGGTCGACGAAGATCTCGTTGGTGCCTTCCTGCAAGCTCTTGAGGGTACGCTCCAGGGTATTCATCGCCATCCACGGGCAGTGGGCGCAACTGCGGCAGGCCGCGCCATTACCGGCGGTAGGGGCTTCGATGAAGACCTTGTCCGGGCACAGCTGCTGCATCTTGTAGAAAATGCCACGGTCGGTCGCGACGATCAGCGTCTTGTTCGGCAGACTCTGGGCTGCGGCGATCAGTTGGCTGGTGGAACCCACGGCGTCCGCCAGTTCGATCACCGAGGTCGGCGACTCCGGGTGCACCAGGATCGCGGCGTCCGGGTACAAGGCCTTCATGTCCTCCAGTTGCTTGGACTTGAACTCCTCGTGGACGATGCAAGCGCCGTCCCAGAGCAGCATATCGGCGCCGGTCTTGCGCTGGATGTAAGTGCCCAGGTGCTTGTCCGGACCCCAGATAATCGTCTCGCCGTTGTCCATCAGGCTCTCGACGATTTCCAGCGCACAGCTGGACGTCACCACCCAGTCGGCACGGGCCTTGACCGCCGCCGACGTGTTGGCATACACCACCACGGTCCGCTCCGGGTGCTGGTCGCAGAACGCCGAGAACTCGTCCACCGGACAACCGAGGTCCAGGGAACAGGTGGCTTCCAGGGTCGGCATCAGCACACGTTTTTCAGGATTGAGGATCTTGGCGGTCTCGCCCATGAACCGGACCCCGGCCACCACCACGGTCTTGGCCGGATGGGCGTTGCCGAAGCGGGCCATTTCCAGGGAGTCGGACACGCAGCCCCCGGTTTCCTCGGCCAGGGCCTGGATGATCGGGTCGCAGTAGAAGTGCGCGACCAGCACCGCGTCCTGAGCCTTGAGCTCGGCGGCGATGGCGGCGCGGTACCAGGCCTCTTGCTCGGCACTCAGCGGCTTGGGCTGTTTGGCGTCGAGGTGAGCCTGGACCAGAAGGCGTTCGGAAATTTGCGTCATGTTCGCAAGACCTGCAGGCGCATTTGCGCGAAAGTCGAGTATACACCCGGCTCCGGACCACTCGGGTACCGCCGGGAAAGTGGGTATCAATCAGGCACGGGACAGCGTGAAGCCGGCAAGGCTACAGAATATCCCGCCGATGCAAAAGATCATTCTGATTGGTGCCTGGCCGGCACGCTCCAACGCCATCAAACACTGCGTCGCTGGGGAGCGGAAAGCCGAACCAACCTGACTGAAATGTAATCACCCGCCCCGCTTGCCTGTGTCATCTTTGCTTCACACCTGTACGGGGACAGCCCCTGTGCATGTCGCGAATCGACGGATGGACTTTTATCGATGCAAACAAAAACTTCCCGGCGCACCTTCGTAAAGGGCTTGACCGCTGGCAGCATCCTGGGTGGTCTGGGCCTGTGGCGCACCCCCGTCTGGGCGGTGACCGGCCCAGGCCAGCCCACTGTATTGAGCGGCACCGACTTCGACTTGTTCATTGGCGAAAGCCCGGTCAATTTCACCGGCCATCCCCGTATCGCCCAAACCATCAACGGCGGCATTCCCGGCCCGCTGCTGCGCTGGCGCGAAGGCGACACAGTGACCCTGCGGGTACGCAATCGCTTGAAAGACACCACGTCCATCCACTGGCACGGCATTCTCCTGCCGGCCAACATGGACGGCGTACCCGGGTTGAGCTTCAAGGGCATCGAACCCGACGGCCAGTACGTCTACCAATTCAAGGTCCGCCAGAACGGCACGTACTGGTACCACAGCCATTCCGGACTCCAGGAGCAATCCGGGGTGTATGGGCCGCTGGTCATCGATGCCCGGGAGCCCGAGCCCTTCCAGTACGAACGGGACTACGTGGTGATGCTCACCGACTGGACCGACGAAGACCCCGCCGACGTCATCCGCAAACTCAAGAAGCAGTCGGACTACTACAACTACAACAAACGCACCGTCGGCGACTTCATCGACGATGTCGCCAGCAAGGGCTGGGGCGCCACCGTGGCCGATCGCAAGATGTGGGCCGAGATGAAAATGAACCCCACCGACCTGGCGGACGTCAGCGGCGCGACCTACACCTACCTGATGAACGGCCAGGCGCCGGACATGAACTGGACGGGCCTGTTCAAGCCGGGCGAGCGGATTCGCCTGCGCTTCATCAACGGTTCGTCCATGACCTACTTCGATGTGCGCATCCCCGGCCTGAAAATGACGGTCGTCGCCTCCGACGGCCAATACGTCAATCCGGTGCCAGTGGATGAGTTCCGGATCGCCGTGGCCGAAACCTACGACGTCATCATCGAGCCGACCGAGCAGGCCTATACCCTGTTTGCCCAGTCGATGGACCGCACCGGGTATGCCCGCGGCACCCTGGCGACCCGAGCCGGGCTCTCGGCCCCGGTCCCACCGCTTGATCCGCGACCGCTGGTGACCATGGACGATATGGGCATGGGCGGCATGGACCACGGTGGCATGGCTGGCATGGGTGATATGAGCGGCATGGACCATGGATCGATGCAAGGCATGGATCACAGCAAGATGCCCGCAATGGATCACGGCGCCATGCAGGACATGCAGGGTATGGAGGGCATGGATCAAAGCGAAATGTCGACCATGGATCAGGGTGACATGCCGATGATGGACCACGGCGCGATGCCAGGTATGGGCAACATGCCGTCCCATCCGCCATCGGAGCAAGACAACCCACTGGTGGACATGCAAGCCATGAGCGTCAAGCCCAAGCTCGACGACCCCGGCATGGGCCTGCGCAACAATGGTCGCAAGGTGCTGACCTACGCGGACCTGCGCAGCACCTTCCCCGACCCGGACGGCCGCGAACCGGGTCGCACCATTGAATTGCACCTGACCGGACACATGGAAAAATTCGTCTGGTCATTCAATGGCGTGAAGTTCTCCGACGCCGAGCCGTTGCTGTTCAAGTACGGCGAACGACTGCGCATCGTGCTGATCAACGACACCATGATGACTCACCCCATCCATTTGCACGGCATGTGGAGCGATCTGGAGGACGAAAACGGTCAGTTCATGGTGCGCAAGCACACCCTCGACGTGCCGCCCGGCTCCAGGCGCAGCTACCGGGTCACCGCCGATGCCCTCGGACGCTGGGCGTATCACTGTCACCTGCTCTTCCACATGGAAACGGGCATGTTCCGTGAAATCCGGGTACAGGAATGAGGAGCCGAACCATGACCCGACACATTCAATCCCCCCTCCTGTCGATGATGATCATGGCCGGCCTGGCACAAGGCATGGCCACGCCTGCCTGGGCAGCCGGCAACGCTATGCAAGGCATGGATCACAGCAAGATGCAGGGCATGGACCATGGCCAGATGCAAGGATTGGATTCCATGCAGGGCATGCAGTCGATGGAGCCGCCCCCCACCACCAGTCGCACGCCGATCCCCGAACTGACCGCCGCCGATCGCGCAGCGGTCTATGAGGACCACGGCAGCCACATGATGAATGACAGCGCGCTCAACTCCTTCTTTCTGATCAATCAGTTGGAATGGCAAGACGCCGATAAGGGCAGCGCCCTGAGTTGGGACGCCTCCGGCTGGATCGGCGGCGACATCGACCGGTTGTGGCTGCGCACCGAAGGCGAACGCACCAACGGCAAGACCGAAGAAGCCGAACTCCAGGCCCTCTGGGGCCACGCCATCAGCCCCTGGTGGGACGTGGTGGCCGGCGTGCGCCAGGACTTCAAGCCGGACGAACCGCAAACCTGGGCTGCCTTGGGCATCCAGGGCATGGCGCTGTACAACTTCGAAACCCAGGCCACGGCATACCTCGGTGAGAACGGCCAGAGCGCCGTGCGCCTGGAGGGCGACTACGACATCCTGTTGACCAACCGCCTGATCCTCCAGCCCACCGCCGAAGCCAACTTCTACGGCAAGAACGATCCGGAGCGCGCGATGGGTTCAGGGCTATCGGACACCGAGCTGGGCCTGCGGCTGCGTTATGAAATTCGTCGCGAATTCGCCCCTTACATCGGCGTCATCTGGAACCGCACCTATGGCAATACCGCCGACTACGCTCGCGAAGAAGGCGATGACCGTAGCGAGGCACGCCTGGTCCTGGGCGTGCGTATGTGGTTCTAACGGGTTGAGCCCCCTCCATTTCCCAAAAAACTAGAAAACCGTTGTAGGAGTCCTTGCATGTCATTCATCAAAAACGCTGTGATCACCGTCGCGTTGTCCACCGGCTTGCTGAGCAGCGGCCTGACCCAGGCACACCCCAAGCTGCTGTCCACCACCCCTGCCGAAGGTTCGCAGGGATCGGCACCTGAGAAAATCGAACTGCACTTTTCCGAGAACCTGATGACCAAGTTCTCCGGCGCCAAGCTGCTGATGACCGAGATGCCCGGCATGTCGGCCCATTCGCCGATGCCCATGCCGGCCAAGGTGTCGGGCAGCGAAGACCCCAAGACCATGGTCATCGTCCCCAATACCCCGCTCACGTCGGGCACCTATCAGGTCCAATGGCGCGCGGTATCGTCCGATACTCACCCGATCACCGGCAACGTCACATTCAAGGTGAAGTGAGTTGAGCGACTCGATCGACATAGCGCTGATCAACATCGCTCTACGCCTGGCCCTCTATCTGGATCTGATGCTGCTGTTCGGCCTGGCGGCTTTCGGCCTTTATGGTCTGCGGGGCCAGGAACGAAAGTCGGGTGAGGTGTTGCCTTTCGCAAGGCTCCTGGCGAGCACGGCCATCATCGGCGTGCTGCTGTCCGTCGCCGGCATGCTCTGCATGGTCTGGGCCATGAGCGGCGTTACGGACTGGGCCGAGTTACAGCCACACGTTGAAATGATGGTGTTGGAGACTGACATGGGCTCAAGCTGGAGCCTGCGGATACTGGCATTGATGCTGACCATTGTCGCCGCGACGCAAAGTAAGCGCTGGCCGAGCGCCAGCCTGTGGCTGGGCACGCTGGCCGCAGGCGTGGCCCTTGCGACACTGGCCTGGGCCGGCCATGGCGCCATGGACGAAGGCGAACGACGGAGCTGGCACTTCATCACTGACTTTTTGCACCTGTGGGCAGCGGGTGCCTGGGTCGGTGCCCTGGCGGCGTTTGTGCTGCTGCTTCGCCAGGCCGAACACCGATTGCCGGTGCTGTCTCGGACCCTGACCGGCTTTGAAAACGCCGGCGCGGTGATCGTGCTGATTATCAGCGTGACCGGCGTGATGAACTATCTGTTCATCGTCGGCCCGAGTATCGACGGGCTGTTCGACAGTGCCTACGGTCAATTGCTGACACTCAAACTCGTCCTGTTTGCGGCCATGCTGGTGTTCGCCGCACTGAACCGTTTTCACCTGAGCCCGCAGCTGGAACAGGCCAGGCAAACCGGCGAACACAGTGTCGCCGTGAGGGCGTTGCGGCGCAGCATGATCCTTGAGTTCTCTGTAGCGGCGGTCATCCTCGCTTTGGTGGCCTGGCTGGGTACGCTGAGTCCGGCCATGGAATAGCAGGTGTGGGAGTCTGCAAATTCTGCGTACGCCCCGAATCCAATGTGGGAGCAAGCCTGCTCGCGATAGCGGTGGGTCTGCTTGCGGCAATGTTGACTGTGCCGCCGTCTTCGCGGGCAAGCCCGGCTCCCACAGGGTCT